>NZ_BCUU01000043.1 GCF_001591385.1 Variovorax soli NBRC 106424
TGCCATCCCTGATCGGAGTGCAGCAGCGGTGCCTCGTTGCGGCCTTTGAGCTTGGATAGGGCCTTTTTGAGCATGTTGCCCACAAGGTGGAACACGGGACGCTCCTGCATCTCGTAGACAACGATTTCCCCGTTGTAGAGATCCAGGATGGGTGACAGGTAGAGCTTTTCACCCCGGACGTTGAACTCGGTGACATCGGTCACCCACTTTTCATTCGGTCGGGCTGCATCGAACTGGCGATCGAGCAGATTGGGCACCAAGGCGTGCTCGCCCCGGTAAGAGCGGTACTTCTTGGGTCGAACCAGAGACTTCAGAGCGAGGCCGTTCATCAGCCGCTGCACCGTCTTGTGGGTCACGGCCTGTCCTGCCTGGCGAAGCTGGGCAGTGATGCGCCGATAACCGTAACGGCCCTTGTGGCGTGTTGATTTCCATGGAATCCTTAATCTCCTCGCGCTCATCCTCCCAGTTCACCGCCCTCAAGAGGCGCCCGAGTAGTGCATTTGCACCATAGGTTATGTGATCGGCTGGATCGCGCCGCGCGGGAAGATAGTGGACTTGGATCTGACTACGCTCGGCCCGGGGCACCACCGCGGTGCTTAGCGGCGTGCCCTCAGCATCCACGTCGAGCACGTAGACCAGCGACTCTTCGATATCGCCATCCGCACCCAAGGTGGCCGTGAGGCGAAACCGAACCCGCGGAATGCTGTCCGCCGCGTCAAGACGCATGTGCCCAAAATGCGGGGCAACGGTCGAGGCAGCGTCCTCTCCGAGCAGTTCGGGAAAGCGAAAGTCGAGCTCGATCCAAAGCTCGCGCTCATCCGGCGCGTTCTCCTCATCGGTAGGAGCGTGAAAGTCCGACCGCTGTACTCGACGCATGGCAGGGTCGATCGAAAAAGCGCGACACAACGCTAAGAGTGCGGCCGTCTTCCCAGACCCGTTGGGGCCAATCAGGTACGTAACGTCGTCAAGCGTAATTTCCGTAGTCGTCGCCCCGAATGACTGAAAGTTGCAAAGTCGAATGGTCTGAAGCTTCATGCGGTTCTTCGGTTGTTAAGGACTAGCAACGGGGTCGCGACACTACAGCGCCCAGCGCCAGCACTGCGCTTTGGCGGTGGCAAACATACAGCCTCGATGGTTGGGGTTGTCGACGGCTAACCAAACTGCCCCACCCCCGCACTAGCCCGGAGAAGGCTACCATCGGGCTACGCGCCCGCCGGCTGCTAAGCGCGCCCAAAGGACAACAAGTTCACGCGGGCGAGCAATCAAGTGCAGGCAGGGCACAGCCTTGCAGGCGTTGGCGCGCGCGTGGCGCCAACTACCCATAACGTCACCCACCATAACGCCCCATTACGGTGGGTTGGGCTAGTTGCGGCCCCGAGGCACTACACCATGTTTGCACCTGGTTAACGCCAGCATGCGCGCAGCGCCGCATGTCTGTTCAGCCGCTTTAGGTTCAGTGAGCCGACAGAAGCCTGGCTGCCGCGGCACTTCGGCTTTCGGTAAGCGTGGCCTCAAGGCCCTCTGGTGGAGCCAGGCTGGCATGAGCAGGATCGCCTGATCGTGCTCACACTGGGATGTGTGCATTTAACTGGTACGTGCACACATGGACAAGCGAGTCACTTCGGGCAAGGACACCCGGCGCAAGCACAGCGAGGCGCTCAAGCAGGAACTGGTCGAACGCAGCCTTGAACCTGGCGCCTCGGTCGCCGCCATCGCGCAGCAGCATGGCATCAATGCCAACCTCCTGTTCAATTGGCGCCGGCTTCATCTGCGCGTGGGGGCGCCCGCGGCGCTGGCGGCGGCTTCGCCGACCCTCTTGCCGGTGACGGTGCAGACGGTGCCCGCAGCCAAGGCTGCGAAGGTCATGGCGCCGCGACCGTCAACTGGCGTGATCGAGATCGACGTTGGCTCCACGCGCGTGCGGCTGCGTGGTCCAGTCGATGAGGACAGCGTGCGTTGCGTGCTGCGCCTGCTGGGCGCCATTGCATGATCGGTCTGCCCGCGAACACGCGCGTGTGGATCGTGGCCGGCCACACCGACATGAGGAAGGGCTTCGACGGCCTGGCAGCCATGGTGCAGACCGCGCTTGCGGCCAATCCGTTCTGCGGCCACGTCTTCGTCTTCCGCGGCAGGCGCGGCGACATCCTGAAGGTGCTGTGGTTCGACGGCCAGGGCCTGATGCTCCTGGCCAAGCGATTGGAGCGCGGCCGCTTCGTCTGGCCGCAGGCCACGTCTGGCAGCGTGTCGCTCACGCCCGCGCAACTGTCCATGCTGCTGGAAGGCATCGACTGGCGCATGCCCGTGCGCACGCACGAGCCGATGCTCGCCGCCTGATGCCTTTCTCTGGCCGGCGCACTACTGGATGAGAAGATCTCCGGTACAGCACTGATGTTCGAGTTGCCCGGCGCCGGGCACAGTGGAGGACGTGACGACGCCGATCAACGACTCCACCAAGCCCCACACCGTTGAGGGTTTGCTGCGAGTGGTCGAGGAGCGGGACGCCGAGGTGGCGCTTCTCAAGCTCATGGTCGACAAGCTCAAGATGCAGTTGCTGCGCAGCACGCGAGCGCGCTTCGGATCGTCCAGCGAGCAGCTCGATGACCCGCAAATCGCCCTTCTGGAAGGCGAACCACTGTATGAACGGCCGGCATCGATCGCGGTGCCCGCTGCCGATGCCGCCAACGTGCAGATCGATCGCAAACTCCCAGCCCACCTGCCGCGCGAGAACCAGGTCTATCGGCCCGAGACCACCGCCGATCACCACGACGCCAATGGCCAGACTTGCGGCTGCAGCGCTTGCGGCGGCCGTCTGCGCCTGATCGGACAAGACATCTCCGAGCAACTGGAGTACGTGCCCTCGCGCTTCAAGGTGATCCGTCATGTGCGGCCCAAGCTGGCCTGCGTGGCATGCGAAGCGATCTTCCAAGCCGCAGCGCCGAGCCGGCCGATCGCGCGTGGGGTGGCCGGTCCTGCACTGCTGGCCAACGTGTTGGTGTCCAAGTACTGCGACCACACGCCATTGCATCGCCTCAGTCGCATCTACGGGCGCGACGGCGTCATCATCGACCCTTCGACCATGGCCGGCTGGGTCGGCCAGGGCGAGAAGCTGTTCGACCCTCTGTTGGCCGCGCTCGGACGCTATGTACTGGCCGGCGAGAAGGTGCATGCCGACGACACCCCGGTAGCCGTGCTTGATCCCGGCCGCGGCCGAACGAAGACCGGCCGGCTGTGGGTCTATGTGCGCGACGACCGGCCGGCTGGCAGCACACAGGCGCCTGCGGCCTGGTACCGCTACTCGCCCAACCGCAAGGGCGAGCATCCGCAGGCACACCTCGCGAACTACAGCGGTATCCTTCAGGCCGATGCGTACTCGGGGTACGGCAAGGTCTATGCGAGTGGGCGTGTCGTCGAAGCATCTTGCTGGGCCCACGCGCGTCGACCCTTCTGGGATCTGCACGAGAGCCAGGGCTTCGTTGCCGGCTCGATCGCCCACCAGGCGCTGCAGCGCATTGCCGCGCTGTATGCGATCGAAGCCCAGATCCGGGGTCAGCCCCCTGAGGTGAGACGTCAGGTGCGACAAGCGCGTGCTGGACCGTTGCTCGAAGAGCTTCGCGCATGGCTCACAAGTACGCTGGGCAAGGTGTCGAAGAAGTCGGAGCTGGCCAAGGCGATCGGCTACTCGCTCTCACGGTGGCGATCGCTCACGCGATACCGTGACGACGGCCGCATCGAAATCGACAATAACGCCGCCGAACGCGCCCTGCGTGGCGTCGCCCTTGGAAGAAACAACTATCTCTTCATGGGTTCGGACGCCGGCGGCGAGCGGGCCGCGGCAATCTACAGTCTGGTGGAGACGGCCAAGCTCAACGGGCTCGATCCGCAGGCGTATCTGCGCGACGTGCTTGCGCGCATTGCCGACCATCCCATCACCCGCATCGACGAGTTGCTGCCGTGGAACATCGGTGGGCACCTTGTGGAGCAACGACTCGCAGCCTGATATTCCACGAACTGGCTGCGCAACGGAGGAAGACGAGTGTGATCCTGCAAGGCCCCGACCCGCGGATGATCGAAGCCCTCGAGGGCGCGAGTAGTTTGCAGCTCTACCAGCTCAAAGCCTTGATCGAGGGCATGCTGGCCGATCCGCGCCGCGGCATTGCGGCGCGTGCGAATCTCCACCTTGGCCAGCCCGTGCAGTTCGTAGACTTCCGCGATGGCCAGACGCGTCGAGGCAAGGTCATTGCCATGAAGGACACGCAGGCGACAGTGCTGGAAGAAGGCACCAAGAGAACCTGGAAGATCCCCTGCCTGGCGATGCAGGGCTACTCCGGCGCAGACCGCCGCGACGAGAGTGCGCCCTATCAACCGCCGCCGGAACCCGCCAGTGCGACAAGCCATCCCCGCGAATTTCAACGCGGGGACACCGTGACGTTCAATGATCGACATGGTCGCAACATCACCGGCGTGATCGTACGCATCAACCAACACACGGCCACCCTGGGCACCGGCGACGGTGGGACTTGGCGGGTACCGTTCGATGCGCTGCGGCGTGTGCTCGACGTCTGAGCACCGACGATCCCGTCACCCCGTCTACGTCAAGAGGGCCTTGAGGCCCCGCTTACGAAAAGTCGCACTAACTGTGGCGACCTACATGAGCAAACATGCCCTGTGGCCCATCGTGCTTAGCGAGCAATCTATTTGCGTTGCATCAATACTCCGCGACGGAGAAAAAACTCCAATAGCGACAATGGGTTAGCGCAATTCCTAGCTTGCGCCCAAGCCGCCGATGCGTTACGCTTTCCGAAACTTTGTTCAAGCTTCATGCCACTTCCGGAGATCAACGCCGCGGAACTCGCGGCGGTGCGAGGCGCTTTTTTCGATCGAGGCGAAGATGTCGCCTCGTGGGCTCGAGCCAGGGGCTTCAACCCGGCCAGCGTCTATCGCCTGCTCGCGGGCCAGTCCAAGGCCAGCCGGGGAGCAGCTCACCGCATCGCGGTCGAATTGGGGCTGAAGAAGGCTCCGACATCAGCATCGTCATCCGACCGGTCATGCGCTCACGCGCGTGAACAGGTGAGATGAGATCGCATGCGAATGAACCCGGGCAGTTGATCCCTACCTGCCGTGCCAGATGGGCAGAAACACCTGCCGCGCTGAAGATCTGGCCGCCGCACGCGCCGCGTGCGCTCGTCTACGCAATTGCAGTTGACCAACCTCAACCTGAAGGAGAACCCTCCATGTAGCAAAACGCCGATTCCCTTTCGAAGAACCGGCGCTGCCGGCGTTCCGTAGAGAACACCTAAGGATTTTGCAGTTTCCCTAGGGTCATTTTCTCTCTGGAGCACCGGCGCGTCAAGAGCCGACTCGCACCAAAAAAACGGCGCTCTTCAGAGGAAATGTCCATGCGATCCAAGAATCGTGGTATCCGCACTGGGTCTGGCAGCGCGCAGGCTGCGCCTTCCCCCGCCTCGTTGCCAATCTGGTTGCGAGCCCATTCCCGGGCTTGCTTGCCTACCCGCAGCCCCGTCGTTGCTTCCCGGCTTGCAATCGCGGCGACGACTCGCCCGTTCCGCGAGCCGTCCATCGGCGCTCTCCCGTCCGGCGCACGTGCGAACGCGGCCAAGCAAGGGGGGCTCGCATGATTGGCAGTGCCTTTCGCTTCCGAGCCGAGCAGTTCGTTCCCTCAAGGCGCAGACCGCCCCCGCAGACGGGTCGGATGACACACGTGAAGCTGACGCAGCTCATCAAGGCAGGTTACGGGCAGGGCCATCTGGCCGACTACAAGCCCTGGTTGCGGGTGACCAAGCACGACTACTCGCCAAGCTCCTACATCGGATATCTGAACAGCCCGGAGTTCGGGCACACCCATCATTACCGCTCCGCGGGCGAGCGCCACATGCTGGTATTCCTGAAGTGGCTCGGCGCCGCCGACTTGCGCGATCAGTACCCCGCCTGGCCTTGGAGCCACCACCATCCGGCGTGCGGCTTGCCAGCTGTCGGCTTTGCGCGACGGTCCCGAGGTCTTCTTTGCGTCGCAGAAGAACTGGGCATCCGCCATGGGGTGTTCCCGGGCACTGACATTCCCTACGTTGCGACGATTGACATTCTGGCGACCTGGAAGAAGGCCGACGGTAGCTATGGCCTCACCGCCCACGACTGCAAGCCGGAAGCAAAGATCCGCCAAAACGGCAATTTGGACCGACTCAAGCAGCGCCTGCTTCTCATCCAGGCCTACTGCGAGGAAAGCGGCATTGAGTACCGGCTGACGCATCCGGAACGGCTACCGCAGATCTTGCGCAGGAACCTCGACGCGCTCAATCCGCTGTTGCGCCCTGATCAGGAAAAGCGGCTGCGGCTCTCTCACGAGTACGAGCTCGTTGTGCAAGCCTGCACCCGTTGGGGTTACGCCAACTCCCCACACGCCATTCTGGACGACCTGGCGTACCTGCATGGTGTGAACCGCCAGACGCTGGACCGCGCACTGCACCTGGCGCTCTGGCGCCAGGATCTCGACCACGACTTGGGCCGTCCGCTGGAAATTTACCGGCCGCTCATCCTCGGCGGGCGCAGGCTGCGCGCCGCGATGCATGACCAATGGGTGGGAGGCGAGCAATGATCGATGTTCCCGCCCCTCTGGTCGTGGGAGCCGTTCTGGACAATCTGGGAACGGCCAGGCATCTCAGCGGCCCCACAAGAATTCTGGCCATTTGTGCCGCACAGGAGGACGACGCGGTCTGGCTCATCGATCTTCCAAGGAGGTCGCGTACCCAGACCGAGCGGACGGACTACTACGTCGGCAGCCCCCGCAAGGAGCGCCTATCAGATCTGGCGCATGTGTGGCGTACCGGCGAGCTCCAGCGAATCGTCGAAGCGCCCACACTGGACGACAATCAGCGCCGAGCGCTGGTGCAAGGCGCCGCGCTAAAACGCTTGAACGCCCAGTTGAAGCACCGCGACGAGCGATTCGAAGTGCTGAGGCCGCTGCTGGAGGAAGAAAGCGGATCGACCGCCACCATCTACTGCTGGCTACACCGGTTCCTGGCGCTGGGCAGCAAGGTCAATGCGCTCGAGAACGGCTACAAACGCTGCGGCGGCCCGGGCAAGCCCAAACCTCAACGCGTGAAGCTTGGGCGCTCCACCCGCCTATTCATCGCCAAAAGGGCGCCGCGGGGCTATGCCCTTCAGTCCACCGTGGATGAAAACGGCACGCTGGTGCACACGGACAAGCTCCGCCTGGCCCATTTCTATCGCCGCATCAAGCACGGGACCAGCGCCAGGGACGCCTATCTTCTTGCGTGCGCCACGTACTGGGCGCATCCCTCCAAAGAAGCGACCCAGATCGAACTGCTGCCCAAGCATGAGAGACCTACCTTTGCGCAGTTCATGCGATGGGGAAAGAAGCTGTGCGAGGACAAGAGCGTCACGGAACTGATCCTCGGCCCACGAAAAGCCAGCCAAAAGCTCGACGCGCGCGGCGGCTCCGTGCGCGCCGTGAACGCCATGGTCGGCCAGCGCGCCGCCTTTGACTCCACCTCTACGGACACGTATCTCGTGTCGGTGTTCGGCCGGATGAGGAAGCTGCCGCCAATGACGCGCAGCGTCATCAAGGAAGGCGTCGTCGGGCTGATCGTTGGGATCAACTGTAGCTGGGAGCCGCCGTCACAGAACACCGCGCTCAAGACCATCTTGCACGCTGCCAGCTCCAAGGTCGAATACTGCGCCCGCTTTGGAATCGAGATCACCGAAGAGGACTGGCCGGCCATGCTGTTTCGGCTCTACCTGGCCGACAACGGCGAGATGAAAGGGCAGAAAACCTATGAAGCAGGTCGCCAGCTCGGTTTCGATATCCACTTCGCGCCGGCCCACCGCGGGGATGCCAAGGGCGATATCGAAACGCAGAACCATACGGACCACCAGCTCCTGGATGAAACGCTGCCTGGCAACAATCAGGGCGGTCGTCATGTGGAGCGCGGCGAGGAACACGCGGCGCAAGGCGCGTTGTGGCACTACTGGGAGTACATGCGCGAACTGATTTGGCACGTGCTGGACTACAACAAGGAGGAGGTGCCCGATCTGCAGCCCTTGGAGATGAAGATCCAGTCGCCGGACGTGCGTCCCACGCGGCTGAACATCTTCAAGTGGTTGCGACAACGCCAAAGCGCAGAAGTCGCCTGCAACCCCGAAGAGATCCGTGCGTTCATGCTTCCGGACCACCCGGCCGTGATCACGAAGAACGGCCTGCACCTGATCGCCAAGATCCACGGGCGCGAGCGGCTCGTCCCGCGGATGCGATTTCTCAGCGAGGCGTTCATCGAAACCGGACTGATGTCGGAGGTTCGGCGCCTGGGAACGAATATTTCCACCACGGTGAAGTTCGACGAGGCCGATCTGACGACCGTCTGGCTGCCGACGGCCAACGGAATGCTGCGTCTGACCTGCACCGAAACCGACTCTCACTGGCACCGCCTCACGCTACCGGACTGGATCGCCACACTGGCCGAATCGGACCTCGAGGGCGATGAGTTGCAGTCTCAGGAAGAGTCGCACCGAGCCAACAGGATCTTGGCCCGCCGCAACGTCACCGACAACGCGAGGGCCGAGCTGTTGGCGGAGCTGGCCGCGCTCGACAAGAAACCATCCAAAACGTCTTACCGGGACGGCCTCATCGCCAACCGGGATGCAGAGATGGAACATTTGCGCGCGCAGGAGCAACTGAGCGTGCGAGCAGCGAAGGCGGATGCCTCAGCAGACGCAAATTCGTCGTCCTCGACTTCAACGTCAACCTCAACCTCAACCTCAACCTCGGCCCCCGACTCAATTGGGTGTCCGCCGGAGCACGCAGATCTGGACGGGGACTACGAGGACGGCGCGGCCGCGTTGGCCATGTCCCGGCGCAATCGATCATCTATAGCGCAGGCGCCCAAAGGAGTCACTCATGAAGCTTGATGAGATCATTGCGCGGCCCGAACTTCTCCTGGGCCCAAATCCGCTCCTCGAAGCGCTGCCGCCATTCGTGCAGCACCACGAATGGGCACAGCACATGGAGTCGTCTCCGCTGGCCGACGTCGACTGGCGCAGGATCCCACCCGGCGCGCGCGACGCCCTGACCAACATGGCGATCTCGCACTACGTTCCGGTCCGCACGGTCTTCAGCATTGCCAGCGGCCTGCAAAAGCTCGTGCGCCGCGCCTATATCGCCACCAATCCGCTCAACGCCGCTGAGCGGCGGCGCCGAAACGCCGTCGTGCTCAGCGACTCACTCCAGGCCATGAATGCCGTTGCGAACGTCGAGGCCGGCGGGGCCATCATCAAGGCCATGACGGGGATGGGCAAGTCGCGTCTTGTCTCTCGCACGCTCGGGATCATCGCGCCGCAGCCGGTCATTCATCACAGCGCCTGCGCCGCGGCCGGCTGGGCCAAGCTCAGCCAGATCGTGTACCTGAACGTCCAGTATTCGCCCAACGGATCGCGTGGCGGACTTCTGCACGCGATTCTCTTCGAGGTCGACAAGGCGCTTGGCGGGCAAAGCGAATACTTCGACCAGCACAGGAAGCGGACGAACATCGACGTCCTGATGGTCAAGGTGGCTCAGATCCTGGTGAACCATCGCGTGGCACTGGTCGTGATCGACGAAAAGCAGGGCCAGAACTTCGCAGACAGCCCGTGGAGCCTGCAATTCGTCATCTTCTACTTGATCCTGATGAACCTGGGGATCTCCATCGTCATGGTGGGCAATCCTTTGGCGTTTGTGCACCTGGAGGCGTTTTCTCAAGTGCGTCGGCGCTTCTCGGTCGGCGGCATCGATGAGTTGCTGCCAGCGCAGAACCCTTCCGTTGATTGGTGGGCTGAGGACTTCGTCCCACACGTGCGAAGGTTCTCCCTGGTCGAGAAGGAGATGCAGATGACGCCCATGAGGGCGCAGCGCGAGTTCGAACTCACCGGCGGCAATCCGAGCTTCTACTTCTCCCTCTGGACGCTGGCCCAGCAAGAGGCACTGCGCAATGCGGCAGTCCACGGACGCTCCAGCGCCAATCTCACAGTTCATGACCTTGAAAGGGCCGCCAAGTCTCCCCAGTACCTCAAGGTACAGGAGGATGCTCAGGTTTTTGGGCAGGGAGAGGCGGCGCTTCGGGCTGGCCGCCGCCTGCTGGACGTTCCGCCATCGACCCGGAGAAACAAAGCCGACAGCAAGACACCTCTGCCAGATGCCGGCACCTCCCCACTCTCATCGGACTTGCCCGATCCCTCTCCAGCGCAGGCCGTTCAGAAACTTCTGCGCACCTTCGAAGCCAACTTCAAGCGCATCAAGAACGACACGCTCGCTCGGGCCAAGGCACTTCAAGAACTGAAGCCCGAGCAGCGCGAGATGCTGGGCCTGCAACATGAGTTGATTGATAACGCGCAGCAGGCGCTGAGCGCGGGCTCGAGTTCGCGCCGCGGTCGACGGTGAGCACGCGGCCATGTCAGCTCTCATCTCAACTGTTGTCATCGGTCATCTCCCGCAACTGGAAGCCGACGAAACGCTCTACAGCTTATACGCCACCGCACACGCCATGAGTGGCAATACCAGCGCCGAGCACACCGCCATGGCGCTGCTTGGGACCCGCCATGCGGTGCGGCAACACGACATTCCCTTGCGCATCGAGCCGAGCCAGTTTGGTTTGCCGGACGATGCCTCAAGCCTGCTCCACCTCATTCGGCACCACACCATCGCCGGCTTCTATCTTCCCTTTCTGCCGGCCGAGGAGCAGGCGAGGACGGCTGAGCGCTGGAGAGGAGATTGCCACGCGCGCCGGCGCTGCGACGGCTCGTCCAGAACCATTGGGCCGCGGCATCCCCTCAAGGCATGCTTCGAGTGCATGGAGAGCGACGTGCAACGGCTCGGCCGCGCCTACTGGCACGTTTCCCATCAATGGCCGCTGTCATGGGTGTGCTCGGTCCATCTAACGCCCTTGCGTCAGTTCGATGGAGCGCACAAGCGCTGGCTGCTACCGGGAGGCAGGACGTCCGCGCAGGTGCAGGGCGCCCGCGGCGCTGCGCCCGCCTGCCCTGTATCCGTACTTCTGGCTCGCTTCGGCGCACGAATCGCGCAAACACGGGTCGTGAACGTGGATGGACTTCGCGAAGCATCGATCTCTCGCCTCAAGGCTCTGGGCGTCATGCATGACGCGAGAGCGGCACGCCCCGCGCGGTTGTGTCAGTGGTTCCGCGGTACGGAGACGTCAGCCTGGTTGCGGCGTGGGCCCAGTTGGGCAGTTGCGCTGGCCGACGGGGACTGGATCGCATCACAGCTTTGGCGGCACAAGCATTCTCATGCCGTGCGGTGGCTGATTCTGTGGTGCGCCATCGGCATGGCGGACTCTGACATCACCCCCAGCACATTCGAAGATGCCTTGCGTGGACGACGTACGGATGTCCAGGGCCAGAGATTGTTGTTTGCGCAAGAGCCGTTGGGCAATCGCACGCCCGCACACGTCGTCGCCGCCTTCAACGAAGCCCGGAGCTACGCGGACGTCATGCTTGCGCTGAGGGCCTCTCGCAGCGACATCGTGCGTTGGCTCGAAGCGGACCCGGGGTTGAGGCGAGATTGGCGCGACCGGCTGCGCACTCAGCGGCTAGCGACGATCAAATCCGAACTTACCCAGAAGGTCGCGATGAATCCCCAGCTGACACGCAGCGATCTCGAGCGCGAGCACTCAGCCGATGTGCGATGGCTTCGGGAGCACGCTCCCGCGGAGCTACGCCACCTCATGTCGCAGTTGCGATCAAGGGCGGACAAACAGTTGCTGCTTCCCGGCTTCGGCTGATGCGGTCTTGGAGGGCCCGTCCACAGATCCTTGCCTCACTAAATCAAGACTAATTTCGCATTCGGAGTTCGAAATGCCTCCCGATTCGCAATCAAGCAAATCAAGCGCCCTACCTTCAGGATATTGTCTGCACGAGCATGAACACTACTACGAGAGCGTCGCTTACCGCATGCCCATCGCGTTGCCGTGTCACTTGTCCAGCGCCTTGCTCGAAGAACGTAAGCAACGCCGGATCGAAGAGGAGCGGACAGCCGAGGTGGCCAGGCTCGCCAGACAGGAAGCGCGCAAGGTGGCCGAGAACGCCGCGTACAGTTCCAGCGCTTCCACCTCTTCATTGCCGCCGTCCACGCCTCCTCCCATTCGGCCCCCTCGACGACCGACCGGCACCGTCGCAGTCTATGACTGGGACCGCGCCTGCGAGCGACTCCATATGCTGCGCACTCATCCCGACAGTCCAGACAAGCAGTTGGTCAAGCGTGACATCGGACTCTTCGAGCGAGCGCTCAAACCCGGTCCTTGGCGACAGGTGGGCTTGCCGAGGAATTGGCGCTCGCGCCTTCAATCCCTGGCGCATGACGTACCGCATTTCACAGATGTGCTCACGTTCATCGCTCAGCGCCTGGCGCTGGCGGAACTCGCCCGCACCCCTTTGCAGCCCACGCCAATCCTGCTTCTTGGCGAGCCGGGGGTAGGCAAGACCTACTTTAGCCATCGGCTGGCCGATATTCTGGGAACTCCTGTGCATCGGGAGAGCTTCGACAACGCTGAGCATTCGGGTAGTTTGCGCGGCAATGACCGGCATTGGGCCAATACCAGCATCGGGGCGCTGTTCCAGTTGGTGGTCACAGGAGCACATGCCAATCCAGTGGTGTTGCTCGACGAGATCGACAAGGCGGCCGCCTCTGGCACCGGGCGAAATCCAATCGATGCGCTATTGACCGTGCTCGAGCCGGTTTCGAATTCACGCATCAAGGACCAGAGCGCGGCATTCGAGTTTGACGCTTCATACGTCTGGTACATAGCCACCGCCAACGACGCGCGAAGGATTCCGATGCCGGTTCGCTCGCGCTTCACGGAATTTGTCATTCCGGAACCCGACATCGATGGCCGCTTGGCACTCGCACATGCCATCTACGCCGAAACGCTTGTACGCTTGGTCCCTCGTCGCGTTCAGCGCGCGCGCTTCAGACCCTTGACAGACCTGCAGGTTTGCCGACTCGCATGGCACACACCTCGGCAGATTCGAATGGCAGTGGAACGAGGCCTGGGTGCGGCAGCGCTCGCTGGGCGGTGGCACATCGAGGACTCGGATTTCGACGCCCCGTCTGCGCCACCCACACTCGCACGAAAACCTGCGACGCAGAGCAGACGCCCTGGCGACGATCCCGACAACACATTCGCCATGGTGGTGCTCCCGATATGAGTGCCCCGCGTAACCTAAACACTGGGCTGCCCCGCCCAGGCAGCGTCCTTCATGTCCGGCGCAACGAAGCAGAAGGGAGTAATGGTGGCGCAACCGACGCCTCGGCCCAACGAACTAAATGACCAACTGTGGTAGCGGAGTTTCGACAGTTACTCTGATTGAAGAAAGCTGCCGAGTCGCATTCCTGATGACGGCGGCCAAGGCGACGGGATTGCGAGCAGTTCTCTGGAAGCGTGGGCTACAACCTCCAAGGTGCAACCCAAGGATGCCGGTCAAGGCTTGATAGACGGTCCTCGCGGCCTCTTCTTCACAAGGCTGGGATCAGCCCGTGGAGGAAGGTTTGCTTTCAGCCACGCTGGCTCTCTGGCGCGAAGCCAAACGATGGCTGAAGAACATACCCGGCAGATCTCCGATCGAAGAAGGTGCGGATTCAATGTCTTCACTTGGGACACAAACTTCTTGGCTGCGCGCGTCCTCTCATCGTCATCTGCATACCGACGTTTCAGGATCGCCGCAGGAAGAACGAGTGGCTTCTCGCTTTTATACCAAGACGTGGAGATGCGTTGATGGGCCCGCACAGGAACGTTCTTGTCGAACCAAACTCGATCGTTGAACCTCAGCCAAGCCATTGCCTTCGGGAGGCTCAATACCGCCTCGTTTCGACCGATAGTCGGTCGAGCTTTGAGGAGCTTCAGGACATCTGCTCTGTAGGCCTTCTTTCGCTCAATATCGGAGCGAAAACGCCGGGGCTTGAATGCCTTCTCGGTTGGAAGAACGCTGTCGAGCCATATCGAATCGTTTCCAGTAAGCCACCTGTATTCCGTTGGCATCAGACCAGCGGCATCGATTCTCCTAAGACCCGGGTTGACCGCAAGCGCGTCCAACAACGTTTGGCGTCGCTCGCCCCGAAGTCGTTCTCTCTTTGAAATCGTGGTCTGATTCTGGGCTTGGCGTGCAGTGCGACCGGCTCGCTGTTGTGCCGCCAAGTACTCGCCAAGATCTATAGGGAGCAGTTTTATAAACTGCTGGAGCCTCCTACGGGAGATCGCTTCTCTTTTGATCACTGCAGCCTGCGAATCTCCCGAAATCAGCCGATCGATCACGCCCCGGGCAATCGCATGGGCATTGGCCATTTCCGCAAGACGCTCCGCTTCACCATTGACATTCCGCCGTATAGCTAGGCGTTGAGGGATTTCCGGGGGGCCATCATTCGAGATTTCTGGGACTAGGGACTCGATGGCGCTGTATGTGAGCAGTCGCGGAAGCACTACGCGCGGGCTCCCTTCCAACTGAAGCTCCAGTCGCACGAAGTCGCGGGGAAGCTTGCGCCCGAGGACAGCCGAAAGGTCGCTGATCGATCGAACTCTCCAAGTTCTCCGCAGATGGCCCTCGATCGCCCTGACCGATTCATCGAGGCCTTCCAGCTTCGAGACAGTCGCGGCAACGCAACGTCCCCACTGGGTTGGCTCAAGATGGCCTGCAAACCCGTTGAAGATCCGCGCACAAAGATTTCCAAGGGACAAAGCACCCGGCCGGCTCTCGACCTTCTGCGATTGGACGGTGACGCTGTTGCAGTATCTACATCCGTCACTAGGCAATCGATAGTCGCTGCCCCGCTCATAGGGCTGCTTGCAAGCCGCGCAATGAGAGATGAGGGTTGATGAATGTTCTGCGCAATGATTGAGGAAGGGTAGCTGATGTAGCACCCTCCAGGCTGCCAAGCGGCCGTCCTCATGATCCTGGCTGATGCACTCCGTGCACTTTCGCAATTCCCCCAGCGAACTCAATGGGCCGGACGTGATGTCGATGTAGGAAGCGAGTGCTCGTCCTCGAAAATCGAACAAATCCTTTGCCCAGCTCTCTCTGGTTGTATCCGGCAAAAATCGGCCGTAGAAGCCAAACAACGTGTGCCGCATGAGCACGTCAATGCCCGAGATTTCTTGCCCGAAAACTCGCTCGGCAATCTTATTGGCACCCAGGCCAAGAAGATTGGGGGCATTCGGTAGACGTGCTTGGTCCCCGTAGAAAGCGCGGTCGGACTGCTCGACCGTAAACCCCATTGCACGCCGTTGATAGGCAATCAATGTCGCAAGTGCCGCGCCCCGAAACAGGTACGGCACGACCGCTGGGGGCTGTGTTTCGATCTCTATTGAACGTTGGCTTTTGCGCGGCACGACAAGTCACCGCTTTTTTTGAACTTTTACACGGACTTTGCGAGCTGCTCGCGCACATTGTCCCAGTGAGATCACGGGGTCGGGGTTTCGAACTCTATTGGTTCGAACCATGTTCAGGTCTATGCGTAGGGAACTCATGAGGCAGGATTTTCTCCGACGCGCTCCGGGCCGCCCGCATTCAGTACGATGCACCGGCCATGAATTGAAGATGGGAGTCGCATCCATGCAAAGCTCGCAACGACGCCGCGGTTGGCACTGGACGAAGGCGATGGCCGCTTTCGCCTGCGCCGCCGCAGCGCTCTGCTCGCCCTTCGCGGCCAACGCCGCATCCACAGCGCAAGGCAGCGCGCCCGCGGCCCAGCCCGGCAGCGAAAGCCCCTGGCCCTACACGGTGCGCCTGAACGCCAAGGACGTGCTGCAGGTCTATCCGCCGCAGGTCGACAGCTGGGACGGGCTGCAGCTGCGTGTGCGCGCCGCGGTCGTGATGCGCAAAGGCGCCAGCGGCAGCGGAGACACCGGCAAGGACTCGCGCGCCACCTACGGCGTGGTCGAGCTGGCCGCCCGCACGCTGGTCGACAAGGGAACGCGCCGCGTCACGCTCGACCAGTACACCGTCACCAAGGCCCAGTTCCCCTCGGCCGGCCAGGAGGCCCAGGCCTGGGTCGACGCGCTGCAGAAGGACGCCATCGGCAAGCGGCGCACCATCAGCCTCGACCGGCTGGAGGCGCAGGTGCAAGGCGTGCAGGCCGCCGAGCGCAACGCACGGCTGCCGCTGAAGAACGATGCGCCCTCGCTCATCTTCTCGCGCCAGGGTGCGATCCTGGTGAGCATCGACGGCGCACCGCGCTATGTGCGTGCCGAAGGCACCTCGATGGATCGCGTGCTCAACACGCGCGTGCTACTGCTGCGCGACGCCAGCGGGCGCCACTACCTGCACGTGTTCGACGGCTGGATGACTGCCGAGTCGCTCGACAGCCCCGCGGGCTGGAGCGTGCTGCCCGGCGAAAACGCCGACCTGAAGAAGCTGCGCACCGAAGCCCAGGCCAACCGCGCGGCCGACCTGCTGTCGGGCCACACGGCCGCCACCAGCGACAAGGCGGGCGACGCGCGCCAGGCGCCGCCGTCGCTCAAGAGCGGCACGCCGCCGCGCATCTACATCGCCACGGGGCCCACCGAGCTGATCGTGAGCGACGGCGACTGGCTGTGGACGCCCATCGCGGGCACGCAGCTGCTGTACGTGAAGAACACCACGGGCAACATCTTCCGCGACAACAACGACCAGCAGATCTACCTGCTGATCTCCGGCCGCTGGTTCCGCGCGCCGAACGAGGCCGGCCCGTGGAGCTTCGTGGCCGCCAACGCATTGCCGGCCGACTTCGCGAAGATTCCGGACGACAGCGAGAAGGAAAACGTCAAGGCCTCCATCGCCAGCACGCCGCAGGCGCGCGAAGCCGCCATTGCCACCAACGTGCCGCAGACGGCCGCCGTGCGGGCCTCGCAGGCCAAGCTGCCGGCGCTGCGCTTCGACGGCGGCGCACCCCGCTGGACTGCCATTGCCGGCACCTCGCTCAACTGGGCGCCCAACACCGCCACGCCGCTGATCCAGGTGGACGGCAACAGCTACTTCGCGCTGGACAACGGCGTGTGGTTCACCGCGCCCGGCGTCGAAGGCCCCTGGGTGGTGGCCACCGCCGTGCCGGCCGCGATCTATTCGATTCCGCCCAGCTCGCCGCTGCACTACGTGACCTATGTGCGCATCTTCGGCGTCTCGGGCGACTACGTGTACGTGGGCTACACCGGCGGCTACCAGGGCGAGTACGTCGACCCGGCCAGCGGCGTGGTGGTGTACGGCACCGGCTATGCCTACGACCCGTGGATCGACACGGCCTGGGTCGGCTGGCCCGTCACCTACGGCTACGGCGCCGCCGTGACCTACACGCCCTGGGTGGGCTGGACCTACGGCTTCTGCTTCGGCTGGGCCTGGGGCGCCGCGACCTCGGCCTGGGCCTGGGGCTGGGGTCCGTATCCGTACTGGGGCCCGTGGGCGTACGGCTGGGGCGGCTGGTGGGGCGGCGTTGCCTACGGGCCAGCCGGCGGTGCCGCAGCCTGGGGCCCCGGCGGCTGGGCCGGCTTCTCCGGCCCCATCTACCGGCGCTGGGGCGACGTGGCCAGCGTCTCGCGCGTGAGCGGCGGCTTCGACGCCTGGAGCGGCAACCGCTGGGCCGGCCGCACCGGCATCGCCTACAACTCGCGCACCGGCGCGGTGGCTGCGGGGCAGCGCGGCGTGGTGGGCAACGTGTACACCGGCAACTATGCGGCAGGTTCGCGCGGCGTGGCCCGCGGCCCCGGCGGCGTGATCGCGGGCGGGGCGCACGGCACCGCGGGCAACGCCTTCAGCGGCGAGAGCGTCCATGCCAACCGCGGCTTCGTCTACAACCCCGCCACCGGACAAGGCACCACCTTCGCCGGCGCGTCGGGCGACCGCGGCGCGGTGGCCCGCGTGGGCGACGATGTGTATGCAGGCCACGACGGCAGCGTCTACCGCAACACCGGGGACGGCTGGCAGAAGCACGGTCCCGATGGCTGGCAGCCGGTGAACAACGGCGGCGGTGCCGCCGCCGCAGCCGGTGCACGGCCCGAGCTGCAGCAGCAGCTCGACCAGGCGCGCGACGCGCGCCTGCAGGGCATGCAGCGCAACCAGCAGCTGCAGCACTCCAACTTCCAGATGAACCACGACTTCGGTGGTGGTGGCGGCGCCCGCATGGGTGGCGGCGGCTTCGCCGGCGGGGGCTTCCATGGCGGGGGCTTCCGCGGCGGCGGCGGATTCCGCGGCCGACGCTGACGATTTGTCGACCTTCTGACGCACAAGCGCTGCTACGATGCCCTTCGCCAAAACAACGAGCAGGAGTTAGAGGATGAAGGTTTCTTTCAAGCAGTCGCTGGTGGCCCTGTCGGCTGTCGTCGCCCTGGGCGCCATGGCGCTTCAACCGGCGCATGCACAAGACAAGGCGCAGACGATCAAGGTGGCCGATGCCGAGGGCGGCGGAATCGTGGTGTCGGCTGTGGGCGAGATCGTGGCGGTCGACGCAGCCAACCGCATCGTCTCCATCAAGGGCCCCAAGGGCAACATTTCCGACATGCTGGTCGACGAGCGCGTGCGCAATCTCGACAAGGTCAAGGTCGGTGACCGCGTGAAGCTGACCTACCGCGTGGGCGTGGCGCTGGCCCTGCTCAAGGGCGGCGACGGCATCCGCGAGAAGGTCGAGTCCGAAGGCGCGGCGCGTGCGGCCGAAGGCGCCAAGCCGGGCGGCGTGCTGGTCAAGTCCACGACCGTGGTGGCCAATGTCGAAGCCGTCAACCAGAAGCGCAAGATCGTCACGCTCAAGGGCCCCGAGGGCAAGGTGGTGGACGTGCAGGTCAAGGACCCGCAGGTGCTCAAGGACGTGAAGGTGGGCGACCAGGTCGCGGCGAAGATCACCGAATCGGTGGCCGTGCGCGTCACGCCGGCCAAGGCCAAGGCCCAGTAGAGGCCCAGTAAGAAAAGGCCCCGCCACGGCGGCCGCCCCGCGTGCATACGCGGTGCGGCCGTTTATCTTTTTGATCAGCTGTGCGCGGAAGCTTCGGTGAGCGACTGCGCGGCCACCACCGCTTCGGTGCGGTTGCGCACGTTGAGTGCGCGGAAGATCGCCGCCAGGTGGATCTTCACCGTGCCTTCGCTGATGCCCAGGCTGCGGCCGATGAGCTTGTTGGGCTTGCCCTGCGACAGCAGCTGCAACACCTCGACCTGGCGCTCGGTGAGCACGCTGCGCAGGCTGTCGAGCGTGGCCGCCCCGCCGACGGGCCGGGCCGATCCCGCACCGGGCAGCACCGCCTCGGATGAAGTGCCGGCCACCACCCCTGGCGGCACGGCCGACAGCATCATGGGCGGCACGTACACGCCGCCCGCCAGCACCAGGCGCACTGCCGAGAGCATCACGTCGGGTGAATAGGCCTTGGGGATGAAGCCCAGCGCCCCGCGTTCGAGCGCGCCGCGCATCAGCGCCGGATCCTCGTAGCCCGACAGCACGATCACCGGCACGCTCGGGTGGCGCCGGCGCAGCTCGTCGATGTGCGAGTAGCCATCCGCACCCGGCATGTTGAGATCGACAACGGCGAGATCCACGTCGTCGGAGACGGTGCGCATCAACTCGTCCACGCTCATCGCCACGCAGAACTCGATGCCCTCCTCGATCTCCGACAGCTTGGTCTTGACCGCCTCCGTGACGAGCCGATGGTCGTCGGCGATCAGAATTTTCATGATGTTCCTCAGGGTCCGAAAAGCTTGACAGATGCCCCACCCCGGGGCCTGTAGAACGATAGCTTCGATTGTTAACCACAGCAAGGCGCTTCGCTCGTCGAACGACATAGCTCCCACGCGATATGGCGCCGCCTGATGCCGGAAGCCAACAATGGCCGCCAACAACATCATCAACGCGGTGGGGACGATGAGCGTCTGCCAGAGTTGCCGGCGCAAAGCCATTGCCATCGCGGCCCTTGCGGCGAGCCGACATGACTCGCCTGCTTGACTGCTTCTCCCCCCTGGTCACCCTGGGCCTGAGGGCGGACAGCGCTGCGGGGCCCACATCGGCGCTGCGCCAGCAGGTGCTGGGCCTGCTGATCGATGCGCGCATCCGCGCCGGCGAAGCAGGCTACCCCCCCGCCACCGTGGAATCGGCGGTGTTCGCCATGGTGGCCTGGATCGACGAGGTGCTGACACGGCGCAGCGCCGCGGCCGGCGAAGCGTACGAGCCGCTGCAGCTGCAGCTGTTCAACTCGCGCAATGCGCACACCGAGTTCTTCCATCACCTCTCGGCCCTTCAACCGCAGGACGACGAGCTGCGCGAGGTGTACTGGAATGCGTTGGCGCTGGGCTTCACCGGGCAGTACTACTTCGAGACCGGGGATGCGGGCGAGCTGGGCAAGCTCAAGGCCCTGCACGGGCGCCAGCTGGCGAACCCGCCGCTGGACCTGCCGGAGCTGGCGCACGAGCACATCACGCCCCAGCCCTACGTGGTGGCCGATCCGCCCGTGCCGGGCAATCCGCTGGCACGCGAGCGGACCGTGCTGTGGGGCGGCGGCGCATTCGCCCTGCTGCTGCCGGTGCTGATGCTGGCATGGCTGAGCCTTCTGGGTCCGCGCGAGGCGCCGCCGCTGCTGGCCCAGCAGATCGACCAGCAGCTGCAGCGCTACACCTGCTCCGACCTGAGCGCGCAGGTGGCGGCCGATGGCCGGGTGACGGTCCAGGGCTTCGTCTCCAGGGAAGAAGACCTCAATGCCGTGCGGCAGGAAGTCAGCGCCACGCCGGGCGTGCGCTCGCCGCAGTTCCGGCTGGGCCTGCGTGTGTGGCCGCATTGCGAGGTGTACGCCATCCTCAAGCCGTACCAGGCGCGCAACCGCGACAAGAACTACGGCCTGCGCATCCGCGCACCCACCGCCATCGAAGGGCGGCTGCGCGAGGGCGATGCCGTGGTGTTGCGCCTGACCCAGGCCAGCTTCGATGCCAACATCTGGGTCGACTACTACACGGCCGACGGCTCTGTGCTGCACTTCCAGGCCGGGCGCGGACAGCTGCGCCTGCCGGCCGACGCGCAGGTCGACCTGGGGCGCGACATTCCCGCCAGCTGGCTGGTGAGCCCGCCCTTCGGCACGGTGATGGTGGCCGCCATCGCCTCGCCCGCGCCTTTTTCGGAGACCGCCGACCGGCCACCCTTCGAACTGGCGTCGGCCTACCTGCTGCGCCTGCGCGAGATGCTGGCCGCCAACCGCGGCGCCGACCGGCTGGTGGCCGACATCCTCTTTCTCGAGACCGTCGAGCGGTGAAGAACCGTGAGTGACGCGCAGATCCTGATCGTGTGGCAAGTGACTGTCGGCAGCCTGCTGGCCCTGGCACTGCTGTGGTGGCTGGCGCGCGGTGCGCGGCACTGGGCCCGCCAGCGCAGCCTGCGCCAGGCATTCGCCCGAAGCGGTGGCACCGCCCATGCGGAGCTGGAACAGGTCTTTACGCAGGTGCGGCAGGCGCTGCAGCCCGGCGCCGCGCGCCTGCGCCCGCAGGCCCTGTACGACAGGCCCTGGATGCTGCTCCTGGGCGACGGCCGCAGTTGCATGCCCGAACTGATGGCCGCCGCCAGCCCGAACGCGGTGGCCTACGGCGACAGCCCCGGCAGCTTCTGGCGCTGGTGGCTGCTGCCGAAGCTGGTGGTCATCGAGATCGATCCGCGCCTTGTGGAAGCCGGCGACGACGACACACCTGCGGGCCGTCAGCTGTCATGCGCCTGGTACCAGGCCCTGCTGATGCTGGCGGAGCGGCGCAGCGCGCAGCCGCTGGATTCAGTGGCACTGTGCGTGGACGCGCAAGGCCTCATGGCAGGACCGCAGGCCGCGGCCGAGCTGGCGGCGCGCCTGCGCCGGCGTGCTGACGAGGCCTCGCAGCACCTGCGCCTTCGCCTGTCGACACAGGTCGTGATCACCGGCCTGGACCGCTTGCCGGGCTATGCCGACGTCTGCCGGGCGCTGCCGGCCGAGGTGCTGGCGCAGGCCGTGGGCTTCCGGGTGCCAGCCGGCACGCTGGTGGTGATCGACGAGGTGCTGGACGGACTGTCGCAACGCCTGCAGGCGCTGCGCATGGCCTTGCTGCGGCAGCAGCCGGACGCACAAGGCCGGCTGGCGGTGCACGAGTTCTTCAGCCAGTGGCTGGCGGTGCAGCCGGGGCTCGGCGCATTTCTCAAGCGCCTGTTCGCGCCCGGCAACCCGGCCTTCAGGCTGCGCGGACGCGCGCTCTACTTCGTGGCCACGCCCACCAGCCACGCGCACGCACCGGCGTTTGCAAGAGACCTCTTCACGCGCTTCTTTCCGCTCGAACGCATGTACTGACGGCCCCCCGGCTTTTCACTCCCTTCGGTCGTGTAACTCCACCCCCCGAGGGGGAGACCCCACCTGAGGACTGGCAAAGCCAGATCCTCGGTGCGGGACTGGCCGCGTCACTTGGCTTCGATGCGTACTTGGCGGGCGGCAAGGTTCACGGTGAAGGTGTTGGGCTTGCCGACTTCGAGGGGCTTGAGGTCGCGCCAGCGGGCGCGCTCGAGGTCGCGGTAGGCGGCCAGGACGGCGATGTTCTTCGCGTCGGGCTCGAGGGTGAATTCGAGCTTCTTCGTTTCGCCGGGCTTGAGCAGCAGCTCTTCGCGCTTGACCATCTCCGCGCCGAGCGTGGCCTGGTCCTTGTCGTAGAGCGAGAAGAAATCGGCACCTTCGAAGGGCCCCGGCGCCTTCAGCACATAGACGCGCACCGTGAGCGGCGAGGCGCGTCCGCGCGCATCGGGGTTGGCGTCGCTGCTGGCCACCAGATTGATCGAGACAGGCGTGACCACCGGCTTGGGCGGGGGCGCTGCGCAGGAGGCCGCGAGCATCGCCAGCCCCAGCAGGAGCGCGGCGCGGCGAGCCGGCCGGGAAGCGATGCGTACATAGGGCGAATGGCTTGTTCGGGTGTCTTGCATGCTATTGCCTTCGTTGCATTGACCGTGCTGGGGTGCATCTTTGATTATCCCTGGCGAACGCGAAGCGACAACATGCTCACACCCGAACTCGTCGATGCATTGCAGGCGCCCATCAGCGAGGCATCACCCACTGGCGACAACCTCGAGTACGACAGTGCCTTCACCGCGCTGGAAGCGGCCTCGCAAGGCAAGCCGGAGCAGCAGTTCGGCGACACGGTGATCCCGGCGGTCGAGCCCGACTGGCGCCAGGTGTCGGAGCAGGCGCAGGAGCTGCTGGGCCGCACCAAGGATGCACGCCCCGCCATCCTGCTCATGCGCGCGAGCACCCGCATGCAGGGCATCGAAGGCTTCAGCCGCGGCCTGGCGCTGCTCACCGGCCTGCTGCAGCGCTACTGGGACGATCTGCATCCAAAGCTCGACGCGGAGGACGACAACGACCCCACCATGCGCCTGAATGCGCTGGCGCCGCTCTCGGACGACAGCACGGTGCTGCGCGAACTCTATGAAGCGCGCGTGGGCACCGCCCGGGGCATCGGCCCGATCCGCGTGCGCGACATCGCCATTGCGCACGGCACGCTCAACGCGGTGGGTGGCGACGAGGGCTTCTCGCTGTCGCAGATCGACGGCGCGCTCGAATCCATTCATGGCGAATCGCCCGAAGTCATCGACATCCTGCTCGGCCTGGCGCCGCAGGTGACCGCCCTGCAGAACCTGCTGTCGGACCGCACCGGCCGCAGCGACGCGGTCGACCTCGCGCCGCTGCGCGGCATCTGCACGATGCTGGCCAAGGCCTGCAGCCACCTCGGCGGGAACGCCGCCGAAGCCGGCGAAGCCGAGGGCGATGAAGTGGCCGCATCCGAAGGCGGCAGCGCGGCCGCACCGGCCGCCGCACGCGGCGAGATCCGCAGCCGGCAGGACGCACTGCAGACGCTCGACCGCGTGATCCGCTACCTGGAGCAGGCCGAGCCGGGCAACCCGGCCCCGCTGCTCATCACGCGCGCCAAGAAGCTCATCGGCGTGAGCTTTCTGGAAATCATGGCCGACCTGGCGCCCAACGCGCTCGACACCATCGAGATGGTCACCGGCAAGCCGCCGAGCGACTCCGAGTAACACCCTCCGACCCCATTTCACCCGCAAGGAGCACACATGGCCACCAGCAGTCAGAAGTTCATCGCCCGCAACCGGGCACCCCGGGTTCAGATCGAGTACGACGTGGAGCTCTACGGGGCCGAGAAGAAGGTCCAGCTGCCGTTCGTGATGGGCGTGCTGGCCGACCTGTCGGGCAAGCCGGCCGATCCCGACAAGGTGCAGCCGGTGGCCGACCGGAAGTTCCTCGAATTCGACGTGGACAACTTCGACTCGCGCATGAAGGCCATGAAGCCGCATGCCGCCTTCGAAGTGCCCAACACGCTCACCGGCGAAGGCAACCTGAAGGTGGACCTGACCTTCGAGAACATGGACGACTTCTCGCCCGCCGCCGTGGCGCGCAAGGTCGAGGCACTGAACAAGCTGCTGGAGGCGCGCACCCAGCTGTCGAACCTGGTGACCTACATGGACGGCAAGGGCGGCGCGGAAGAACTGCTGGCCAAGGTGCTGGACAACCCCGAACTGCTCAACACGCTGGCAGCCAGCGCCAAGCCTGCCGACGCCGCGTGACGGCAACGGCCTGAACGCACACCGATCGAACACGAGGAGAACGAACCATGGCCGATGCAGCCACCAGCCAGGAAAGCGCACTGAAAGACGTTGCGTACGAAGGCAGCGACTTTTCATCGCTCTTGCAGAAGGAATTCAAGCCGCGCAGCGACGAGGCGCGCAGCGCCGTCGAGGCCGCCGTGCTCACGCTGGCCCAGCAGGCGCTGGCCAACACCAAGGTCATCGGCAAGGACGTGACCAAGTCGATCCAGGCCATGATCGCCGCCATCGACGCCAAGCTCACCGAGCAGATCAACCTCATCATCCACCATGAGGACTACCAGAAGCTCGAGAGCGCCTGGCGCGGCCTGCACTACATGGTGAACAACACCGAGACGGACGAGAACCTGAAGATCCGGGTGATGGACATCAGCAAGAAGGACCTGCACAAGCAGCTGCGCAAGTTCAAGGGCACCGCGTGGGACCAGAGCCCGATGTTCAAGAAGATCTACGAGCAGGAATACGGCCAGTTCGGCGGCGAGCCCTTCGGCGCCATCGTGGGCGACTACCACTTCGACCAAAGCCCGCCCGACGTGGAGCTGCTGTCCGAGATGGCCAAGATCGCGGCCTCCGCACACGCGCCCTTCATCACCGGCGCCAGCCCCAACCTGATGCAGATGGAAAGCTGGCAGGAGCTTGCCAACCCGCGCGACCTGACCAAGATCTTCTCCACGCCCGAGTACGCCGCATGGCGCAGCTTGCGCGAGTCGGACGACTCCAAGTACATCGGCCTGTGCATGCCGCGCTTTCTGGCACGCACGCCCTACGGCGCCAAGACCAACCCGATCGACGACTTCGACTTCGAGGAAGACACCGCCGGCGCCGACCACAGCCGCTACGCCTGGGCCAACGCGGCCTACGCGATGGCCACCAACATCAACCGCTCGTACAAGATGTACGGCTGGGGCTCGCGCATCCGCGGCATCGAGTCGGGCGGCGCGGTGGAGAACCTGCCGCTGCACACCTTCCCGAGCGACGATGGCGGCGTGGACCAGAAGTGCCCCACCGAGATCGCCATCAGCGACCGGCGCGAGGCGGAGCTGTCGAAGGCGGGCTTGCTCTCGCTCATCCACCGCAAGAACTCGGACTTTGCCGCCTTCATCGGCGCGCAGTCGCTCAACAAGCCGGCCGAGTACGACGACCCCGACGCCACTGCCAACGCCAACCTGGCGGCGCGCCTGCCCTACCTGTTCGCCTGCAACCGCTTCGCGCACTACCTCAAGTGCATCGTGCGGGACAAGGTGGGCAGCTTCAAGGAGCGCGCGGACATGGAGCGCTGGCTCAACAAGTGGATCATGAACTACGTGGACGGCGACCCCGCCAACTCGTCGGAAGAGACCAAGGCGCGCCGCCCGCTCGCCGCCGCCGAGGTGGTGGTGGAAGAGGTCGAGGGCAACCCCGGCTACTACACCTCCAAGTTCTTTCTGCGCCCGCACTACCAGCTCGAAGGGCTGACGGTGTCGCTGCGCCTGGTGTCCAAGCTGCCGTCCGCCAAGGGCGGCAAGTAACGGATCACTTTTTTCGGCCGATGCCTTTTGATTCGGCCGCTTCGATTTCGTTTTCCAGTTAGCTCCCAGGATCGCAACTCGAATACACCATCGGTCCGGGCAGCCCCTTCGTTTTCAACCACACATCCGGGAAAGGTGAGCATCATGGCCGTAGACATGTTCATAAAGATCGCCGACATCGAGGGCGAATCGAGCGACGCCAAGCACAAGAAGGAAATCGACGTGCTGGCCTGGAGCTGGGGCCTGAGCCAGTCGGGCACGGCGCACATGGGCGGCGGCGCGGGCGCCGGCAAGGTGAACGTGCAGGACCTGTCGTTCACCAAGTACATCGACTCGGCCTCGCATGCCCTGATCCTGCATTGCAGCAACGGCAAGCACATCAAGGAGGCGACGCTGGTGGTGCGCAAGGCCGGCGAGAGCCCGCTGGAATACATCAAGATCACGCTGAGCGACCTGATCGTCTCGTCCATCAGCACCGGCGGCAGCGGCGGGGAGGACCGGCTGACCGAGAACGTGACGCTGAACTTCGCCAAGTTCAAGTACGAATACACGCCGCAGAAGAAGGACGGCACCGGCGAGGCCGCCAAGACGGCCGGCTGGGACATCGCCGCCAACGAGAAGGTCTGACGGACGGCGCGGGCTGGCTGGCAGGAGTAGCCTGGCACGCCCCCCGCAGTACCTTTTTGCCGGCCCTCGGGCAATTCGAGGGCCGGCCTCATCTCTTCCCCATCAGACTGTGCCTGCGCGTGGACGCCCTGGCGGCGTTCAGTGCGACAACAACCGATGAACCTGGAGAAGAGAAACATGCAGACCCCCACCATTCAACGCCCCCAACGCCCCACCGGCGCCTTCGTCGGCGCCAGTTGGGCCGCGCTCTTCGTGGGCGCCGCGGCCTTCCTGGCAGGCCTGTGGAACGCGCAGACGATGCAGCTCAACGAGAAGGGCTACTACTTCATCGTGCTCATGTACGGGCTGTTCTCGGCGGTTTCGCTGCAGAAGACGGTGCGCGACCGGCTGGAGGGCATCCGGGTCACCGGCATCTACTACGGCCTGTGCTGGCTGTCGCTGATGCTGTCCGTCCTGCTGCTGGCCATCGGCCTGTGGAACGCCACCCTGGGCAGCAGCGAAAAGGGCTTCTACGCAATGGCGTTCCTGCTCGCGCTGTTTGCCGCGGTGGCGGTGCAGAAGAACGTGCGCGACGTGGCGCTGCTCAAGCCGGCGGAGGACGAGGCGGACGCCGCCGAGGCCTCATGAAGCCGCTGCACTAGAGCATCAGCCGTGTGGTTTCGTCGTCCTCGTGCACCCACAGCGCGAGGGCGGTGTAGTTGTCATGGCCGGGCTTGGCCCTGGCCTTGACCTGCGCATCCAGCTTCTCGACCCACTGGCTGGCGTCCCGCGACTGGCGCAGGGTGTCCAGCAGGCAGGTGTCGCCCAGCGGCTCCCACAGGCCGTCGGTGCACAGCAGCAGCACGTCGCCCACCTGCAGCGCGATGCGCTCGGACACCGCGATCTCCGGCGCGGGGTCCACCGACCCCAGCGCGGACAGCAGCATGTTGCGCTGCGGATGCAACCGCGCGCCCTCCTCGTCGAGCATGCCGCCCGCGACCATCTGCTGCACCAGGCTGTGGTCCGTGGTCCGGCGCGCGACGGCGCCGCCCCGAAGAAGGTAGGCCCGGCTGTCGCCGCAGTGCGCGAACGTGAGCTGCTGCGCCTGCAGGTCGACGGCGGCCAGCACCACGGTGGAGCGCATCGCGGCCAGCTTGCCGCCTTCGGCCTGGCGGGCCACCACGTCGAGATTGGCGCGCTCCAGCAGCTGGCGCAGCGCACCCGCGTCGATGCCGGGCTGGGCGGCAAAGCCATCGAGCACGCTGCGGCGAACCACAGCGGAGGCCACGTCGCCGCCGCCATGGCCGCCCGCACCGTCGGCCACCACGCACAGCACATGGCGCTCGTCGTTCCAGTGGCCGAAGGCGTCCTCGTTGTAGTCGCGGCCGCCCTGCTTGGACAGGGTCACGATCTCGATTTCGAAGTCCAAGGTGACCTCCGCGCGTTGTTGTTCTTCTTGTCGCTGTTTTTCTGCGCAGCCGGCTAGCGGCCGCCGCCCGACTTGAGCCTGGCCATCTGTTCTTCGTAGGCCTTGACGAAGGCCTTGCCGAACAGGCTGTGGAAGTCGTCTTCGGCTTCCGCGGCAATGTTGCCGTAGAGCGCCACGAACTGGTCCCACAGCTTGGCCTTGCGGTTGGCGGCAAAGAGCGAATCGAGCGCGCTCTTGGCGGCGATCTTTTTTTCCAGCTCGTCGGGCGTGAAGCGCTGCAGCACATGGGTGAGCGCGGCGCGCATGCCGACCATCACGCCGAACTCGTGCGCGCGCAGGTCGTTGTAGGCATCGCGCATGGCTTCTTCAGGGCCCATGAAGCCGCGCATGCCGGGGCCCAGCAAGTGGGCCAATGCCACCTCGACCGTGGGCGAGAACTTCAGCGGGTTGTTGGCGCTGGCCGCAATCATGGTGACTTCGGCGTGCACGCCCTTCTTCACTTCCTGGCGCGCGAGCAGGAGTTGCAGCGTGCCTTCGGTGGCGCTGCGCAGCAACACGCCGATGCGCTCCATCAGCTCGGGGGTGAGCGTGGTGGGAGCCTGGTGGGTGCTGTCGAGACCGCGCAGGAAGGCGGCGAGGAGTTCAGAGTCGCTGGCGCGTTGGCTGCTCGTTGTTGCGGCGGAGGGCCGAGGTGCGGGCGCCGACATCACGGGTGATGGGGCAGGAGCTGCGGGCGGCTCTTGCGGCTGCGGTGATGGAGATGGCGACAGGTTGCGCACGGCCGGCGCCGGCGGCGGTGGCGGCAACAGGTCGCCGAACGGGTCGTCGTCCGAAGCCGACGGCGCCGCAGCACCCGGCACCACGCCCTTGGGCGGCGCGAAGCCGATGCGGTCGATGGCCAGGTGATCGCTCCTGGGCGCAGGGGCGCCTTTCGGCGGGCCGGCCTGCAGCGCCGCGAACGGATCTGCGTCGGATGCCGTGTTCGGCTGCAGCAGCGGATCGGCCAGCGGCGACAAGGCCAGCGGATCCGCGCCCGGGGTCTTGCTCGGCGCACCGAACAGATGGTCGATGCCGGCCGCAGCATCGGGCGCCCGCAGGCCAAGGTCGGAGAAGTCCTCGATGGCACCGGGCTTCGGCGCGGCGGTGCCGGTGCCGAGCAGGTCGGCAAAGGGATCGTCGTCCGAGGCGGGCGCCGGCGCGGCGCGCGGCGCGCCCATGGCCATCGGGTCAGGGAAGAGCAGCGGGTCGGTGGAGGGCGGCGGACCGGCCGGCGCCCGCGGAGGTGCCGACGCTGATGCTGATGCCGGCGGCGAGCCGATGCCCGACAGCAGGTCGGCGAATGGATCGTCGGCGGTGGGCTGGCTGGTCGTGCTTGCAAACGGCGCGGCCGATGCGGGCGCCGGAACCGTCTGCGAATCGGGCGCACCACGTACGGTGAGCTCGAAGCAGCCGACCATCAGCCGGTCGCCATCGCTCAGCTGCGCCTCGTTCCCGCTGCCCAGCGGCCGGCCGTTGTGCTGCAGCGGGTTGCTGCCGCGGTCGGTGATGAAGTAGCGCCCGCCCCGGCATTCCACCGTGGCGTGGGTGCGCGACACGGTACGGTCGTCCAGCACCAGCGTGTTGGTGTTGGAGCGGCCGATGGTGCCGCCCGCGGGGCCGAACTGCGCGGAGCGCGGCTGGCCGCCGGTTGCGGCCTGGCCGCCTACGACCACCAGGTTGATCACGGTTGATGCCTCCTGCGATTCATCGTTGCGCCTGCGTCCACCAGAGCCAGCCGGACACGGTTGCGAAGATCAGCGCGACCAGCAGCCAGGTGCGGCTCGATGGCGCGAGTTTGAAACCATCGCGCGTTAGGCGCCAGAGGGCAGCTGCGAGAAACACGGCGGCCAGCGCTGCGAGGATGTATTGGGCGGCCATGGGTTCGATCAAGCCTCCACGGCAGTGGCGGTGATACCAAGCCAGCGCTGCTGCCGCCAGGCAGGGGCAGCAGTGTTGAACAGCGGCGTGCCGGGCTGAAGCAGGCAGCGCCATTCGGCCGCGGCAATGCGTTGACGCTGGTAGCCTTCTTTCAGGACTGCCAGGCAATGGGCGAACGACGGCGGTTCACCCATGAAGTAGCGGCTTCCAGCAACGAAACGGTGGCGGGTGGTTTGCCACCAGGCGGCAATTTTCTCGAGGTCGGGCCACGGCAGGCCGTGGTCCTCATCCATCGCAACAGAGTCATCCTCCGGATCGTCGCTGGCCCCTGCTTCCGGTGACTCCGCCAGCGCCCGCTCGAAGTTCTGCCGGGCCACATCCACGCCAGTGATCAAGCTGAACGCTTCGCCGGCAATGCGCGCAAGCTTGGGGTCTTGCATCTGCTGGATGAGCCAGGGGATGTAGTGCAGATCGCCGCAGGCGCCAATGCCACGAATCAGCAAGCGTGCGTCGGCGGGGTTCTGCGACAAGGTCTTGAGTACTGCGTGAACCTCGGTCGATTCCAGCAACTTGAGCACCAAGCTCAGGGCGTGCCGACGATGGCGACCGGAGACCAGCGCCATGGTGCGCAGCGCAGCCACCGCTTCCCGCCGATCGCCGAGCAGGACCGCGGCGCGCGCCGCTTCGAAAACGCAATCAGCGTCCGCATCGGCCATCGCATTGATGCAATCGGGCAGCAAGTCGACTCGACCCAGACTGGCGACGACGCGCCAGGCTCGAGCGCGAAGCGCCGCGTCGGCGTCCTTCAAGGCGATGGTCAACGAAGCGGCGGGGTCCGCCCCGTGCAGGGCGCAGGCTGCAAGGCCGACCCGGCGGCGAAACGCATCGGGTGCTTCAAGCAGGGCCCTGGTAATGCCGCGAAGGCTGGACGCAGAGACCCATCCGAAGGCCGAGACGAGGCCCGCCTGGCTATCGGGCAGCGCCTGGGCCAGTGCAAGCGAGTTTTCGAGGCCGGCCACATTGCGCCCTTCGATTGCTCGAACCGTCGCCGCAAACATCTCGCCTGGGGCCGGAGTCTCGAGCGCATCGGCCACGAGCTTCGAGCCGTATTCGCCGGCGACATCCAGACCGTCGAGGTGTGCGGCAAGACGGTCGTCGAGGCGGCGCAGTTGGTTCAGCTTGACGTGGGGGGCACGAACAAGAAAGGAGCGGGTGTTCCGAAGCGCGATCGCCTCTTGCACGTGCTGCTGGACAACGACAGGAACGAGATCGCGCTTCATGCAATGTCAGGCAGCCCGCTCGCAGTCGATCTCACCTCCAGCCACATCTCGCGGTCGAGAGGCCTCGCGGGTCTGCCTGATCCTGGTCTCGTCGGCATGGGCAGCGTCAACCCAAGACACTGCGCCACACGTACCCATCCATGCTCTGCCAAACCTCCTGGCCGGCCACTGCCAGCAGGGTGGACTCGCCGCAGACCAGGCGAGCTGCCGGCACGACCGTGTCGACGCCAAAATCCACCAGTTCGAGCGTGTCGCCGATCAATCGACGCACAGAATGACCGTCGGCAAGGTACAACGCATCGCCGAACCAGGCAATTGCGCAGAAATCCAACTCTTCAGGGCCCTGGTAGTCAACAACACGCCAAGTCGACCCGGCACCGGAAAGTAGCGTTCCGGCCAGCCCGCAGGCGTGCAATTGCCCGTCTCCGCCCAAACACACATCCTTCAACATCACGTTCGTCGGGCTGTCGCATGCTCGCCAGCGGTCGTCGGTTCGGACCCAGATTTCGCCGCGCATGCCGACGGCGGTGAGCACCCCGCCAGCATCGAGCGCCACAGCATTGAGGCCGCCCAGACGCTTCTTGCGCGATGGCCTATCGTCTTCATCTTCATCTTCGGACTCAAAGCCTTCCATCCGCCGCACCCATCGGTCCTCAGGCTCGAGCTCGAATACTTCGCGCTTCATGCCAAAAGCGAAGACACGGTCGCCAAGTCGCGTCAGCCCGCGGAACGGCCCGAGCGTGTCTTCGCCAGGGTCGACGTGCGACATGCCCCGGGCCAAGCGGCCGACTTCACCGTCGCGCCCCAGCACCACCCAGTCTTCGGCACCGCCAAGGCCGGCATTTGCCACCCCCACCCCCTGCCAGGGCCAACTGCCCAACAAAACCCAATTGCCTCCGGTCCAGCGGATCAACTGGCTGACAGGCTTGTCGGCGTCCAGCGACGCTTCGCTGTGCGCCAGGAACACCAGATCGTCGTATCCCAGAACGATGGCATCGACCATGACGCTGTCGGAGACGTTGAATGCAGGCTGCAAATTCATGAGCTTCCCCTTGCTATGTGGGTGTCAGTCGTCCTCAGACGCCCCGACACGCTTGGTTCGCACCAAGCTACCGTCACGCACGCCGACGTCCTTTTGCCTATGGTAGGCATTGAGCTGAGCTTCAAGGCACTTCTCGCTACAACCGGACTTTGGAAAGCACTCCTGGTGCGCGTCCACCGCTGTATCACGGGCCTCTTCGTAGTTCATCGCGTAGTCGGCATCGCGGCTACCCACGTCCTTGCCCTTTGCGATCTTCTTCTCCAGGCTGCTGATGGCGTCGCGCTCCGCGGCATCCTGAATATCGTGCATGTCGGCATGCGTCTTGTCACACTTGTTGAAATGCTGATCACCGGGCGCGTTTCTGTGCCACGAGTGGCCTTCGGCACACACACAGGGCGCTTCGCCCGCGTCGTAACCAGGGTAGTCGCTTTTCGGGAAGTGATGCTTAGGCACCAAGTGATGAGCCGTTTGTCCCGGGCAGCAGCCTCCCTTTTTATTGTTCTGCCGAGAGTAAGGAACCAGCATGCAGCGCTTGGCCTTCACACATGGATCGTTCTTGTACCCCGCGTTCTTTGTCGAATTGGCATAGATAGGAGGGCAATCCACGTCCGCGTGGTCATTCGTCTCGCAGTTCTTGCAGCGCTTCTTGACCTCCGCCATCTCATCACCGCAAGCCTGCTCCGCTTGGGGTGCCGTCATCTCGTCCAAATAAGGCCAAGTTGGGCTGTTTCCAGGCACCGACCCATGGTTGTGCGTCGTGATATCCATCATCCGCACAACGTTCTCACCCTCGATCTTCACGTCCATCGACCAGGCGTTGAAATACACCTTGCCCATGTTCTTGCTGGTGACCACGCCCTTCTTCGGCGCGCTGCCTGCCTCGTCCCCGGTGCTTTTCGAGAAGTAGCTCTTGTTCTTGAGCATCACCTCCTTGCCGGAGATCTGCACCGAGGTGGAGCCCGAGGTGCTGTCGGATGCCATGCCAGTGTTGGGGTACGGGACGGGCACCCCCGGGGGCGTTGCCGGTGTGAGCGGCGGCGTGAAGCAGACATCGGGAAACGCGCAGATTGACTTGCCGGCCGCCGCCTTGCACGACACCTCCATGTTGTTGGCGTAGACCTGGTTGGACATGGCTGTCAGGCGCCTCGATAGTGCAGCGTCATCGCCGCGCGCTGCCCGCCGTCGTTGGCCATGTGCGCCAGGATGGCCGGACCGTTGGCGTACTGCTTGCGGCAAGCCATGTCCGCGACCGCGATCACGCTGGCACCAGCCAGCGCGCCGGCCTCGCCGGTGCATTCAGCCGGATGCCAGATGTCGAATGCCGTCTTGCGCTGGCGCAGCGTTCGGCTGAGCGCCAGAGCTGCTTCCTTGAAGTAGTACTGCTCGCCCGAGACATCGGTGATGCGAAACGACATGTCGTGCATCTGCAGGCCGGCGTCCGCCAGCGCGGACTTGATGGCCGCGCTCAAACCCTCGGCGCGCAAGGGCTCTTCCGAGTCGATGTGCGCAGTCTCCTTGCCGAAGCCGATGCCGCCGACGAGCAGCGCCTGCGCATCTTCATCCGCCGGTCCGACCAGCAGCGCACCCGCACCTTCACCTGGCATGAAGCCGTTGGAGTTGACCTCGGTCAACAGCCGCGACTGCCGATCGTAGTGGCTCAGAGTGGGCCAGTTCAGCAGGCTGTCGGAGGCAGCAATCAGCACCCGGCCAATGCCCGGGCGCGTCAGCAGATGCCGCGCCTGCGCCAAGGCCAGGGCCACGCTGACGCGTCCCTGAGGCACGATGGCGGAATCGGCATGAAAGTGCACGCCGAGTTCGCTTTCGATCATGCCGAACAGTTGATCGTCCAGGTTCTGCAGTCGCCCCGGCCGGTCGCGCTCTGCCACGCACAGCAGCAGTGGAAGGTGGGGCCATTCGGTGCGCGGCACCTCCGCCAAAGCTTCGTCGATGGCGAGCGCGGCCATGCGGGCCAGCTTTGCAATGCCGCGCCAGGGCTGCTCCAGCGGGACCTGGTGCGCCATGATCCATTGGCCCGTCGAGTCGATGAAGCGTGTCTCGCTCGGGTTGGTGATCTTTGCGCGCATGGCCGCGCATGCGGCTGGCGCGCTCAAGCCCACGGAGGTCACCAGGCCTGTCTTGCGGATGGCCAGGGACATGCCGCTCATGACCGAGCCTCCATCGGCACCATGACCACTGGAATGGGAAACGCCACCTGCTCCCGCTGCTGCCACCAGTCCCGCCCCTTTTTGCCCACCAGCACCTGCGCAATCTCGAACATGTTCTTCCTCAAGGGCCGCGCCACGCGCCAGGTGAGCGTGAAGCGATTCGCATCCGGTTCGATCACCACCGTATCCAGCTGCGCCGTGTAGTCCTCGCGCTCGCCCTTCTTCGGAAACACATGCACCGGCGCCACCAGGTGCGGAATGGTGAAGCGCGTCAGGCCCTGCGGCGTCAGGTTGGCGAGCGCCACATCGACCGGGCCGCGGGCGAAGGTCTGCAGCGGCAACTGCTGGTCGGCCGGCGCCGCCTGGTAGTACCGCTCGTCGAAATCAGGCGGCAGAAAAGGGAAGTGGTCGGCCAGCCAGGCGTCGTCGTAAGTGCCGGCAAAACACGAACGAGTCGACCAGCCGCGGCCCACCGGCCCGAAAGCCATGGGCCGGTAGTTGCCGCCGGGATCGCGCACTGCCTGGCCCACTTCTTCCGTCGCCGGCAGCGGCGCGCCCTCCACCCACTCGGCGCGCAGGTGCTTGTGAAAGCCTCGCCCCACCGGATTGGGCATGAACGCCGCATGCTGGCCCGGGTCCTCGTGGCGCAGGTCGGTGCCGCCGAAGGCGACGTCGTAGGAGATGGGCTGGCGCACGAAAGCCAGCGGCGGCGCGGCGCTCACACCGCCGATGCCCGATTCCCAATGGCGCTCGCCGACCACCGCAAACACCTTCTGCCAGTCGCCGATGCGGATGCCGACCTCGCAGCGTCCCACGGGCCGGCCCTGCGGCGCGTGGGCGCAGCCCAGCAAGAGGATGTCGCACGCGTGTTTGCGCGGCGCGAAGTCGACTTCGTACGCCGGGGCCGACAAGCCCGGCTCGCCGGTGAAGGTGTCGGCCATGACCAGCGGAAGCTGCTGCTCGGCCAGCGCGAAGTGGCCGGGCGGCTCGTCCGGCTCGGGCATGCGGAAAGTGCCCTTGATCACCACCACCAGCAGCTCGCGCCCGCTGGGCTCCAGGCCCATGGTGTAGCCGGTGGTCATGCGGGTGGCGTTGATCAACTCCATGGCTTGGCCGTTTCTCCCGGCCTCAGTTGAGCTGCACCGAGCCGCCCTTGACGCGGTTCACGCCCGTGGAACGGCTGGAAACGTAGCTGCCCTGGATCAGCACCTTGCCGGCCTTGGTGAGCGTGATGCTGGCCTTGCCGCAGCGAAGCACCAATTCCTGTTTGGCGCTGAGCACCATGCGCTCGCCGTCGGCATCCACTTCCACCTGCGCCGGCGCCTCGGCCAGCGGCCAGCCGGCGCCGGGCTCGCGCAGCACGCCGGTCACCAGCGGCTTGTTTGCATCGCCGTCCTCGAAGACCAGCGTCACGCGCTTGCCGATGTGCGCGCCGTGCAGGTCCACCGTGCTGCGCGCCCGCAGCGCCGCGCTGCCGGCCTGTCCGGGGTAGCGCACCAGCGCGGTGTAGGCGCCGTCCGTCAATGCCAGCAGTTCGCCGATCACGACCGCCGGCAGCGGCGATGTCGAACGTTGCCGCACCGGTGCGGCCAGCAATGCCTGCCAGGCCGGATCGGGCTCGTCGCCGCTGCTGCGCAACTCCTGCTCCAGCAAGGCTGCGTCTTCGTTCCAGTGCATCTCGATGTCCTCGCGTCTGCTCATGGCCTCGTTCCCCGTTTGGCTTCTTCAGTTCTGCAGGATCTTGGAGCCCTTCATCACGATGTCGCTGCTCGCCTTGACGTTGATCTTCCCGGAGCCCTCGACCGTGATGTCCTTGCCCTTGATGACGATGGTCCCGTCCTTCTTCATCGTGATGCTGGCGCTGCCGGTGACGATGGAGATGGAGTCGCCTGCGCTGATGCTCAGGTTCTTGGCCACCGTCAGGCCGTCGTCCTTGCCCACGCTGGTCGTGCGGCCGCCGCCCACATTGCGCGATTCGTCGGCGCCCACATCGGTCGACAGATTGGCGCCCACCGACAAGGAGCAATTCGCGCCCACGTTCGTCGTCTGGTTGGCCCCCACCGTGATCGCCTGCGCGGCGCCCACCGTCACCTCCTGCGCCGCCCCCACGGTGATGGTCTCGTTCACCCCCACCGTATGCGTACGCTGCAGCGCCACCGTCGCCGTCTCGCTGGCGCCAACGGTGATGGTCCGGTTCGAGCCGATGCTGATCGTCTCGTTGCTGCCGACCGTCTCGGTGCGGTCCACGCCGATCGTGATCGTCTCGTTGCTCCCCACCATCTCCGTACGGTTCGAGCCGATGGTGATGTTCTCATTGCTCCCCACCTTCTCCGTGCGGTCCACGCCGATGGTGATGGTCTCGTTGTTCCCCACCGTCTCGGTCCGGTCGTGCTTGACCTCGGTGGTCTCGTCGTGGTCGATGTTCTTCTTGCGGTCGTGCCCCACCCAATGCGTCTCGTCGTTCTCGACCTCGATGTCCTGGTTCTTCTCGGCATGCAGGTAGACCTGCTCGCTGCCTTTCTTGTCGTCGAAGCGGAACTCGTTGCAATTGGCGGCGCTGCCCTTGGGCGTGGAGCGGGTGCGGAAGCCGCTTTGCGTGTGGCTGTCGAAGGGCTTGGGCTGGTCGTCGTTGTAGACGCGGCCGATGATGATGGGCCGGTCGGGGTCGCCATTGAGAAAGTCGACGATCACCTCCTGCCCGATGCGCGGAATGAAGTAGCCGCCCCAGCCCTTGCCGGCCCAGGGCTGCGAGACGCGCACCCAGCAGGTGGACTTTTCGTTGCTCTCGTCATACCGGTCCCAGTGGAAGTGCACTTTCACCCGGCCGAAGTCGTCGGCATGGATCTCGTCGCCCTCGGGGCCCACCACGATGGCGCTTTGCGGCCCCGGCATGGTGGTGCGCGGCGTCAGGCGCGGCGGGCGGAACGGCGTGTCGGCCGACAGCAGCGTGAGCAAGAAGGTGCCGCTGCCGCGCATGGGCGCGATCAGGTCCGGCGTGCCGTACAGGATGTCGCGCATCGCATCCGGCCAGTCGGCGTTGATGGGGTCGTCCTCCAGCATCTCCTGCAGCACGCGGCCGTTGCGCTGCACATTGCCGGCGTTCGCATCCAGCCCTTCGTAGCCCGGATGCGTCAGGATGAAGGCGCAGCCCGCCACCAGGTAGTCGGCATCCTTCTCGCCCATCGGGTGGCCGTGGAAGGTGAAGGTGCGGCCCACCGCGGCGTCGGGCCAGCGGGTGATCGCCCAGTTCACGCGGCGGCGCGCGGCCAGCTCTTCCATGCGCATCTTGGCGGCGTCGTCCGTGTCGTCGGCGCGCAGGTAGCCGCCAGGAAACTCGAAGGACTCCAGGTCGGCCAGCTCGTGCGTGTCGGGGTCGCCCTTGTCGGCCACCAGCTTCTTCTTCACCGCCTTGAAGTCGCTGTCGCGCGAGGCGTACTTGCCGGTGTTCAGGCGCCGCGAGTCGATCCACCAGCTGATCTCGTTGAACCTGGCCTCGGTTGCGCCGAAGGGGATGTAGTTCATCGTGCCTTCCACCGGCAGCTTCTTGTGCGCCACGTCGCTGGCGTCGGCCATGTACATGGTGCCGGGCGCCTCATGGGCGTCGAACCAGTAGTAGATGCCCTCGTCCTCCAGCAGGCGCGAGAGGTAGTTGTAGTCGCTCTCCTGGTGCTGCACCGAATAGCGGCGCGGCTCATGGGTGCCGATGACCTTGTCGGCCTTGGTCTTCTTGAAGCGCTTGATGGGGCTGTCTTCCACCACGGCGTCGAAGATGGCGAGCACCTTCTTGTCCTGCAGGATGCGTGAGTTGATGCGCTTGGTGAGCAGCCAGAACCACGAGCGCAGGCTGATGCGGTACTCGAAGAACCGCCCCACATGCCCGCGGCGCATGAAGCGCACAGCATGGCCCTGGCAATGGCGCTCGTGCTTGGCCTGGCCCTCGTCCTGGAACTCCACCACCACGTCGAAGGCATAGCCCAGGATGTCCTTGGCGTCGATCTTCTCGTTGGTCGACAGCACGCTCAGTTCGTAGTGCGCGGGGCGCGACAGCGACTCCTGGCCCACGATGCTCCAGAACATCAGGTCCTTGGCCGCAGGCGATTCGCTCTTGATGATGAACTGGTGGTCTGCCATGCGAGTGTTCTTTGTGGTCCGTGCGCCGCTTCGCTACCGTCAAGACGAATGAAGGCCGCCACCTTCGCAGTCGCCTTCATTGCCACTGCGGCAGGCCGCCACCAGGAAGCCGTCCACCGGCTTGCCACCCTCAGTGCGCAGGTGCGCCGCCTCCATGTTGCGCACGGCCAGGCCGGCCTCGGCCAGCACCCGTCGCAAGTAGGGCTCGCCATGGCTGTAGCGGCCGTGCGGGTTCAGGTGGAAGTCGCCAGCCGCGCCTTCCGGCAGCCCCTCGACGGTGAACACCAGCCAGCCCCCCGGTGCCATCGCGCGGGCCGAAGCGCGCATGACCGCCGCCAGGTCGCCGAAGTAGCACAGCGTGTCGGCCGACACGATGAGGCCGTAGCGTCCGGCCGGCTCGGCTTCGAGAAAGGCGGTGAGCTCCGCCTTGGCCAGGTGGTCGTACACCTGGCGCGGCTCGGCCTTGGCCAGCATGCCGGCCGACAGGTCCACGCCGACCAGCTTGCGCGCATAGGGCTTGAGCAGCGGCCCGCACAGGCCCGTGCCGCAGCCGGCGTCGAGCACTGCGCGGTCGGCGCACGGCGGGCCGAGCAGCTGCGCCACCAGCTGCGCGACGAGTTCGGGCGCCCGGTAGTGCAGGTTCGCCAGCTTGGCGTCGAAGCTGTTGGCAAAGCCGTCGAACACCTTCTCCACATAGTCGTCGGGCGCGCGGCCCGGCACGTCGCGGCCCGAGCAGGCAGCCAGGTGGTGGCGCGCCTCAGGGCTGTCCGGCTCGTCGCGCAGCCAGTCGGCGTACACCTTGGCGGCCTCCTCGAAGCGGCCCAGCGTGTAGTAGGCCATGCCCAGGGCCTGGCGCGCGCGCACGTTGGCGGGCTTCAGGGCCAGCGCCTCGCAATAGCTGAGCATGGCCGCTTCACTTCGGCCGGTGGCGTGCAGCAGGTTGCCCAGGTTGGTGTGGGCGTCGACGGATGCCGGGTCGATGGCGATGGCGCGCCGGTAGGCCGCCTCCGATTCCGCAAAGCGCTTCTGCTCGCGCCGCAGCACACCCAGGTTGTTCTGGATGTCGGCGCGGCCGGGCGCCAGGCGGGCCGCTTCCTCGTAGGCCGATGCGGCTTCGTCCACGCGGCCCGATTCGAGCAGGACGTTGCCCAGGTTGTTGTGCCAGTCGGGCACCGTCGGATCGAGCGCGACGGATCGGCGAATGAACTGCATTGCCTGCGTCGTGTCCCCGCGCTGGTTCAACAGCACGCCCAGGAAGTGCGTGGCGTTGGCATTGCCGGCGGGCCGCTCCAGCAGGCCGCGGTAGATGCGCTCGGCGGCATCCCAACGCCCTTCGCGGTGCCAGGCCATGGCCAGGTGCAGGGCCTGCTCGTCGTCGAGCTGCACCTCGGCCGGCGCGCGCCGCGGCGGGATCGGGCCTCTGCCATGCCTGGCCAGGTTGGGGCGCTCGGGCATGCCGATCACTTGATGTCCGCCAGTGCCGCGCGCAGCGCGCCGATGCTGCCGGTCCTCACGTAGGAGTTGTTGGCCACCGACAGCATGTGGTTGCGCGAGCAGTTCTCGAACAGCACGGTGCCCTTGGGCGGCGCACCCACCGGGGGCGGCCCGGCGCTGACGCCGAACTTGTGAGTGATCAGGTAGTCGGTGTTGTTCAGTTGGTTGTGGGCGTTCACGTAGCCGTTGTGGATGCCTACGGGCGGCATCTGCTCCTCCAGCTTGCGGCACATCGCCCACATGAACTTATCTTCCTTGCCGGGCGTGCCCACGTAGGCCCAGGTCTGGCTGGCCGGCTGCCACTTCAGGATGGAGTTCTCGCAGCTCACGCCCATCCCGCTCACCGCCACCGGCAGCGCCTTGAAAACGATGCCCGCATGCTTCTTCTTGAGCTTGGCCACCACCTTCATGGTGTACGAATCGGTGTAGGTGCCCTGCCGGTGGCGCAGGTTGCACGAGATCATCTCGACCGTATTGACGTTCTTGTTCTTCTTCTTCCAGGCCGACACCGTCTCCAGAAACTGGTCCTCGTCCAACCCGCAGAAGTGGCGGGCGTCGCCATGCCCCCAGAAGACCAGCGTGTCCAGCCCCGCAATCACGATGGGTGCGGTCCCTCCCGAAATGTTGATGGCCTGCGCGACGTAGGTCTGAGCCAGCAGTTCGGCCCGGTTCTTGTGGTCGTTCTCGGCCCAAAGCACGACGATCGCCATGTGCGTTTCTCCGGTGGATTGTTCAGTCGAATGCGTAACTGAAGTTGCCGTCCGCCACGCCCACCTTCACGCCGCTGATGGGTTGGCCTTCCATCATCCGATTCAAGAACTCGCGGCTGATGTCCGGCAGCATGGTGTTGGTGAGGATGGCGTCGATCATCCGGCCGCCAGATTCGCTCTCGGTGCAGCGGCTCACCACCAGCTTGACCACGTCGTCCCCGTACTCGAAGGGGATCTGGTAGCGCGACTCCACCCGCCTCTTGATGCGGCCCAGCTGCAGCTTCACGATCTGGCCCAGCATGGCGTCGGACAGCGGGTAGTAGGGAATGGTCACCAGCCGGCCCAGCAGCGCCGGCGGAAAGATCTTGAGCAGCGGCTCGCGCAGCGCCTTGGCCATGCCCTCGGGCTCGGGCGTGAGCTCCGGGTCCTTGCACATGCTGGCGATCAGGTCGGTGCCGGCATTGGTGGTGAGCAATATCAGCGTGTTCTTGAAGTCGATGCTGCGCCCCTCGCCGTCTTCCATGAAGCCCTTGTCGAACACCTGGAAGAACAGCTCGTGCACGTCGGGGTGCGCCTTCTCCACTTCGTCGAGCAGCACCACGCTGTAGGGCCGGCGGCGCACCGCCTCGGTCAGCACGCCGCCTTCGCCATAACCCACGTAGCCGGGCGGCGCGCCCTTGAGCGAGGAGACGGTGTGCGCCTCCTGGTACTCGCTCATGTTGATCACGATCATGTTCTGCTCGCCGCCGTACAGCGCCTCGGCCAGCGCGATGGCGGTCTCGGTCTTGCCCACGCCCGAGGTGCCGGCCAGCATGAACACGCCGATGGGCTTTTGCGGGTTGTCCAGGCCCGCGCGCGAGGTCTGGATGCGCTTGGCGATCATCTCCATCGCATGGTCCTGGCCGATCACGCGCTGGGCCAGCAGCCTGGGCAGGTTCAGCACCGTCTCGATCTCGTTGCGCTGCATGCGGCCCACGGGGATGCCGGTCCAGTCGGCCACGACCGACGAGACGGCTTGCGCGTCTACGGACGGCAGGATGAGAGGGGACTCGCCTTGCACCGCATTGATCTTCTGCTGCAGCTCGTGCAGTTCCTTGAGCATGGCGTCGCGCTCTTCGCTCCCTCCCCCGCTGGGGGAGGGTTGGGGTGGGGGCACGCGCGCCGCATCCACATCCGCTGTGGAGGCCACGGGCGCTGT
>NZ_BCUU01000044.1 GCF_001591385.1 Variovorax soli NBRC 106424
ACTCAGTGGTCGGAGGACTGGGAGAAGCGGTGGCCAGCGCGCTGCTGCGCCATAAGGTGCAGCCCGCGGGCTTCCAGCTTGCCGGCCTGCCGGATGCGTTCCTCGACGCCGGTGCGCTGCCCACATTGCACGATCGGTACGGCATCAGTCGCGAGGCGCTGGGCTCGCGCATCAAGGGCTGGCTCGTCTGAGCGGGGGTCGAAAACCGCTATCGCTGTGAAGCAGATGTCATTGCTGATTTCTGCCTTTCAGGCTTGGCTTGTGTGCAGCGATGGTCTGGCGGAAAAGCAGCCGTAGCCACATGTGGCCACGCCCACGTCGCCGGCACTTCGACGGCCCAGAAGCCAAAGGCCTTCGCAAGGGAAGTGCTCTGTGATGCGTCCGAATCTTGCGGGTCATCTGGCAGCGAAGAGGGCGTGAGGAAATGTCAGGTTTTGGCCGCGCCTCCACCGTCTGGTCAACAGCGAGAAGACGCGCGCCCCCGTGGCTTGGGCCTGACACCGGGCGTCGCGCTGTCGGCGGCCAATGCCGCTTCGGCCCCGTGGTCCGCCATGTTGCGGATCACGTCCACGAACGCCCGCACGGCCGTGCTGGGCGGCTCGCCTTGCAGCGTGATCAGGCCGAAGTCGGGCATGCGGTTGGGGAGCTCGGCCGCGATGCGCGTCAGCAGCCCGCGCCGTACGTACTTGTCCACCAGCGCGGCGGGCTGCAGCGACAGCATGGTCGTGCTCTGCATCAGCTCCAGCGCGAACAGAAACGACGGCGTCTCGACGATGCCCGAGGTAAGCGACAGGCCCGTGCTGCGGAAGATGTCGTCCGACACCTTGCGCAGCGCCGTGGAGGTCGGATACAGAATCCACGGCCAGTTCGACAACTCCTTGAGCCCCGGGGGGTTCGGTCCGCGCAGCGGATGGTGCGCGCCCGCGGCGATCTGCAACCCTTCACCGGTCAGGTTTTCGTAATGGAACTGGTCGCGATGAGACTCGTCGGTGAAGCGGCCGATCATCACGTCGATCTTGCGCTCGGCCAGCCACTCGATCAGCTGGTCGCTGCTCTGTTCCAGCACCTTCACCACCAGCAGCGGCCGCAGGCGCTGCAGCTCGGCGACTGCGGCAATCAGCAGATGCGCCGCCGCACCCGAGATGGCGCCGATTGACAAATGGCCGTGCCCACCCTGTTTCAGGGTGCTGAACTCGTCCACGAACTTGCGGTGGCCGTCCAGTGTCGAGTGCGCATAGCGCAAAGTGAAGAGTCCCAGCTCATTCGGTTGCATGCCGCGCGGCAGGCGATCGAACAGGCGCGCTTCCAGCATTTCCTCGATGTCCATCAACACCTTGGTGGCTGCCGGCTGCGTGATGTACATCTGCTCGGCGGTCATGCGCAAATTGCGCGTCTTTCCCAGGATGTCGAGGAACTGCAGATGCCGGAAACGCAGGCGCGAGACCTGCGCCAGCATGAGGGGTCTGCCAGAGGTTTGGCCTGAACTCATAAGCATTTGGAATGGATGCTAGCGAAAAAGTCAGTGGACCGGCAGGGGGCCGTCACCTAGCCTTCGGGTCCACCAAGTACGGCTTCGCAGAGAGCCGGCGCGTCGCGGCAAGGTCGTCGCACCCCGCATATTCCCATTCCGGAGACATCATGAAAATCAGATCGTTAGGCTTGGCGGCAGCGCTGCTCGCCGCATTGGCCGCCCCCGCTTCGGCGCAGATCAAGGAACACGTGTTCAAGGTCGGCATCGGCCTGAGCGAAGACCATCCGCAGGCGCAGGCCCTGAAGTACTTTGCCGCGCAGCTGGCGGACAAGAGCGGCGGCAAGCTGGTGGCGCGCGTCTACACCAGCGGCTCGCTGGGCAATGACATCAGCATGACCTCGGCGCTGCGCGGCGGCACGCTGGAGATGACCGTTCCCGACAGCTCCACGCTGGTGTCGCTGATCAAGCCCTTCGGTGTGCTGAACCTGCCCTTGACCTTCAACAACGAGCAGGAAGCCGATGCAGTGCTGGATGGCCCCTTCGGGCAAAAGCTGCTGGCCAAGCTGCCCGAAAAGGGCCTGATCGGACTGGGCTTCTGGGAGAACGGCTTTCGCCACGTCACCAACTCCCGTCGCCCGGTGCAGCGCGCCGATGACCTGAGCGGCCTGAAGCTGCGCGTCATCCAGAGCCCGCTGTTCCTGGACACCTTCAACGCACTGGGCGCCAATGCGACCCCCATGCCCTTCACCGAGCTGTATTCGGCCATGGAGCAGGGTGCGGTGGATGGGCAGGAGAACCCGCCGGCCACCATCCTGGCCAGCAAGTTCTACGAAGTGCAGAAGCACCTGGTGCTGTCGCGACACATGTACAGCGCATGGGTGCTGCTGATGTCCAAGAAGACCTGGGACGGCCTGTCGCCCGAGGAACAGAAGATCGTGCAGGACGCAGCGCGCGAAGCCACCCTGTACGAACGCAAGACCATCCGGGCATTCTCCGACACGGCCTTGGCTCAGCTGAAGAAGGCCGGCATGCAGATCACCGAATTGCCGCTGGCCGAACAGGCCAGGATGCGCACCAAGCTGCAGCCGGTGCTGGCCAAGTTCAGCAAGGAGTTCGGCGAGGACACCACCGCCGAAATGAATGCCGAACTGGCCAAGGTGCGCGGCGGCGCCACGACAGCCAAGAAGTAGTTCACTTCTCGTGGGAGGCGGCGCGGCCGCCTTCCATTCACGACGTCCACCTCGGCCGCACCTCGCCACACCACCGACCACACCAAAGGAAAACTGAATGACTGCAACGACCACGGCCATGCCGGCGCGCACCGATGGCCTGCACCAGGTGCTGCCGCAGGACGGCCTGGCCGGCACGCTCGTGGGTCGTGTCTGGCGCCCCGGCACGCCCGCCGGCCCGGCCGTGGTGGTGTTGCGCCCCGATGGCGTGTTCGATCTGAGCAGGCATTTCCCCACCATGAGCACGCTGCTGGAGGCCGACGATCCGGCGCAAGCCGTGCGTTCGGTTGCCGGAGAGTACCTGTGCAGCATCGATGCGCTGCTCGACAACAGCAAGGCGGAAGGCCAGGACGCGACCGTGCCGTGGCTGCTGGCGCCCTGCGACCTGCAGGTCGTCAAGGCCGGCGGCGTGACCTTCGCCACCAGCCTGATCGAACGCGTGATCGAGGAGCAGGCCGGCGGCGACCCCAGTCGTGCAGAAGGGCTGCGCAGCCAGGTCACGTCCTTGATCGGCACCGACCTGTCCGACATCCGCCCCGGCTCGGCCCAGGCACAGGCGCTGAAGAACCTGCTGCAGCAGAAGAAGCTGTGGTCGCAATACCTGGAGGTCGGCATCGGGCCCGATGCCGAGGTCTTCACCAAGGCGCCGGTGCTGGCATCGGTGGGGCATGGGCAGGACATCGGCATCCGCGCCGAATCGACCTGGAACAACCCCGAGCCCGAGGTGGTGCTGGCCGTCAACAGCCGCGGTGGCATCGTCGGCGCGGCGCTGGGCAACGACGTCAACCTGCGCGACATCGAAGGCCGCAGCGCGCTGCTGCTGGGCAAGGCCAAGGACAACAACGCGTCCTGCGCCATCGGCCCCTTCATCCGCTTGTTCGACGGCCACTTCGGCCTGGACCAGCTGCGCCGCGAGACCGTGCACCTGCAGGTGACCGGCGACGATGGCTACACGCTGCGCGGCATCAACACCATGGCCAGCATCAGCCGCGACCCGGTCGACCTGGTGGCGCAGACGCTGGCCTGCCACCAGTACCCCGACGGCTTCATGCTGTTCCTGGGCACGCTGTTCGCGCCCACCGAAGACCGTGACGAGCCGGGCGGCGGCTTCACCCACAAGCTGGGCGACGTGGTCACCATCCACAGCCACTGGCTGGGCACCCTGCGCAACCGAGTGACGCATTGCGAGGCCGCGCCGCCCTGGCGCTTCGGCCTGCGTGCGCTCATCGGCAACCTGGCCGACCGCGGCCTGCTGCAGGGCGCGCGGCTGTGACGGCCGGGCACCTCATCGGGACAGGGCCATGATCGACGCCGCCATCGATCGGTTCTGCCGTGCCATCGACGTGCTGATCGCCGCAGCACTTGCCGTGATGGTGGTGCTGGTGTTCGGCAACGTCGTATTGCGCTACGTCTTCAACTCTGGCATTGCGGTCAGCGAAGAAGTTTCGCGCTGGCTGTTCGTCTGGCTGTGCTTCCTGGGCGCGGTGACCGCGCTGAAGGAAGGCGGGCACCTGGGCACCGACATGCTGGTGTCTCGCCTGCCGGTGGCCGGCAAGAAGGCGTGCATGCTGCTGGGCCACCTGCTGATGCTGTACGTGACCTGGCTGTTCCTGGCCGGCAGCTGGCAGCAGGCCCGCCTCAACCTGGACATGGAGGCGCCGGTGACCGGCGCGCCGATGGCCATCTTCTACGCATCGGGCGTGGTCTTCTCGGCCTGCGCCGGCATCCTGCTGCTGCTGCAGCTCATGCGTCTGCTGACCGGCCACATCCGCGAAGCCGAACTCGTGATGGTCAAGGAATCGGAAGAGCAGGCCGAGTTCGACAACCTTCAGGCCGAGCTCGCACAGCGGGACCTGCTCCACGTCAACCTTTCCAGCGGCGCGCCCAAGGGGGCCCGTTCATGACCGTTTTCATCTTCCTGGGCAGCCTCGTCGGCTCGATGGCGCTGGGCATCCCCATCGCCTACGCCCTGCTGGCCAGCGGCGTGGCCCTGATGTGGCACCTGGACCTGTTCGACGCGCAGATCCTGGCGCAGAACTTCATCAACGGTGCCGACAGCTTCCCGCTGCTGGCGGTGCCCTTCTTCATGCTCGCCGGCGAGATCATGAACGTCGGCGGGCTGTCGCAGCGCATCGTCAACTTCGCGCTGGCGCTCGTCGGCCACGTCAAGGGCGGGCTGGGCTATGTCGTGATCCTCGCGGCCTGCCTGCTGTCGGCGCTGTCGGGATCGGCCGTGGCCGACGCCGCGGCGCTGACGGCGCTGCTGCTGCCGATGATGATCAAGGCTGGGCACAAGAAGGAGGTGTCGGGCGGACTGATCGCGGCGTCGGGTGTCATCGGTCCCATCATTCCGCCCAGCATCGGCTTCGTCATCTTCGGCGTCGCCGCCAATGTGTCGATCAGCAAGCTGTTCATCGCCGGCATCTTCCCCGGCATCATGATCGGCCTGGGCCTGGCGCTGACCTGGTGGTGGGTGGGCCGCAAGGAGACGCTGGCACTGCCCCAACGCAAGACGCGCGCCGAAGTCTGGGCCGCCGCACGCGAATCGGTGTGGGCGCTGATGCTGCCGGTGTTCATCCTGGTGGGCCTGCGCATGGGCGTGTTCACGCCCACCGAAGCGGCCGTCGTCGCAGCCGTCTACGCGCTGTTTGTCGCCACCGTGATTTACCGCGAGCTGTCGCTGCAGGCGCTGTTCCGCATCTTCGTCGCGGCGGCCCGTACCACGGCGGTGGTGATGTTCCTGGTGGCCGCGGCCATGGTGTCTGCCTGGCTGGTCACGGTCGCCAACCTGCCGGCGCAGACGGTGGAGCTTCTGCGCCCGCTGCTGGACAACCAGACGCTGCTGCTGATTGCCATCATGCTGCTGGTGATGCTCGTGGGGACGGCCATGGACATGACGCCCACCATCCTGATCATGACACCGGTGCTGATGCCGTTGATCAAGGCGGCCGGCATCGACCCGGTCTACTTCGGCGTGCTGTTCATCATCAACAACTCCATCGGCCTGATCACGCCGCCGGTGGGCACCATCCTCAACGTGGTGGCCGGCGTCGGCCGCATGAAGATGGACGACGTGACGCTCGGGGTGCTGCCCTTCATGGCGGCCCAGTTCGCGGTGATGTTCGTCATGATCATCTTCCCGCAGACGGTGCTGGCGCCGCTGCGCTGGTTCTATTGAAGCCCAGGGCGCAGTCCCGCCGAACGCGTTGTCCAGGAGTCGCGCAACGAGAACTTACCGATCGTCCGTCGAAACCATTGAAAGGATTGGGATCATGTTCAGCCAACTTGACATCAAGAGCTTTCTGATTGCTCTGCCAACCGGACTTGTGATCGCGAACGCCGCCTGGGCGGCTGATCGGCCAGCGAACCCCGCCGATTGGCCGGCGCTGAAGGATGTGTACAAGAACTACTTCCTGATCGGCAGCACCAATCTCGACGCGCGCAATTTCGGCGCCGAGGTGGTGCCAGGCGAAAACTCGGTCGCCGCCATGACCTTGAAACACTTCAACGCGGTAACGCCCAGCAACGCGATGAAGCCGGACTTCTGGAATGGCGGGGCGAGCAATCCAACCCCGAATTTCCTCACCAACCTGACCTCGGGCATCAACGCTGACATCAGCGCGGCCAATGCGCGCGGCGTCAAGGTCACCGGGCACGTGCTGCTCTGGCACAACCAGTCGGGCCAATGGCCCGCCCCGAACGTCCTGACTTCGACTGGCGGGTGGGAAACGCCGTGGGACTACGCAACGGCGAAGACCAACCTGGAGTACTACATCCGGACCGTGGCCGGCCACTTCGATCGGGAACCCTTCAAGGCGTACTCGTGGGACGTCGTCAACGAAGCGTTCAAGGACAACCCCGACAACCCCGCCGACTGGAGGAACGCCCTGCGAACCGGCTACAGCCCCGAAGAGCGGCCGTCCCGATGGGCCCAGGCCTATGCCAAAGGCGGGAAAAGCTGGGAGTACATGTATGACGCCTTCTACTACGCGCGCCAGAACACGACCGCGATCCTGAACTACAACGACTTCAACGACAACGAGCGGGCCTCGAAGGCCACGGCGATCGCCGCCATGGTCAAGGAGTTCAATGAACGGTACGCGGCTGAATCGGCCGCGGGCAAAGGGCGCATCCTCCTGGATGCCAAAGGAAAGCCCAGGCCGCTGATCGACGTCATCGGCACGCAGGGGCACTGGGACATGCGGCTCAATCTGGACGCCTTCGAGAGGACCATCAAGACCTATCTCGAAACCGGGGCGAATGTCGACCTGACCGAACTGGATCTCGCGCCGACCCTGGGTCTGGACAAAGGCCAACGGATTCAGAACGGCCCTGAAATGGACGCCCTGTTCATGGAGCAGGGTATCCAGTACGCGAAGCTTTTCAGCCTGCTCAAGGAGTACGCCGCCGGCCCGGGCGGTCGCCACCCCGAATACAAGGGGGGCGTGCACCGGGTGACCTGGTGGGGGATGACGGACCCGGGCTATCACACCAACGGGTATCCGTGGTCTGGCGTCGGCCGCCCCAAGGAGGCGTACTGGGCCACCACGAACCCGGAGCAGTACCTCATCGATGCAGGCTTGCCGCCGAATGGGGTCACCGCGACCTTCAACTATGGCGGAGAAACCTTCAAGGCCAGGACCTGGGGCGGCAAGAACGCTCGGGCGATGCTTGACATCAACGTGCCGGTTGAAACGAAGAACGTCGTCTTCAACGCCGGCAACGTCTCCCTGCCCGCGGGGTTTGCCGTCGAGAGCATGAAGTTCAACCCGCCCGACTGCGCCGTGACGCCCGGCAAGCCCTGCCATGTGACGGTGAGCGCGAGGGGGCCCGCACCGGCAACGACCTATGCGGAGAACACGGCGACGTTCGTCCTGTCCTTCGGCAAGATGACGGTCGGGTGGATGGATGCCGCCAACGCGCTGGAAGCACCGCTGTCCTATGCGGAAGTTCGCTTCAGTGACGGCATGACCCCGTTCAAGCAGTACACGACCGCCTATGGGAGCGACGGCATCGCGAGAGCGTCCGGCGTTGCGGAAACGAGGCCTGTGCCCAAGCATGGCCGCAGCACGCTCGTCCTGTCACCGCGAGATCCGGTCGCCAGCCCATTCGGACTGCGCTTGCACAAGCATGCAGCGACCGAGAAAGCCTGGCGACTCGTCACGAGAATCGAGCCCGGGAGGACGTACATGGTCGTGTCCGGGGAGTCTGCCTTCAACGGACAGACGCAGGCCGCGGCCTTGACCAACAGAAGCAAGCCCGCGACGACGGCCTCGCCCGAATCGCTGTCGCGCACACCTGTCATCCTCCGCGGCAACATCCTTGTGCCATTGCGCAATTCGAATGCGCCCCCGAGTGAGCCGGCCCTGGCCCAGGACAACCTCAAGTTCGTCTTCGAGGAGGCGAAGAGCCCCGCCGCAGGACCGTATGCGGCCCAGGAAGGGCACACGATGCAAAGCTTCATCCATGGCACCAATGCTTATCCGCATGTCGTGTTCAGGGGCAACGGAGCGGCTGGCACCGTCGTGGCGGGCCAGCATTCGCTGATCTCGCGGCAGACCAATGGCCAGGAGGGTTCGCAGATCGCGGAAAGAGCGCTGGATCAGGCGGTCTGGTTCAACACGCCCATCGACCCGAAGACGGGCGAGATGACCATGTTCCTGTACACCGACAAGGACGGCGCCAAGCAACATCACGTTCTGAAGGAAGTGGCCGATGGCCAGACGCCGAACCGGGACGCCGGGAACGCCATCAGCCAGCGGCAGGGGTCCGTTGGCGGGTTCGTCGCCATGCAGGCGAAGAGTTCCAAGGAGGGCACGAGTGTCAAGCTCTACGCCTACGACATCGAGCCCTACGAGCCGGGCAATGCAACGCCACCGCTGACGGCTGAGCCCGCGCCGGCGGAGATGTCGATCGCTTTTCCGTTCAGCAGAAGCGTGCCGTAGCGAGTTGATGACTCACACCGATGGGCGTCTCGCTCGGCGGGACTGCTCATCGAGTGGCGAGAGCGTTCGCGATGCGTTCCAGTGTCGTGCGCTGCCAATCCCTCTCGGCGGCGAATGACTCGGGATCGCAGACTGCGCCATATCCTCCGGCACCGTAGACCGCGGCATACGCGGCGTAGTCTGCCGCCTGCACAGCCCGGCCGGCCAGTGCATTGGCCACGGCATAGCTTGCCGATACAGCTGCGTGCCCCACGCCGTCCAAAGATCGGGAACCTTGATGCCGATTGGCCAGGGCCATGGCCTCGGCCGCTGCCTGATCGAGCGCGCCGCGATCCGCCTCGCCCTTGACGTATGCCGCCAGGATGTCGAGGCAGCGAATGACACGCTCATCCTCGAGCAAGTGGCGGACGCGCGCAGCACATTCGCACGCAAATGCGAACTTCAACGCTTCATACTGCGCAGAAGATTCATGGCTCTGCAGGGCCAGAAGAACTGCATCGCTCACGGCACGACACACATCGCCGGACTTGGATCGACGCTAGCTCGCGCTTCGGCGGTAGAACGCCAGCGAGCCGGCCAAAGTCAACAACGCCGCACCGCAGGAACGGTCCAACCAGCGCACTGCCCGCTGGCGCAGCAGCCTGACGGCCCGCGCTCCGACCATGGCATAGCCCAGCATGACGGCGAAGTCCAGCCCAGCGAACACCAGGCCAATCACGACGTACTGCGGCCATTGCGGCGCGGCTGCGTCGATGAACTGCGGCAGCAATGCCGAACAGAACAGGTACCCCTTGGGGTTGGTGACGGCGACCAGGAACGACTTCGCGAAGACGCGTCGCGCGGCGGCATCGCCGATGTCCGCGCCCGGTTGCGAAAGGTCCAGCGCGCCGTTCGAGCGCAGCAGCCGCAGGCCGATCCACGCGAGGTAGGCCGCGCCCACCCATTTGACGACGGAGAACCAGAACTCCGATGCAGCAAGCAAGGCGCCAAGCCCCAGCGCGACGGCGCCGACCAGCACGAAGTCGGACATGACGGCGCCGAACATGCCGGGAAGGGACCGGCGCACGCCATAGCGCGACCCGTTGGCCAGCGCGAGCAACACGGTCGGCCCGGGCGTTGCAATAGCCACCAAGGCAACCAGCGCGAAGACCGAGAGGGTCGTGAGGTTCATGGCGTGTGCGAGCAGTGGGGTTTCCATGGGTCACCAGATTGTGGCTGGCCTGGCATGAAAAGGCCTACCTCAAAATAGTTTGCCAACCGGAGAACTATCACGATATAGTTCGCCACATGGAAAACTATTCCCCGGTGCTCGACAACGTGTTCCACGCACTGGCCGATCCCACCCGGCGATCGGTGATTGCGCGGCTCGGCAAGGGCTCCGCCTCCATCAAGGATCTGGCGGAACCCTTCGGCCTGGGCCTGCCTTCATTCCTGAAGCACATCAAGGTTCTCGAAGGCAGCGGACTCATCGCGTCGGAAAAAGTGGGCCGGGTACGCACCTGCCGGCTGCGGCGCGAAAACCTGAGCGTTGCCGAAAAGTGGTTCGAACAGCAACGCGCGGCCTGGCAAAGCCGCTTTGAAAACCTCGACAACTTGCTAACTACCCTGAAAGGTGAAGAAGGTGAAAGCTGACGTTCAATTCGATTTCCTGGTCGACAAGGAAAAGAACACCATCACGATCAAGAGAAGCTTCGCTGCCAGGCGGCAACTGGTCTGGGACTGCTACACCAGGAGCGAACTCCTCGACCGGTGGTTTGCGCCCAAGCCCCTGACCACGAAGACCAGATCCATGGAGTTCAAGGAGGGCGGGCATTGGCTCTACGCCATGGTCGAGCCCAGCGGCCAGGAATACTGGGGCCGCATGGATTACCAGAAGATCCATCCGATCGACAGCTACACCGCGCTCGACGGTTTCTGCGACGACACGGGCGCGTTGAACCCCGCGCTTCCCCGGTCCACCTGGCATGTCACCTTCTCGGACGCTGCAACGCAGACCCTGGTGCAGACGGTGGTTTCGTACGCGTCGGCCGAAGCGCTCGAGCAGGTCATGCAGATGGGCATGAAGGAAGGCCTGACCTCGACCTTGGAGCGCCTGGACGAACTGCTCCTGCAACTCAACTGAGCATTGAAAGAGCCGACACCGATGCCCGCCCCCAAACACAATCCCAAGGTCGATGCGTATGCCGACCAGGCCGAAGACTTTGCCAAACCCATCTTCGCCCATCTTCGCGCGCTCATTCACGCCACATGCCCGGAGGTGGTCGAAGAGATCAAATGGGGAAACCCGCACTTCGACTATAAGGGCGACATCCTGTGCATCTTTGCTGCGTACAAGGCGCACTGCTCCTTCACGTTCTACAAGGACGCGCTGATGAGCGATGCGCGCCTCAAGGCCAACGACAGCGTCCCGGCCGCGAAGCGATTCATGGGCAAGGTGACGAGTGCTGCAGACCTCCCATCCGACCAGCAGCTCAAAGCCTGGATCCAGGAGGCCATGGCGCTCAATGAGCAAGGCGTGAAGCTTCCGGCACGCAAGCCCACCACGCCCAAGGAAGCCGAGATGCCTGCGGCCTTTGACGAAAAGCTGCAAGGCAACCCGGCCGTGAAGAAGATCTTCGACAGCAAGTCGCCATCCTTCCAGAAGGAATACAAGCTCTGGATCGGCGAAGCGAAGACGGCTGCCACGCGCGACAAGCGCATCGAGGAAGCGCTGTCCTGGATTGCCGAGGGCAAGGGACGCTTCTGGAAGTACGCCAAGCAGTGAGCGTTCGGCCGCGGGCCAGCAGCGCTGGCCCGTGAGCCCGATCCGCAACTTCGCCCTCCCCCAGCTTCGCCGCGTCGCCATCCTCTGGCCGACGCTTGCTTGACACGCAGGCATTTACCTGCATATCATGCCTGCACGCACGAACGGATCGAATGGACGCAGACAAGGTTTTCAAGGCACTGGGCGACCCCACCCGCAGAAAGCTGCTCGACCTGCTCTGCGAAAAGAACGGGCAGACGCTGGGCGAGCTCTGCGAGCACCTGGACATGGCGCGCCAGTCCGTCACCCAGCACATCGGGCTGCTGGAGGCGGCCAACCTGGTGAGCACCGTCTGGCGCGGCCGCGAAAAGCTGCACTTCATCAACCCGGTGCCGCTGCACGAGGTCTACGAGCGGTGGGTGCGCAAGTTCGAACGTCAGCGGCTCGCCCTGCTGCACGACCTGAAGAAGCAACTCGAAGGAGATTGAGCATGAGCCAGGAAAAGACGAGCTTCGTCTACGTGACCTACATCCGCTCGACGCCGCAGAAGGTGTTCGACGCCATCACGCAGCCCGAGATCGCACGGCGCTACTGGGGCCACGAGAACGTGTCCGACTGGAAGCCCGGCTCGGGCTGGCAGCATGTGCGCGCGGATGCGCAGCGCCAGGTGCAGCTGGTGGGCAAGGTGGTGGAGGTGTCGCCGCCCACGCGGCTGGTCATCACCTGGGCCGATCCGTCGCGCGCCGACGACCCGGCCGGCTACAGCCGCGTGAGCTTCGACATCGCACCGTATGACGAGATGGTGCGCCTGACCGTGACGCACGACGAACTCGAGGCCGGCAGTGGCATGGCCAAGGGCATCCAGCAGGGCTGGCCCATCGTGCTGTCCAGCCTGAAGTCGCTGCTCGAAACGGGCCAGGGCATCGACGTCTTCGCCAAGCCCAAGGCCGCCGCCTGAACCGGAGCCTGCACATGGCCCACCAGCCCTACACCGGCGGCTGCGCCTGCGGCGCCGTGCGCTACACCACGCCGCACGCACCCATCTTCCAGAATCACTGCCAGTGCCGCGACTGCCAGCGGCGAAGCGGCACCGGACACGGCTCGTGGCTGACCTTTGCCGACAGCGCCGACATGGCGATCACCGGCGAGGCCGCGCATTGGGAGGTGGCGGCCGACAACGGCAACATGAAGCGCCACGCCTTCTGCCCGGTGTGCGGCACGCCGGTGTACCTGCGCTTTGCCAACGCGCCCCAGTTCATCGCGGTGCCGGCCGCCAGCCTGGACGAGCCTCGCCGCTTCGAGCCGCAGGCGCTGACGTTTCGCGTGCGCGGCCTGCCGTGGGATTCCATCGACCCCGCGCTGCAGGCTTTCGAGCGCATGCCGACTGCCTAGTGCGCCGCTGATGGATGCGCGCCGGCCGCATCCTTTTGCGCAAGGAAATCGATCACCGCGCGCACGGCCGGAAGCTGCCCGCGCTTGTGCGGCGTGAGGATGGTCGTCCTCACCCTGCCGGCCGTCCATGCCGGCAGCACCTGGACCAGGCGCCCGTCCCGCACGCCCTGAGCCGAGATCGATTCGGGCAGGCAGACAATGCCGAGCCCCGCTTCCGCCGCCCGCATCAACGCGACTGATTCGTCGGCATGAAACTGCGGCCGCGGCGCGACTTCCACCGTGCGCCCCGTCGCATCGCTCAATCGCCAGGGCTTCATCGCCAGGCTGGTCATCAGGCCGCTGTGGTCTTCCAGATCCTCCGGCGTGGCGGGCTCGCCGCCCTGGGCGATGTACGACGGCGCAGCCACCAGCGTGATGTCCTCTTCATGCATGGGCCGCTGGATGAGTTCGGAATCGGGCAGCGCCGCGAAGTGGCTGCGGACCGCGATGTCGAAGCCCTCCTGCACCAGGTCGATGAAGCGGTCGGTGACATGCAACTGGACGCGCAGCCTCGGATACCTGCGCGCCAGCACGGGCAGGCGATCGGCCAGCTGAAACTGCGCGGTCGGCACCGATGCCGTGATGCGCACCGTGCCGCTGGGTTCCGCCAGCCGCCGGTTCACCACTGCTTCGGCGGCCTCCGCTTCGATCATGGCCGCGCGGGCATGGTCATACACATCGCGCCCCACCTCGGTCAGCACGAAGCTGCGTGAGCTTCGATGCAGCAGCTGCACGCCAAGCGTTGCTTCGAGCGTCGCGACCCGCTTGCTGACCGTCGACTTCGGGCAGCCCAGACGCCGGGCCGCCGCCGCGAAACCGCCGCTGTCGACCGCCTGGGCGAAGAAATGCAGGTCGTTGAGATTCAGCATGAATGTCTATATGCGTGGACTTTTAGTCTGAATTTAGCCGTCTTCACGACCAACGTCCACGTGCATACATTCATCGAACCGTCAACAACCCAGGCAATGAAATGAATCCAGCATCTGAACCCATCATCACCTCCGGCTTCCCCCTGGGCAGTTCGGCAGGGCTCGTCACGGCTTTCGAATGGCTCGGCCAGCCTTACCGCATCACCCGCGTGGACATGCTCGGGGAGATGCGCACCGAGCCCTACAAGCGCCTGAACGGCAGGGTGGAAACGCCCGTGCTCATCACCGGCGAAGGCCGCGTTCTCACGGAGACGATGGCCATCGCCCTGTGGCTGGAGGCGCGCGACACCGAACGCCGCATCAGCTTCGAGCCCGGCACGCCCGAGGCCGATCGGCTGCATCAGTACATCGCCTTCCTCAACACCGGCTTCACGTCCGCCTACACCAACTTGTGGGTCGCATTCGAAGCAGAGGACGCCACCGAAGGCGAGAAAGAAACGCTGCGCAAGTTCGGCCGCAGCCTCGTCGCCAAGCGGCACGAACAGCTCGAGGCGATGATCGGCGACGGCGACTACCTGCTGGGCAGAAAGCCCTCGCTGGCCGACGCAGTGTTCGCCGGCGTGGCGCGCTGGGCGGACTTCCACCAGGCGATCGATCCGCGCGACTATCCGCGCATCCAGGCCTTGCGCCAGCGCGTCGAGGCCGACCCGGCTTTTCGCTTCGCACTGGCGGTGGAAGACGGCCAGCCGGCCGCCGGCAGCGGCGCAATGAAGGGGCTTGTTCCGCTGGAAGAAGTGCTTCGCGGCTAGTCGTTCAGCCCGCCTCGCCCCACGCGCGGGCGATGATGCCGGCAAAGGGCACGCTCGCGTTGAGCGTGCCGAAGGCCTGCCCCCAGTCGCCGCCCAGGCGGGAGGCGCAGAAGGCATCGGCCACCCCCGGCGTGCTGTGGCGCAGCAGCAGCGAGGCCTGCAGGCACACCGCCAGCTTCTCGACGATGCGGCGGGCCATGGGCTCCATCTGCGTGCGGTCGGCCGTGGCGCTGCGCAGCCAGTCGGCGGTGCGGTCCAGGTGCGCGTTCTGGCCCCTGGCCAAGGCGATGTCTGCGAACACCGGCTCCAGCACCTCGGGGTCGTGGTCCATGGCGCGCAGCACATCCAGGCAGATCACGTTGCCGCTGCCTTCCCAGATGCTCTGCACCGGCGCCTCGCGGTAGAAGCGCGGCATGTACGAATCCTCGATGTAGCCGTAGCCGCCGTGGCACTCCAGCGCCTCGAAGCTGCTGGGGCTGGCGCGCTTGGCCAGCCAGTACTTGGTGATGGCGGTCGCGGCGCGGGCGAAGCGCTTTTCGCCGGCATCGCCCGCGTTGGCGCGGTCCACGCTGCCGGCCAGGCGCATGAGCAGGGTGGTGGCGGCTTCGGATTCGATGGCCAGGTCGGCCAGCACATTGCTCATCAAGGGCTTGTCGACCAGCTTGGCGCCGAAGGCCGAGCGCTGCTGCGCATGGTGCAGCGCGCGGAACAGCGTCTGGCGGATGATGCCGGTGGAAATCGATGCGCAGCCCAGCCGCGTGAGGTTGACCATCTCGATGATGGTGCGGATGCCGCGCCCCTCCTCCCCCACCAGCCAGGCCAGCGTGCCGTTGTATTCGATCTCGCTGGACGGGTTGGAGCGATTGCCCAGCTTGTCCTTGAGCCGCATGATCGAGAAGCGGTTGCGCGTGCCGTCCGGCAGCCAGAAGGGCACCAGGAAGCACGAGATGCGCCCCGGCTGGTCCGCCACCTGCGCCACGGTCAGAAAGCAGTCGGACATGGGCGCCGAATAGAACCACTTGTGGCCGGTGATGGCGTACACGCCCGGTTCCGCGGTCGGCTGCGCCACGGTGGTGTTCGCGCGCAGGTCGGAGCCGCCCTGCTTCTCGGTCATGGCCATGCCGATGAGCGCCGCGCCCTTCTGTGCCGCGGGCCTGTAGCGCGGGTCGTAGCCGGTGGAGGTGAGCAGCGGCTCCCACTGCGCGGCCAGCTGCGGGTTGCTGCGCAGCACGGGCACGCCGGCGTAGGTCATGTGCAGCGGGCACAGCGCGCCGCTTTCCACCTGCGCCATCAGCATGCTCATGCCCGCGCGTGCCACATGCGAGCCGGTTTGCGCATCGGTCCACGGCAGCGAATGCACCTGGTGGCGGCGCGCGGTGCGCATCAGCTCGTGCCATGACGGATGCAGGTGGATCTCGTTGATGCGGTGGCCGAAGTTGTCGTGCGTCTGCAGCTCGGGCGCATGGCGGTTGGCCAGGTAGCCGTGCCGCAGCATGTCGGCATCGCCCAGCTCCTGCGCAAAGGCCGAAAGCCGCGGCGCCGCCCAGCCGGCGCTTTCGCGCGCCAGCGCCTGGCGCAGCGCGACGTCGCGCTCGAAGAAGTTGTAGCCGCCATAGGGCGTGGGCTGGTTGAAGACCTCGTGCGTGGTGCTGGTAGCGGGAGCGGACATGCGTGACCTCGTTGCCTCTTCGTTGGTGGAAGTCCTCATTAAATCAGTTGATTTATTACCTGTAAATCACTTGACTTAAAACTTCGCGACTTCCAGAATCGATGCAAACGCGAAGGAGACACGCACCCATGTCCACCGGCATCCCGGGCAAGCTCAAGCGCCAGAGCGCCGCCACCACCGCGAGCCCCGCGCAGGGCGGCGCCGACGTCCTGCTCAACACCGCGCAGCGCCTGTTCGCCGAGCGCGGCATCGACGGCGTGTCGATGCGCGAGATCGCCCGCGAGGCAGGCCAGCGCAACAACTCCGCCCTGCACTACCACTTCGGCTCCAAGGAAGCGCTGATTGAGGCCATCCTGCACAGCGGCATGGCCGAGGTGAACGCGCTGCGCAACGACTACATCGACCAGCTCTTCAACGCCGGGCGGCACCTCGAACTGCGCGCACTGGTCGAAGCCATCGTGTGGCCGCTGGCCGCGCGGCTGGTGGGCGGGCGGGGCGACACCTACAACCGCTTCCTGGCCGCCGCGCAAATGCACCCCGACGTCGACCTGGCCGCCTCCACCCGCGAAGAGGAAGACCGGGGCTTTCGCCGCATCTTCGAGCAGCTGCAGCTCGCCCTGCCCGACATGCCCGAGCTGCTGCTGCGCCAGCGCTACCTGGCCAACGTGAGCTTCATCATGTTCAGCCTGGCCGACTACGAGCGCATGGGCACGCGGCGCAGCAAGCGCCAGCGCGGCTTCGACCTGCAGCGCGCCATCGAGAACCTGATCGACATGGTGGCCGGCGCGCTGGGCGCGCCCGTCTCGCAGCAGGTGCGCGCCCGGCTGCAGGCGCATGACGACACCGCCGCTCCCCCACGACAAGAAGCGGATTCCCCCCACATCACCGGAGACAAGACATGAAGAAGTTGCTGGCCGCCGCGCTGCTGTCATCGCTCGCGCTCGTTCCGTTGGCGGTCCACGCGCAGGGCGACTACCCCGCCCGCCCGATCCGCATCGTGGTGCCCTACACGCCCGGCGGCCCCACCGACGCGGTGGCGCGCATCGTGGGCAAGGGCCTGTCTGCCGAACTGGGCCAGCCCGTCATCGTCGACAACAAACCGGGCGCATCGGCCACCATCGGCACCGGCTACGTGGTGAACCAGCCTGCCGACGGCTATGCGCTGGTGGTCGTCGCCGCGCAGCTGGTCACCAACAGCGCGACCGGCATCCCCTCGCCCTACGACCCGATGCGCGACTTGGCGCCGGTGGCCAACCTGGCGTGGATGCCGATCCTGGTGGCGGCCAACCCAAAGCTGCCGGCCAAGGACCTGCCGGCACTCATCGAATGGATCCGCAGCCAGAGCAATCCGGTGCCCTACTCCAGCCCTGGCGCGGGCTCGCTCACCCAGCTGTGGGGCGAGCTGCTGGCCCAGCGCTACAAGCTGCGCCTGGACCATGTGCCCTACAAGGGCTCGGCCGGCGCTGCGCAGGCGGTGATGGCCGGCGACGTGCCGCTCACCTTCGACGTGGCCGGCATCACCAGCACGCTGATCAAGGAAGGCAAGCTCACTGGCATCGTCACGCCAGGCACCGCACGCGCACCCGGGCTGCCCAACGTGCCCACCGCACGCGAATCGGGCGTGAAGGACCTGGACGCCGCCAGCTTCCTCGGCCTGATGGCACCCGCGAAGACGCCCAAGCCCGTGCTCGACAAGATCAATGCCGCCGTCAACCGCGTGCTGCAGACCAAGGAAGTGGCCGATGCCTTCAACGGCCTGGGCATGAGCACGGCAGGCGGCAGCGGCGAGGAATTCGGCCAGCTGCTCGCCTCGGAAATGAAGCGGTGGACCGCCGTGGCCAAGACCGCCGGCGTGAAGGCCGAGCAATGAGCGCCGCTGCACCGGCCTTCCTTGCGCCGCCCACGGACGACCGGCCGCTCTCGGGCGTGAAGGTGGTCGAGTTCGGCCAGTTCATCGCCGGCCCCGGCGCCACGCAGACGCTGGCCGACCTGGGCGCCGACGTCGTCAAGATCGAAAGCGCCCATGGCGACAACGGCCGGCACTTCGGCGTGAGCGAATCCACCGGCTGGCGCAGCGGCTTGTTCCTGGCCTACAACCGCGGCAAGCGCTCGGTGGTGCTCGACATGCGCCGGCCCGAAGGCCTGGCGGCGGCACGGCGCATTGCCCTGGGTGCCGACGTGGTGCTGCAGAACGTGCGCGCCGGCGTCATGGAAAGCCTGGGGCTGGATGCGCACAGCCTGCGCACGGAAAAGCCCGAACTGATCCACGTCTCCATTTCCGGCTTCGGCACGCAGGGGCCGTCGCGCACGCGGCCTGGCCTGGACATTGCGGCGCAAGCCGAGAGCGGCGTCATGGCCATCACCGGCGAGCGCGGCGGCAACCCGCTGAAGACCGGCTTTCCGGTGGCCGACGCAAGCACCGCGGCGTTCACCGCCAACGCCATCCTGGCTGCGCTGCTGCGCCGCGCACGCACCGGCCGGGGCGAGACCATCGAGACTTCGCTGCTGGCTTCGGCCATTGCGATGCAGGCGCAGATCCTGGCCGAGTACCAGCTCACCGGCCAGCTGCCGGCGCGCAACGGCAATGCGCAACCGCTGGTGGCGCCGGCCGCCGACGTCATAGCGGTGCAGGACGGCTACATCGTCATCTCTGCCTACCTGCAAGACCACTGGCGGCGCCTGTGCCAGGCCATCGACCGGCCGCAGCTGGCGACGGACCCGCGCTTTGCCGACAACAACGCGCGCGTGCAAAACCGCGCCGCGCTCATCGGCGCGCTGCAGGAGGCGCTGGGCGGCTTTTGCGGCGCCGAAGCGCAGTCCCTGCTCGAAAGGCACCAGGTGGTGGTCGGCGTGGTGCGCGACTACGCGCAGGTGATGGCGAGCCCCGACGTGCAGGCCATGCGCCTGTTCCAGCCCGTGGGCGACGGCGCGGGCGGCCAGGTCGAGCTGCCGGGCCTGCCCTTCAGCCTGGCGGATGCACAAGCGACGCCGGGCGCACCGGAAGTACCACCGCTGGGCGCCCACACCGGCCAGGTGCTGCAGGAGTGCGGCTACGGCCCGGCCGACATTGCGCAGCTGCTTGCCGCGGGCGCGGCCGGCTTGCCGCCGGCGCAGGCCGCGGCGGTGCAAGGAGCCATTCGATGAGCGCCGCACTCACCCATGTGCACGATGGCGGCTGGGCAGAGCTGGTGCTCAACCGCCCCGAGCGCCGCAACGCCATCGAAGGCACCCTGGCCCAGGCCATGCAGGAAGCGCTGGACGCACTGGAGCGCAACGACGATGTGCGCGCCGTGGTGCTGCGCGGTGCCGATGCGGCCTTCTGCTCGGGCCTGGACCTGAAGGCCTTCGGCGAACAGCCCACGCCCGATTGGGTGGCGAAGTTTCCGGCCCTGTGGGACCGGGTCCACACCCAGTTGCTCGCCAGCCGCAAGGCCTGGATCGTGGCGCTGGAGCGCTATGCCATCAACGGCGGCGCGGCCCTGGCCCTGGCGGGCGACCTCATGGTGTGCGGCGAATCGGCCTTCCTGCAGGTGGGCGAGGTCGCCCTGGGCATGGCCGCACCGCGCAATGCGGCATGGCTGGCGTTGCGCCACTCGGAGGCGGTGGCCGCGCGCGTGTGCCTGCTGGGTGAGCGCATGCCTGCTGCCGAACTCCTGCGCCTGGGCCTGGCGACCGAAGTGGTCGCCGATGCCGAAGTGGTGGCGCGTGCGCAGGCGATGGCCCGCACCATCGGCAGCCACCCTGCCCAGGGCGTGGCCGGCATCAAGTCCGCCATGCGGGCGGCCACGCTGCAGATGCCAGCGGACCAGTGGCTGGCCGCCTGCGCGCGCTTCGACGCGCTGGCCAGGCCCACAGCAGCCATGCCAGCGAACGCCGCACCCGCGAACCGATAGCCGCAATCCACTACAGTTCGTCCCCAAGGCGCGGTGCGCTCGGAGACGAAGAGGCAAGGATGCAAGCTGTTTCAATTCACGTGGTGGACGTGGCCAACGGTGTGGTGGCCACGGGCATGAAGGTCGAGGTGCTTCGCCGGGTGGCCGGCGAAGGCGGCAAGCCCGAGCAGTGGGCACCCATGGTCTCGGGCAAGGTGGGCCGCAATGGCGTGGTGGACGGCATCGAAAGCCATGACCAGGCCTTCGAGCGCGGGGTGTACGAAATGCGCCTGCACGTGGGCGACTACTACCGCAAGCGCGGCCAGGAATTGCCCGAGCCGGCCTTCATGGAGGTGCAGGTGTTCCGCTTCGGCCTGGCCGACCTCACGCACCACTACCACCTGCCGGTCAAGCTCACGCCCTGGGGCCTGTCCTGCTTCCGCGGCGCGGCCTGAGCCTGCGCCCGGGCCCGCCGGCGGCCTGGATGCGCGGCTGCCCGGTTGCCATTTGCATATGCGAATTGCCCATTTCGACATGCGGCCGATGCTTGGTATCGTGGCAGGCCGCATCCACTCAGGAGAACACCACACCATGCGCCGCACCCTTCTCGCAGCCGCACTCGCGGCCGCTGCCTTCCTTCCCGCGCTCAGCGCCCATGCCGACCAGCTGGACGACATCAGGAAGCGCGGAGAACTGGTGGTGGGCGTGCTCGGCACCGACGAGCCCGCCACCTTCGTCGACCCCAAGACGCGCCAGATCGTCGGCTACGAAGTCGACCTGGCCAGCGCCATCGCCAAGAAGATCGGCGTGAAGCCGGTGCTCAAGCAGATCGCCGTGGCCGCGCGCATTCCGGAATTGCAGCAGGGCCATGTGGACCTGGTGGCCGCCGGCCTCACGCACAACAAGGAGCGCGAGGCGCAGATCGATTTCTCGCTCACCACCTTCGTCACCGGCCAGAAGGCCATCGTGAAGAAGAGCAGCGGCATCACCGAGCTGCCGCAGCTGGCCGGCAAGAAGGTGCTCACCATTCGCGGCGGCACGCAGGAGCCGAACGTACGCAAGGCCGTGCCGGGCGTGGAGGTGGTCACCTTCGACACCAGCCAGCAGGCCTTCCAGGCGCTGCAGCAGGGCAAGGGCGTGGGCTATGTGGACGACGAGGCGGCGCTCCTGCGCAGCTATGCCAAGCTGGGCCCGCAAAAGGCGCAGTACGTGGTGCTCAAGCAGAACCTCAGCACCGAGGCGCTGGCCATCGGCATCAAGAAGGGCGAGGCCCGCCTGAAGGCGGTGGTGGACGACACGCTGCGCGAGCTGGAGAAATCCGGCGAAGCCGAAAAGATTTTCTTCAAGTGGTACGGGCCCAGCACGGCATCGGGCTTCCAGAGCCGCGACTTCAAGCTCGAGACCGACAAGATCGACTGACGCCGCGGCATTCCCCGGCGCACCGGGGGCAAGGCGGCGCGCGGCAGTGATACTGTCGCCCCTCATGCCCCCGTTCGACTACACCCTGCTCCTCACCGGGCGCTACCACGACATGCTCGTGGCCGGCCTGTGGCTGTCGCTGCAGCTGCTGGCCGCGGCGTTCGTGCTGGCGCTGCCCATTGCCATTGCGGTGGCGCTGCTGCGCCTGTCGCCCCTGCCCTGGCTGCAGCGCATCGGCTTCACTTATGTGGAAGTCATCCGCAACATTCCGCTTCTGGCGCACATGCTGTTCTGGTACTTCGGCGCGCCCGAGCTGCTGCCGGTGGCGCTCAAGGAATGGCTCTATGCGGGCAACATCGAGGCCGTGAGCGCCGTCATTGCGCTGGCGCTCTACAGCGCCGCCTACATGGCCGAGGACATCCGCAGCGGCATCCGATCCATTCCGGCGGTGCAGTTCGAGGCCGGGCGGGCGCTGGGCTTCAGCTTCCTGGCGACCATGCGGCGCGTGGTGCTGCCGCAGGCCCTGCGGGTGACGGTGCCGCCGCTCATCTCGCAGACGCTCAACCTGTGGAAGAACACCTCCATCGCCACCGTGATCGGCGTGGCCGAGCTCATGTACCAGGCCGGCCAGGTGGAAAGCGCGAGCTTTCGCAGCTTCGAATCCTTCGCCTTCGCGAGCGCGGCCTACCTGAGCGTGTCGCTCTTCATCACCGGCCTGGCCGCCTGGTACCAGCACCGCTTTCCGGTGCGCGTGGCATGACGACGGGGGCAGCGGCGCATGCTTGAGATCATCCAGACCTACTGGCTGTACTTCCTGGTCGGCCAGTACCCCAACGGGCCGCTGGGCGGCCTGGTGCTCACCGTGCTGCTGGCCAGCTGCGCGCTGGTGCTGGCGCTGCCGCTTGGTATCGCCTTCGGCCTGGCACGGCTGAGCCCGTGGCGCTGGCTGCGCTGGCCCGTCACTGCGCTGGTGTACGCGGTGCGCGGCGTGCCGCTGCTCATGGTGGTGTTCTGGGCCTACTTCTTCCTGCCCAGCGTGACCGGCGTGAAGACGGACCAGTTCAGCACCATGCTCATCGCGCTCGTGGTGTTCGACGCGGCCTACCTGGCCGAGATCGTGCGCGCCGGCGTGCAGGGCCTGCCGCGCGGCCAGGCCGAGGCATCGCGCGCACTGGGCCTGAGCTATGCGCGCACCATGCGGCTGGTGCTGCTGCCGCAGGCGCTGCGCAGCATGCTGCCTTCGCTGGTGAACCAGTTCGTCTCCACCATCAAGGAGACATCGCTGGGCTACATCATCGGCCTGGCCGAGGTGTCCTTCATCACCACGCAGATCAACACGCAGGTCTTCACTCGCCCCGCCGAGGTCTACGGCATCCTGGGGCTGACCTACTTCCTGATGTGCTTCGGCCTGTCGCGCGCGGCCTACTGGCTCGAGCGCCGGCTGGCGCGGCGCGCCGTTTCAACAACAACAGCAAGCAAGGTCAATCGGGAGGTATCGGCATGATCGAGATGCAGGGCGTCAACAAGTGGTACGGCGCCTACCACGCGCTGGTGGACGTGAGCGAAACCGTGCAGGCCGGCGAGGTGGTGGTGGTGTGCGGGCCGTCGGGCTCGGGCAAGTCCACGCTCATCCGCACGCTCAACCGCCTGGAGCCCATCCAGTCGGGCCGCATCCTCATCGGCGGGCAGGACATTCATGCGCCCGGCACCGACGTGAACGCGTTCCGCTCGAAGATCGGCTTCGTGTTCCAGCAGTTCAACCTCTTTCCGCACCTCAGCGTGCTGGGCAACTGCACGCTGGCACCCATCCAGCTGCGCGGCCTGTCGCGCGCGCAGGCCGAGGAGCGTGCCATGGCCTTGCTCGAGCGCGTGGGCCTGGCCGAGAAGGCCCATGCCTGGCCGTCAGAGCTCTCGGGCGGGCAGCAGCAGCGCGTGGCCATTGCGCGCGCGCTGGCCATGCAGCCGCCGCTCATGCTCTTTGACGAACCCACCAGCGCGCTCGACCCGGAGATGGTGGGCGAGGTGCTGCTGGTGATGCGCGACCTGGCCGAAGACGGCATGACCATGGTGTGCGTCACCCACGAGATGGGCTTTGCCCGCGAGGTGGCCGACCGCATCTTCTTCATGGACCAGGGCCGCGTGCTGGAGCGCGCGACGCCGGCCGATTTCTTCAACCGCCCGCAGCATCCGCGCACGCGGCAGTTTCTTGCCGACATCCGCTCGCCCTTTGCGGATGCCACGACCTGAGCTTGCAGCCGACATGAGCACTTCCACGTCCGCTTCCCCTTCCCTTCCGATCATCGACGTCGCACCGCTGGTGGCCGGCAGGCCCGAGCGCGGCGCCGTTGCCGAGCGCATCGGCGCCGCCTGCCGCGAGCATGGCTTTTTCTACGTCAGCGGCCATGGGGTCGATGCGCAGCTGGTCGCGCGGCTCGAAACGCTGAGCCACCGCTTCTTCGACCTGCCCGAGCCCACCAAGATGCAATGGCGCATGGCGCTGGGCGGCCGCGCCTGGCGCGGCTACTTTCCGCTGGGCGGCGAACTCACCTCCGGCCGGCCCGACTGGAAGGAAGGGCTGTACCTGGGCACCGAGCTGCCGCCCGAGCATCCGCGCGTGGCGGCGCGCATGCCGGTGCACGGCCCCAACCTGTTTCCGCAGGCGCCGGGCCTGGAAGATTTTCGCGAGACCATCCTGGCCTACATGGCGCAGGTGACGCAGCTCGGCCATCGGCTGATGGAAGGCATCGCCCTGAGCCTGGGCCTGCCGGCCAGCTACTTCAGCGACCGCTACACAGCCGATCCGCTCATCCTGTTTCGCATCTTCAACTACCCCACGCAGGACGTGCCCCAAGGCGTGGATGCCCCGTGGGGCGTGGGCGAGCACACCGACTACGGCCTGCTCACCATCCTGCACCAGGACACCGTGGGCGGCCTGGCCGTGCACACGCCCGGCGGATGGATCGAAGCCCCACCGGTGCCCGGCACCTTTGTCTGCAATATCGGCGACATGCTCGACCGCATGACGGGCGGGCTCTACAAGTCCACGCCGCACCGGGTGATCCGCAATACCTCGGGGCGCGACCGGCTGTCGTTTCCGCTGTTCTTCGACCCGGACTTCGAAGCCCGCGTGCAGCGCATCGAGGGCCTGCCCGGGGCCGCCGCACTCGACGACAGCGCGCAGCGCTGGGACCGGGCCAACGTGCACGCCTTCAACGGGCGCTACGGCGACTACCTGCTGGCCAAGGTGTCGAAGGTGTTTCCGCAGTTGCGGGATGAGGTGTTGTAGGCCGTCAAACGGGAGGAGGATGGCATTGGTCCCAAACGACTTCGCGACGGTCTATATCCGATTCATCGGCACTCACGCGCAGTACGACCAGATCGACGCGCAGATCATTTGAGGAGTTCATCATGGACATCAAGCCAATCAAGGACGAAGCCAGCCACCAAGCCGCGCTTGCGGAAATTGAAGTGCTGATGTCGGCCAAGCCGGACACACGGTCGGCGACATGGGTCCATATATCGGGCCGACGAACCGTGTGTATGAAGTCCTTGCGCGCAAGCGGCCTCTGACGCTGAACATGATCCGCAGGCTTTCCACCGGCCTTGGAATCTCTGCGGACGTGCTGATCCGCAAGACGGACGACGAAACAGCGCTTGCATGAACCGAGCGGGCCCTATCCCGCTTCTTCGACAAACGCCTCCTCGCGCTTGGAGCGCACCGAAGGCGCCAGCACGATCACCAGCAGCATCACGGCCGCGACCAGCAGGCCCAGCGAGATGGGCCGCGTGCCGAACACGCTCCAGTCGCCGCGCGAGAGCAGCAGTGCACGCCGCAGGTTCTCTTCCATCATCGGCCCCAGGATCAGCCCCAGCAGCAGCGGCGCGGGCTCGCACCCGAGCTTGATGAAGGAATAGCCGACGATGCCGAAGATGGCCACCAGCCAGATGTCGAACACGTTGTTGTTGGTGGAGTACACGCCGATGGCGCAGAACAGCACGATGGCCGGGAACAGCCAGCGGTAGGGAATGGTCAGCAGCTTGATCCACAGGCCGATCAGCGGCAGGTTCAGGATGACCAGCATCAGGTTGCCGATCCACATCGAGGCGATCAGGCCCCAGAACAGCTCAGGGTTGCTGGTCATCACCTGCGGGCCCGGCTGGATGTTGTGGATGGTCATGGCGCCCACCATCAGCGCCATCACCGGGTTGGGCGGAATGCCCAGCGTCAGCATGGGAATGAAGGAGGTCTGCGCGCCCGCATTGTTGGCCGCCTCGGGGCCGGCCACGCCGCGGATGTTGCCGCGGCCGAACGGCACCTCGCCGGCCTTGAGCTGGATCTTCTTTTCCAGCGTGTAGGCCGCAAAGGCCGACAGCAGCGCGCCGCCGCCGGGCAGGATGCCCAGCGACGAGCCCAGCGCCGTGCCGCGCAGCACGGCAGGCAGCATGCGCTTGAAGTCTTCCTTGGTGGGGAACAGGCCCGACACCTTGGCAGTGAACACCTCGCGCTCTTCCTCCGGCCGCGCGAGGTTGGCGATGATCTCGCCGTAGCCGAACACACCCATGGCCACCGCGATGAAGCCCAGGCCGTCGGTGAGTTCGGGGATGTCGAAGGTGAAGCGCGCCACGCCCGAGTTGACGTCGGTGCCCACCAGGCCGAGCAGCAGTCCCAGCAGGATCATGCAGATGGCCTTGATGAGCGAGCCCGACGCCAGCACCACCGCGCCGATCAGGCCCAGGATCATCAGCGAGAAATATTCGGCCGGGCCGAACTTGAAGGCGATTTCGGTGAGCGGCGGCGCGAAGGCGGCCAGGATGAGCGTGCCCACGCAGCCCGCGAAGAACGAGCCCAGGCCGGCGGCCGCCAGCGCCGGCCCGCCCCGCCCCTGCTTGGCCATCTGGTGGCCGTCGATCACGGTCACCACCGACGACGACTCGCCCGGCAGGTTCACCAGGATGGCGGTGGTGGAGCCGCCGTATTGCGAGCCGTAGTAGATGCCCGCCAGCATGATCAGCGCCGCCACCGGCGGCAGCGCGTAGGTGGCCGGCAGCAGCATGGCGATGGTGGCCGTGGGTCCGATGCCGGGCAGCACGCCGATCAGCGTGCCCAGCAGGCAGCCGATGAACGCATAGAGCAGGTTCTGCAGGCTCACGGCCGTCGCAAAACCGATCGAGAGGTTGTTGATGAGATCTTCCATGGGTGGTGCTCAGCCGGTGATGAAGGTCGGCCACACCTGGAACTGCAGGCTCAATCCGACGATGAAGGTGAGGTAGCTGCCGACCGCCAGCACGGTGGCCAGGATCAGCGCCGACTTCATGCTGAAGTGGCTGCCGGCCATGCAGGCGACGACAACCAGTGCGTAGATCGCCGCGATGAGGCCCATGGCAGGCAGGCCGATGCCGTGCAGCCCGGCCAGCAGCACGCCGAACAGCAGGTTGGCGCCGATGATGAAGCCCAGCGGCTTCCAGGCGATCTGGCCGATGGGGTCGCCGTCTCCTTGCCGGGCCCCGATCGACGCCACCGCCACGCCCAGGCCCAGCAGCGCCAGCAGCGTGCCCACCATCAGCGGGAAATAGCCCGGCCCCATGCGCGCGGCACTGCCGACGTTGTAGTTGGTGGCGCCGATGGCAAACGCCGCGCCGACGCAGGCGAACATGAGGCCCGCGGCGAAGTTTCTCTTGCTCTTGATCCTGAAATGCATGGCTGGTGGTGACCGCTCTGTGATGGGATGCGCGGGCCGTGGCGTGAAAGGCCTGGCCGCCGCGAGGACCCGCTGGGGTGTCCTGCGTGGTTGCGGCCCGAATCTTCCAAGCCGCTTTTGAATACCTCATGTTATGAGGTTTATTGCATCATGTTGTGAGTAAATACCCTTGGCGCCCCTGGGCCGCTGATACATTCGCTGGCGCCTCTTCCTCATTGCAGAACATGTCCAGCCCCAGCCCACCCATCGACAAGCAACGCCTGGAGGCCTTGTCGGATTTCCGGTTCAGGCTGCGCAGCTTTCTGCGCTTCAGCGAGGACGCGGCGCGCAGCGAGGGCATCACCGTGCTGCAGTACCAGGTGCTGCTTCACACGCAGGGATTTCCGGGGCGCGACTGGGCCTCGATCAGCGAGATCGCGGAGCGCCTGCAGGCGCAGCCGCATGGCGTGGTGGCGCTGGTCTCGCGCTGTGAAGAGGCCGGCCTGGTGGAGCGCCGGCCCAGCGTCATCGACCGCCGGCAGGTGGAGGTTCACCTGCTGCCGGCAGGGCGCAAAAAGCTGGAGGCCCTGGCCAGCGAGTTTGCGCAGCACGTGGCGGAGCTGGCGGACGTGGTGGCCTTCGCGCGGCGCACGCACCTGTCTTGATTGATCGAGTGCCGGCGCGCGGCTAGTCAGCCAGGCGAAGTCCCCGGCGTTCGACGCTGGACGCGATCTGCACGACCATGTTGCGGCCCAGGCGCGTCATGCCGAACAGCATGCGGGGAGAAACGCGGGTCAGCTCGCCCACCGTGTTCACCTGGTTGCGCCTCAGGACGTTGGTGGCGCGCACCGACAGGCCAAGAATGGCGATGTCGGCTTCGAGCAGCAAGGCGGGGTGCTGCTCCGGGGCGTTGTTCATCGAGGGCGCGTTTGCAGACGACATGAGCCTGTGCGGGTGCAAGTCTCATGCCGAAGGCGCCCGGGCACGCAGCCTGGCGGCGCGCAGGCGGGGCACGCCCGGTCTGCCCATGTTTCACCCAATTTAACCGACCAAGATTCAGGCATTTGATCATTTGTCATACAGGGTTTATCCGGGGCATGCAAAGGCATCGGCAGACCGCGCGCCTTGGCTGCTAGTGTGCTCACCTCGACCACCGCCCAACGCAAGAACAAGACCGTGGACCTGCGCACCCTCCGCTACTTCATCACCGTCCTCGAAGCCGGCAGCCTCTCGCGCGCGGCCGGCAGCCTCTACATCGCGCAGCCGGCCCTTACCGCGCAGATCAAGAAGCTGGAGGCCGAACTCGGCGCCCAGCTGTTCGACCGCTCGCATGCCGGCGTCACGCCCACGCCGGCCGGCGTGCAGCTGTACGAGGACGCCCGGCGCCTGCTGAGCGACGCCGATGCGGTGCGCGAGCGCATCCAGCGCCTGCCGCAGGGGCCGGAAGGCTCGGTGGTGGTGGCCCTGCCCTTTCTGCTGGCCTCGCTGTTGATGGGCCCGCTGCTGGCCGGGCTGAAGAAGACCCATCCGCGCATCCGCGTCTTCGCGCTCGACGAACTGAGCCTGGGCGTGAAGAAGGCCATGCTGGACCGGCGCGCGGACATCGGCATCCTGGTCGATGCACCGCAAGTGGACGGCCTGCACTGCCGCCCCATGGTGCGCGAGGCCATGTACTTCTGCGGCCATGATGCGGACGGCTCCGTGAAGCGGCTGCTGCGCGCGCCCGGGAAGAAGAAACCCGGCAAGAAGGGCCCGCCGACCCTGCAGCGCCCCGTGATCGACTTCGCCGATGCCGTCGCCCAGCCGCTGGTGCTGCAGTCGCGCCGCTTCGCGATCCGCCGCGCGGTGGAAGACGCGGCCGCCGCGCAGGGCCTGCACCTGAACATCGCGCACGAGCAGGACTCGACCCGCGTGATCCGCTCCCTCTATCTGTGCGGCGCCGGCTTCACCTTCACGCCGGCCTGCGCGCTGAACGACCAGCCGGTGCCGCGCGCCGACTGGGTGGTGGCGCGGGTCGCGCGGCCCGAACTGCACCGCACCTACTCGCTGGCCACGCAGGCGGGCCGGCCGGTGGATGCCGCCACCCAGGTCGTGATGGACGCGCTGGCACGGCAAATGCACGAGATGATCGACACGGGTGTGTGGGAAGCCGATAAAGTGCGCGAGCAAGGCATCGGCTGAGCACACACCTTTTTTCCTCCCCCAACACAAGGAACCCGGAACCATGACCTACGTGACGACCAAGGACGGAGTCGACATCTTCTACAAGGACTGGGGCCCCAAGGATGCGCAGCCCATCGTGTTCCACCACGGCTGGCCCCTGAGTGCCGACGACTGGGATACGCAGATGCTGTTCTTCCTCGCCAAGGGCTTCCGGGTCGTGGCGCACGACCGCCGCGGCCACGGCCGTTCGGCGCAGGTGAGCGACGGGCACGACATGGACCACTACGCGGCCGATGCGTCCGCCGTCGTGGAGCACCTGGATTTGAAGAACTCGGTCCACATCGGCCATTCGACCGGCGGCGGCCAGGTCGCGCGCTACGTCGCCCAACATGGGCAGCCGCAAAAGCGCGTCGCCAAGGCGGTGCTCATCAGCGCGGTACCGCCCATCATGGTGAAGACGGCGGGCAACCCCGACGGCACGCCGCTCGAAGTGTTCGACGGCTTTCGCGCCGCGCTGGCCGCCAATCGCGCCCAGTTCTTCATCGACGTGCCATCGGGCCCCTTCTACGGCTTCAATCGCCCGGGCGCCCAGGTCTCGCAGGGCGTCATCCAGAACTGGTGGCGCCAGGGCATGATGGGCAGCGCCAAGGCCCACTACGAAGGCATCAAGGCGTTCTCGGAAACGGACCAGACCGAGGACCTGAAGGCCATCGAGGTGCCCACGCTCGTCATGGCCGGCGACGACGACCAGATCGTTCCCTACAAGACGGGTGCGCTGCTGCAGGCCAAGCTGATCAGGAACAGCGAGCTCAAGATCTACCCCGGCTTCTCGCACGGCATGTGCACGGTGAACGCGGACGTCATCAACGCCGACCTGCTGGCCTTCATCCGCGGGTGACCGCCGCCATTGGGCGGATCGGATGCTGGCTTGCCGACGCCTTGGCCACTTCGAGCTCGTACTGCTCCCAGCCCGAGCCCGGCACCCGCTCCCCGACGCGCGACCTGACCGCCTCCAGCTGCCCGCACAGCGCCTCGCCGGCCTGCGCGCGGTCGGCCAGGTGCACGCCCTGGGTCATCGTGATGTGCGCGCACTCGAAGCTGCCGGCGCCCGCCAGCAGGATCATGCGCGTCGGCGCATCCTCGCCCACCAGCGCCACCAGGCCCGGGCTCACCTGCTCGGGCGTCAGGCGCGCCAGCGCCTCGGGCGGCAGGATGCTCTCGGTCATGGCGGTCGCCGCGCTGGGCGCCAGGCAGTTCACGCGGATGTTGCGCCGCTCGCCTTCCAGGGCCAGGGTCTGCATCAGGCCCACCAGCGCCATCTTGGCCGCGCCGTAGTTGGACTGGCCGAAGTTGCCGTACAGGCCGGAGGACGAGGTGGTCATCACGATGCGGCCGTACTGCTGCTCCTGCATCCGCGCCCACACCGCCTTGGTGCAATGCACGGCGCCCATCACATGCACATCCATCACCAGGCGGAAGTCGTCGAGCGACATCTTTGCGAAAGTGCGGTCGCGCAGGATGCCGGCGTTGTTCACCAGGATGTCGATGCGGCCCCACGTCTCTGCGGCATGCGCCGCCATGGCCTCCATCTCCCCGGGGCGCGTGACGTCGCCTGCAACAGCGATGGCCTCGCCTCCTGCGCGCCGGATTTCATCGACCACCGCGCTGGCCGCCGCGGCATTGCGCTCGTGCGCCAGGTCGTTGACCACCACGCGCGCTCCATGCCGCGCCAGCTCGAGCGCATGCGTGCGGCCCAGGCCGCCGCCGGCTCCGGTGACAATGGCCACGCGGCCCTGCAACAGTTTCTTGTTCATCGCGTCTTCATCTCCAGTTTCTAGAAAGCCACCGCGTCCTGGCCCTTGAGGCCCAGCATGGCGCGGGCTTCGGCGGGCGTCGCCACTTCCAGCGACAGCTCTTCCAGGATGCGTCGAATCTTGCGGACCTGCTCCGCGCAGTTGCGCGCCAGCTGGCCCTTGCCGAGGTACAGGCTGTCTTCCAGGCCGACCCGCACACTGCCGCCGAGCACCGCGCCCATGGTCAGCAGCGGCATCTGGTGCCGGCCCGCGCCGAGCACCGAGAAGCGGTAGCCGCCGCGGCCGAACAGCCGGTCGGCGGTGCTCTTGAGGGTGACCAGGTTCTCGGGATCCGACCCCAGCCCGCCCAGGATGCCCAGGATGCCCTGGATGAACAGCGGGCCCTCGACCAGCCCCTCGTCGACGAAATGCGCGAGGCTGTAGAGATGCCCCACGTCGTAGCACTCGAACTCGAAGCGCGTGCCGCACTCCTTGCCCAGCACCTGCAGGATGTGCTTGATGTCGCGGAAGGTGTTGCGGAAGATCAGGTCCTCCATGCCTTCCACGTAAGGCTTCTCCCAGTCGTGCTGCCACTGGCTGTACTTGCGCGCCAGCGGGTGCACCGAGAAGTTCATCGAGCCCATGTTGAGCGAGCACATCTCGGGCTTGGCCTGCAGCGGATAGGCCAGGCGCTCTTCCAGCGTCATGCGCGTGCTGCCGCCGGTGGTGATGTTGATCACGGCATCGGTGGCCGCCTTGATGCGCGGCACGAACTGGTCGAACACGCGCGGGTCGGCGCTCGGCCGGCCGTCGCGCGGGTCGCGCGCATGCAGATGCAAGATCGCCGCGCCCGCCTGCGCGGCCTCGATCGCCTGCTCGGCGATCTGGTCCGGCGTCAGCGCCAGGTAGGGCGACATGGTGGGCGTGTGGACCGAGCCGGTGACGGCGCAGCTGATGATCACTTTGTCCTGGCTTGGCGCCATTGCTTTTCTCCTGATGTTCAAACCGCCAGCCACTGGGACAGCAAGCCCCGGTCGGCCTCCAATTGCGCGGGCGTGCCCTCGAACACGATGCGGCCGTGCCCCATCACGCACACCCTCGACGACACCTTGAGGGCGATCGCCAGCTTCTGCTCGACCAGCACCACGGACACACCCTGGCGCCGCATGTCCTGGATGCACTCGCCCACCTGCGCGACGATCCTGGGCGCCAGGCCCTCGGTGGGCTCGTCGATCAGGATGGCCAGCGGGTTGCCGAGCAGCGACCGGCAGATGGTCAGCATCTGCTGCTCGCCGCCCGAGAGGCTGCCGGCCTTGGTGCCGCGGCGCTCCTTCAGGCGCGGGAAGTAGTCGAACATCTGCTGCACGGTCCAGCGCCGCGCACCTTGCACCGGCGGCTGCTCGCCCATGCGCAGGTTCTCGTCCACCGTGAGGTTGGCGAACACCTCGCGCTCCTCCGGCACGTAGGCCAGGCCGGCGCGGCAGATGGCATGCGGCTTCGCACCGGCCAGCTCGCGTCCGCCCAGCGAGACCCGGCCCGCGCTCGGCGGCACCAGGCCCATGATGGCCTTGAGCGCCGTCGAGCGGCCCGAGCCGTTGCGCCCGAGCAGGCTGACGACCTCGCCCTGCGCGACACGGAAGCTGACCCCGCGCAGGATGTGGCTCTTGCCGTAGTGGGCCTGCAGGTCCTCGACATGCAGCAGAGAAGAAGGCGTTGCCGTCGCGCTCATGCCGCGGCCTCCTCGCCCAGGTAGGCCTCGCGCACGCCCTGGTGGCTGCGGATCTCCTGCGGCGTGCCGGTGGCGATCACCTCGCCATAGACCAGCACGCTGATGCGGTCGGCCAGGGCGAACACCACGTCCATGTCGTGCTCGACGATGAGCAGCGCGCGGCCCGCCGTCACTTCGCGGATCAGTTCCATGGTGTAGTGGGTCTCCTCGGTGGACATGCCCGCCATGGGCTCGTCCAGCAGGATGGCCTTGGGGTCGGAGGCCAGCGTCATCGCCAGCTCGAGCGAGCGCTGTTCGGAGTAAGACATCTCGCCCGCGAGCGTGCCGGCCTGGGCCTGCAGCCGCACCTTCTCGAGCAGCGCCTCGGTGGCCGCGCGCAGCCCGGACAGGCGATCGATGGGGCGCCAGAAGGTGTACTGGCGCTCGTGGTGGCGCATCACCGCGAGCCGGATGTTCTCGAACACCGTGAGCTTGGGGAAGATGTTGGTGATTTGGAATGAACGCGCGAGCCCGAGGCGGTTGATGCGCTGCGGCGTCCAGCCGGTGATGCGCTGGCCGTCGAACACCACCTCGCCCGAGGTCGGCGCGAGATTGCCCGACACCAGGTGGAACAGGGTCGACTTGCCGGCGCCGTTGGGGCCGATCAGGGCGCGCCGCTCGCCGGCGCCAAGCGCCAGGTCCACGCCGCGGATGATCTCGGTGTCGCCGAAGGACTTGCGCAGGCCGCGCAGGGAAAGAATGGCGTCGTCGTTCATGGCAGGACTCGTTCACCCAGGGTTGCGGCAGGCGCCGGCGCCTCGCGCGAAGCAGCGGCCAGCGCCAGCGCGCGATGGCAGCGCTGGGCCACGCCGGTCATCAGCGCGCCGGCCGCCAGCAGGCCGGCCGGCACGATCCAGGTGCCAAGCGCCGCGGCGGACCAGGCTCGGCCGAAGAGCAGCACCGGTGGCGCGCTGCCGCCCATGCGGGCCAGCGAGCGATAGTCCTGCGAGAACAGCCGCTGCAGCATCTCCACCACGAAGACCGCCCCGCCCGCCAGCAGCAGCCCGGCAAAGACGGCACTCAGGGCCAGGGGCAGCACCGCAACGAATCCGTGCCGGGTGATCAGGCGGACTGTCGCGGCCACCAGGCCGGTCAATCCCTGGGGCATGAACATCATCACCAGCACGAACAGCACGCCCTGGTAGAGCAGCCAGGACTGCGTGGTGTCGGACACCGCATAGCCGAAGAAGCTCATCAGCGCGGCGCCCAGCGCCGGGCCCAGGAAGCTGCCGACACCGCCGATGTAGCTGTTGAGCACCACCGTGGCCGACACGCCCGCATCGAAGACGACGTAGTTGGCCGACTCGTTGCCCATCACCTGCAGCCCGCCGGCAATGCCGGAGAACATGGCCGAGATCGCGAAGGCCGACACGCCCAGTCCGTGCACGTCGTAGCCGAGGAAGTGCAGCCGGTGCTCGTTCTCGCGCAGCGCCAGCGTGAGCCGGCCGAGCGGCGTGCGGGTGTGGAAGTACAGGAGCGCCAGCGAGACCAACACCCAGGCCAGCGTGAGGTAGTACACCTGCGTGGTCGAGCCGAAGCTCATTCCCCAGGCCGGCATGCGCATGGTGGAAATGCCCGATTCACCGCCGAACCAGCCCTTGAGCTGCGGCGCCAGCGCATGCAGCAGCTCGGCAATGGCCAGCGTGATCATCGCGAAGGCCGTGCCGCTGCGCTGGGTGGCGAACCAGCCGGCGACCAGGCCGAAGCCCAGCCCGCCGACGGCGCCCACCAGCGGCATCAGGGGCGTGGGCAGCAGGCCGGTGCCGCCGAGCGCGTTCATCGCATGCACCGTGGCGAAGGCGCCCACGCCGAAGTAGGCGGCGTGGCCGAAGGACAGCATGCCGGCGCGCCCCGCCAGCAAGCTGTAGGCGCAGGCGAACAGCGCCGCGATCAGCGCCTGGATCGAGGCGTTGAGCAGGCCGGCCGGCAGCAGCACCGGCAGTGCGCCCAGCAAGGCGATGGCCGCGAGGGAGAACAGGAGGGGTGTGCGCATCGTCGACATCACGCCTTCTCCCCCATGAGGCCCGAGGGACGCACCAGCAGCACGAGCAGCATCAGCGCAAACGGCAGCGTGGCCGCCAGGCTCGACAGCTTGAGCGTGAGCAGGCCCCCCGTGCTGCGCGCCCAGTCGCCCGCCCCCACCAGCGCCAGCGCGTCGGCCAGGCTGCGGTCGACACCCACGGCCAGCGAGGTCAGCACGCCGATGAGCACCGACGCGAGCATCGCGCCCCCCAGCGAGCCCAGGCCGCCCACCACCACCACCACGAAGACCATCACGCCCACTTCGAGCGCCATGTTGGGGTTGGTGGTGTAGAAGGCGCCGGCGATCGCGCCGGCCAGCCCCGCGAGCGCGGCGCCGACGCCGAACACGCCCATGAAGACCAGCTGCACGTTGTGGCCCAGCGCCTCCACCATGCGCGGCTTGTAGATGGCCGAGCGCACCACGATGCCGACCCGCGTGCGCGTCAGCAGCAGGTAGATCGCGGCGAACATCGCCAGCGCCACCGCCCCCATGAGCACCCGGTACATCGGGTACTGCTGGCTGCCGACCGCGAAGGCCGCAAAGTCGAGCGCGGGCGGAATGCGGTAGTCCACCGGGTAGTTGCCGAAGAACAGCTTGATCGTCTCGGCAATGATGAAGGACAGGCCGAAGGTCAGCAGCAGCTCGTGCGCGTGGCCGTAGCGGTGCACGCGCCGCAGGAACCAGCGCTCCACCACCGCGCCCACCGCGCCGGCCAGCAAGGTGGCCAGCACCACCGCCGGCCCGAAGCCCACGATGCCCTGCAGCGTGTAGGCGAAGTAGGCGCCCAGCATGTAGAACGAGGCGTGCGCGAAGTTGAGCACGCCCATCATCCCGAAGATGAGCGTGAGCCCGGCCGAGACCATGAACAGCAGCAGCCCGTGGATCACGCCGTTCAAGAGCGAAAAGACGATCCAGTCCATGGTTCAGAGGTACTCGAGGTTGCCGTCGACGCTGATGGCCTGACCGCTGAGGTTGTGCGCCGCGGGCGAGCAAAGGAAGAGCGCCATCGCCGCCACGTCGCTCGCGCTGACCATGCGCCGCAGCGAGATCTTGCGCAGGTAGTCCTCGCGCATCTGCTCGACGCTGATGCCCAGCGCCGCCGCCCGCGAGGCGATGACGCCGTCCATGCGCTCGCCCTCCACCACGCCAGGAAGGATCGCGTTGACGCGCACGCCCTGCGGGCCCAGTTCCATGGCCAGCGACTTGGTCAGGCCCACGATGGCCCACTTGGTCGACGCGTAGGGCGTGCGAAAGGCATAGCCCAGGCGCCCGGCCACCGAGCTCATCGTGATCAGCGTGGGGTTGGCCGCGGATGCCTTCAAGAGCGGCACCGCGCGCCGCGCAAAGTAGAACTGGCTGTTGAGGTTGACCGACACGGTGCGCTCCCAGCCGCCCGCGTCGAGGTTCTCGATGGCCCCGGTCGGTCCGGCGATGCCCGCATTGTTGATCAGCACGTCCAGCCCGCCCAGGCAGCCGCGCACATCGTCGAACACCTGGTCCACGTCGGCCGCCACCGAGACGTCGGCCATGCTGCCGGTGATGCCGGGCGTTTCGGTCACCAGGCGGTCCAGCGCGGCGCGATCGATGTCGCACACGTGCACACGCGAGCCGGCCTCGTGGAAGGCGCGCGCAATGCAGGCGCCGATTCCGCTGGCGCCGGCGGTCACGAGCACGCGCAGCTCCGGCAGGGGTCGAAGGGATTCGTACAGGGGCATGAGGTTCCTCCACGATCGCGCGTCGCCACCCATGGCGCCGCGTCGTCTGCAGCAGAGTCTCTGCGCCCGGCGCTCGCCGCCCTATGTGCCGCGCGCACACTTTTTCCCCGGCTCGGATGTCATCGCGCCTCATGCGCGCGGCGACACCCTCTGTTAGCCTCGTTGCAGCGACGGAGACGAGATTTGCCATGTTCCGCCGACACAAGAATCGAGACAACACGATGCGCACCACTGACAAGGAGACCGGCGAGCAGATCGCCCTGCAGCTCGTCCGGCTGCTGCATCAGGGCACCTCCACGGACGAGTTCACGCAATGCATGGTCGAGGTCGAGGCCTTGCCCGCCGGGCTGCCCGGCAAGTCCAACCTGGTCGAGGCGGTGCGCATGGCGATGGCCGTGCGCAACCGGCTCGAGCTCCTGCAGCAGCGCGAAAGCGGCATGCTGGCCGTGATCGAATCGGCGCAGGAGCTTTCGAGCCGGCTCGACCTCACCAGCCTGCTGGGCGCCATCGTGGCGCGCGCACGCAAGCTGCTCGGCTCGGACCTGGCGTGGCTGTCGGTGCACGATCCGGCGCGCGACGAATTCCGGGTGCTGGTGGCGCAGGGCGCAATCTCGCCGCGCGTGTCCGACATGGTGACGCTGCGCGGCCGCGGTGTGGCAGGCGTGGTCATGTCCACCTGCCTGCCCTTCACCACCGCGGACTACCTGCACGACACCCGCTTCACCCATGACGCGGGGCTGGACGACATCTTCCGGGAGGACGGCATCGCCGCCCTGGTCGGCGTGCCGCTGATCTGGGAGGGCGAGGTCATCGGCCTGCTCTTCGTGGCCGATCGCTACCACCGGGTGCACACCACGCAGAGCCTGTCGATCCTGTGCACGCTGGCCACCCTCGGCGCGGTGGCGCTGAAGAACGCGCGTGATTTCGAGGCCGTGCATGCGGCGCTGGCCAAGGCCGACGCGACGCGCGCCGAACTGGAGCGGCACCTGCGCGGCATCCAGGCCGCGGCGGATGCGCACGAGCAGATGACATCGCTGCTGGCACGCGGCGCCTCGCTGTCCACGCTGTGCCAGTCGGTCGCGCAGCTGCTCGGCGGCAGCCTGCTGGTGCTGGACGAGGCGGCGCAGGTCATCAGCCAGGGCGCGGCCACGGGCTATGCGGACCGGGGCGCCCAAGGCTACGAGCCGCATGGCGCACGCAGCGCCGAGCTGGCGAACGCCCTGCGCCTGAGCCGCCAGATGGGCCGGTCCGTGCAGGCCTACGAGGAAGATGGCGAGTGCTGCCGCGTGATGCCGGTGCTCGGCGGCGACGACGTGCTGGGTGCCATTGCGCTGTTCCATCGCGGCGCGCTCGAGGAGGTCGCGGTGCGCACCTTCGAGCGCAGCTCGAGCGTGATCGGCATTGTGCTGCTCTCGCAGGAGCGCATGGAAGCCGCCAAGAGCCGCAATGCCGCGGCCCTGCTGCGCACCCTGGTGTCGCCGCGCCAGGATGCGCCAGCCGAGCTGGTCAATCGCGCCGAGCGGCTGGGGCTCGACCTGTCGCAGCCGCTGGCCCTGCTGCTGGTGGAGATGGAAGGGCCCGGCGCCGGCTACGCGGCGCGCCACTTTCGCGCCATGGCGTCGACGGAGCGCGCGCTGGTGGACGAGATCGACGGCGTGCTGGTCATCCTGTGCGGCGCGCCGCGGGCCTTCGACCTGCGCCAGGAGGTGTCCAGCTGGGCGCGGCGCAATGCGTCAGCCATGCACCGCGGCGTGGTGTCCCGCCCGGCTGCGTCGCCGGCCGAAATTCCGGCGCTCTATGCCACGCTGCGGCGCGCGCTGGGCGTGCTCGGGCGGCTGGGCATCCAGGGGCAGGTGCTCGGGCAGAACGAGCTGGCCCTCTATTCGGCGCTGTTCGAGACGCACGACCAGGCCAGCCTCTCGCAGTTCCTCGACGCGACCATCGGCCCGGTGATCGCGCACGACGGCAAGCGCAATGCGCAGCTGGCATCCACGCTGCTGTGCTATTTCGACTGCAACCAGAATGCCAAGACCACCGCGCAGCGCCTGGGCATCCATGTGAACACCGTGCGCCAGCGCCTCGCCACCATCGAGGACATGCTGGGCCACTGGGGCAGCGCCGCGCGGGCGCTGGAGATCCACATGGCGCTGCGCCTGTGGAGCCTGATCGCGCCGCAGTGAAACGCCGGCGCGCGGGCGCGCGTCCTAGTGTGCTGTCCCGCAAATAGCTATGCAGAGAAAAGCGATGCGTTTCAGGTCATGGCAAGGCGCAAACCGCAGCGATACCCAGTGGTATCGCGAGGATTTGCAACGCCGCCATGGCCTGAAAGGCGCGCTTTTCTGCGTAGCTATTTGCGGGACGGCACACTAGCCCCGCTGGAACTCCTTGCCGCCGAGGTAGAGCCGGTTGAACACCGGCGAGATCACCAGCTCGTTGATGCACACATGCGGCGGCAGCTCGGCAATGAAGCGGATCGTGTGCCCCAGGTCTTCTTCCTGCAGCATGCGCGCCATGTCCTCGGCGCTCGGCGCCACCGGGCGGGACTTGAGGATGGGCGTGGCCACCTCGCCCGGGCACAGCGCGGTGGCGCGCAGGCCGTGAATGCCTTCCTCGATGTTGAACGAATGGCTGAGCGCGATCATGCCGGCCTTGGTGGCGGTGTACGCCGGGCCGGTCAGGTGCGTGAGGTGCCAGCCCACGAACGAGGCCACGTTGATCACAGTGCCGTGGCCGAGCGAGCGCATGCCGTGGAGGACCGCCAGCGTGCAGTAGGTGGCGCCGCTGAGGTTGACGGCCACCACCTTGTCGAAGGTCTCGCCGTCGGTGTCGCCCCAGTAGCGCTTGGGAAAGTTGATGCCCGCGCTGTTGACCAGGATGCCGACCGGCCCGTGCGCCGCCTGGATGCCCTCGGCCACGCGTTGCACGCTGGCCTTGTCGCCAACATCCAGGGGCATCGCGCTGATGGCGGCCTCATCGACGCCGGCGCCGCGCGCCGTCGCCAGCGCGGCCTCCAGCTTGGCCGGGTCGCGGCCCGAGATGACGACGCGGCAGCCTGCGCGCGCCAGTTCGATGGCACCGGCCAGGCCGATGCCGCTGCCGCCGCCGGTGACCCAGGCCAGCTGGCCTGCGAGGGATGAAGTAGCCATGGATCTTTTCTCCGCTTTGCTGCTGCCGCCTGGATGCGGCGGGGTTGCATGCCCGGATCGTAGGGGCGAAGCGGCCACCCCGGCGATCCGGTCCTTTCCCGATGCAGGGCGTCAGCCCGGGCGCTGCATCTTGCAGCTGGCCTGCGCCGGCACCGAGACCGCCTCCGCGCTGAACACCTTCACCGGCTTGAAGCCCATGTCGGTGCCGTCGGCCTTGTACTTCGCGTCCTTGGACACCACCGACACCACCAGCGGCATCTGCACCTGGTGATCGGCCGCGCGCATGCTCATCTCGCCCATCGGCGTCTTGAGCCTGCCGGTTTCCAGCGCCTTGGCAAAGGCATTCACATCGAGCGCGCCGTTGACCGGCTTGGTGCGCTTGAGCGCATCGGTCACCATCTCGAGGCCGAACACCGTCTGCGGCTCGACGAACACCGGCGCATGCCCGATCTTGGCGGTGTAGTCGGCCACGAAGCGCTCGCCGGCGGCGCCGGCCGCCTCGGCATTGAAGGCATGCGCCACGTAGTTGCCGATGGCCAGTTCGCCCGCGTTGCTCACGTTGCCGGGCTGGTCGAGGTAGACGGTGCCGAAGCGCGCCTTCAGGCCGCTGGCCTTGGCCGCCTTCATCATCAGCAGCAGGTCGTTGGACCAGTTGCCCGTCATCACCGTCTCGGCGCCCGAGGCGCTGATCTTGGACACGTAGGGCGCGAAGTCCTGGATCTTGTTGACGTCGTGCAGCGTCTTGTCCACCACCTGGTAGCCGCCGGCGCCCGCGTTGTCGACAATGGCCTGCTCCATGTCCTGGCCCCAGGAGTAGTTCTGGTTGATGGCGTAGACCTTGGTGCCCAGCGCGTTGGATGCCTTCATTGCCTGCACCAGGGCCTTGGCGCGGATCTGCGCATTGCCGGCGAAGCGGAAGTGATAGAAGTTGCACTTCTCGCCGGTGAGCTCCAGCGCCTCGGCGCCGACGTTGATGTAGACGACCTCCTTGCCCGGGTTGCGCAGGTTGTGCTTGCGCACGTCCTCCGTGATCTGCCCGCCGATGGCCGATGACGAACCCTGCACGATGATCTGCACGCCGTCGGCAATCGCCGCCTTCAGCTTCTCGGACGCGCCGGCCGGCCCGCCCTGGTTGTCGTACTCGACCAGCTGCACCGGCTCGCCGTTCCAGCCGCCCGCGGCATTGAACTTGTCGATGGCATAGCGCACGCCGGCGCGGTAGGCCTGGCCCGACGAGGCCTGCGGGCCGGACAGCGTCTCGACCATGCCGATCTTCACGGGGGCGGCATGGGCCGCGGCCATCAGCAGCAGCAGCGAGGCCGGCAGCGCGGCGCGGGCAAGGTGGCGAACAACGGTCATGGACTTGTCTCCTTCTTCAGTGGTGTTGGAACGGTGGCCGCACGCAGCAGGCGCCTCGGCGCGCCACGCGGCGGGTGTCTTGTGCTGCGAAAGTCTCTGCAAAGCACGCCATCGGACCTATGTGCCGCACACACACATTTGCCGGTGCTTCGATGTCATCGGCTCGCTGGCCGGGCCAGCGCTTGCGCAGGCCCCTGGGAAACCCGACCTGGGGCTTTCCCGCGCTGTCCGCAAATGACTCCTCGCGTTCCGCGCACGACCTTTCGGCCGCGCATGCAGCGCTCCAACATCGGCCGCCAAGGCGCTGGGTGTGGTCGTCGACCACGGCGCCCCACCCAAGAAGCATTGGAGACTCTCGTGAAGCAACACCAACTGATCCTGCTCGGCTGCGTGAGCGCGCTCGCGCTGGCGGCCTGCGGCGGCGGCGGCGGAAGCAACGGCACCGGCGG
>NZ_BCUU01000045.1 GCF_001591385.1 Variovorax soli NBRC 106424
GGGCGCTGGCGCCACGCAGCACGGCCGCGCTGCTTCTGGTGGACGCCTCGGCATCCAGCGCCGACGCATCGAGCGATGGCGGCCCCAGCGCCCTGTCGCGCCAATGCGCACAGGCCGCGGCCCTGGCCCAGGCGATGCAGCGTGCGGGATGGCGCGTGGCCATCCGCGCCTTCCATTCGGATGGAAGACACCAGGTGCAGGTCCGGCGCGTGCTGGACTTTGGCGAACCCTGGGGCGACACCGCAGCCGCGCGCCTGGCCAGCCTTCGCGCAGGATTCTCGACACGACTGGGCGCAGTCTTGCGCCATGCCACCCGCACGCTGCTGGCGCAGACCGCGGACGTGCGGTGGACATGGGTCATCGGCGATGGTGAACCCCACGACATCGACGTCCCGGATCCGCGCCTCCTGGTCGCGGATGCCCGTGTGGCGGTGGCCCAGGCCCGGCGCGCCCGCATCTCCGTCATGTGCCTGCACCCGGGGCCGAAGCCCGTGGGGCGAGCCGCGGTCGAGGTGTTCACGTCGGCGGGAATCATCGCAGTCGATGACTGTCTCGGCGCTCGCTCATGATGTGCAGGAATAGCTGGCCGCTGCATTGATGACGCCAGTGCCGTTGTACTTCGGGTACTGGGGGTATTGGCAGACCGGCATGCTGCGCGTCGTTGCTCCGCTCTTGAATGTGTATGTCATCTGCGTGGGAGCCACGCCGTCTTCAACCCATCCCATGATGGAACCGGCCCAATCCACTTCCTGCAGACTCGAGCCGGCGGAGTGGCCTGCGCCAGGCACGATGAAGAAGCGCGTTGCGCTGCTCGGGTCGGCCAGGCCGTTGAACTTGGCAATGCCTGTCATGGTCGTCCAGTTGCGGTAATGGTCGTCGGGCGACAGAAGTCCATCGCTGCCATCGTGCCAGGAGATGAGTTTCTTGCCCGCCGTGATGAAGGCTGCGATGGCCGCCTTGTCATGGTCGGCGCCGATTCGCGCGAGGCCGTTGCCGAGCATGTAGTAGTCCGATTCCAGCTGGAACCCGGACTGTCGGGCCGGCGTCAGCCATGCGGGGTCGCCGCTTGCCAGCAGGGCAAATCCGCCGCCGAGTCCGCCCCAGCCCTGGCCAAGGCCTCTGGCCCACGAGTAGCCCGAAAGCACGGTGGTTCCGTTCTGAAGCTTCAGGTCCGTGATGAAGGACTTCATCGTCGTGACCTGGGCGGCGGTCAGGCATATGGAGGGGTCGCTGCTCGCCCCTGGCGCCCCGCACTGAAGCACCGCGGGGTCGAATGCGCATGCCTTCGGATTGCCGATGAGCCCGTCTGTCACGCCATCGAGGGAATCGCACGCCGACAGGGCAGCAGACCAAGCCGAATTGTTCTGTGCGCCGCTGAGGGCGGCAGGCGTTCCGGAATAGGAGGCGGCCTGCAGCCATGCACTCGCCTGTCCGGCCATGTCCATCGTCTCGCAACCGGACACGATGCCATCGAACTCCTCAGGCCAGCGCTGCGCCGCAATGTATGCGTTTCTCCCGCCGTTGGAGCAGCCATTGAAGTAGCTGTGCGTCGGCGCTGAGCCATGGAAGGCCTTTGCGAGCGCCTTGCCGAAGTAGACCGTCGTGCCCAGCGCCTGGTACGCATAGTCCGTGGCCGACTGGCGCCCCTCTGGGGTGCCGTTGCCCCACACCGCAGGCGCCGCCTGCGCCGCCACGGTTGCGCGGTTGCCACCGTTCGATGCGGCGTAGATCGCACCCTTGAGCGCGACAGCAGGACTGAGCGATGTGAGATTGCCGTTGGCGTCTGTCGTCAACGCAGAAGGGATGCGGCCATCGAAGCCACCGCCGCCTTGTTGCCAATAGCGCCCTGTCCAGTTGTCCGGCACGTCGACTTCGATGTCGAGAAAAGGAGCACGCGTGCCGAGCACCTGGCAGAAGCCGGACGGATTCACCGACTCCGCGGCTTCGAAGCGCCTGGTCTTCGTGATGGTGACGCCTTCGATGACTTGTCCGGTCAGGGAATTGCAGGTGGTTTTCAGCTGCTCCGCAGTCGGTCCCGGCGCAGGCGCAGGAGCCGGTGCGGGGGCTGGCGCAGGAGCTGGTGCGGGCGCGGGAGCCGGCGTATTGCCGCCACCGCCACAGCCTTGCAAGGACAGGCCCGCTGCAATCACAAGCCCGCTCAGCAGCAAGGCACGGGGTAGGGTTTCATTGCGCATGTTGTCTCCAGTGTTTGATTGGCGCACGTGCCAGCAGGGGCTGCTTCGCGCGCCCGCGGATGGCTCTTCAGGTTGTCAGACCGACCGGTCGGTCGGTAAACGCGGCGAGGCTACCCCAGTCGCCGGGACACACGCAAGCGCCGGCTCGTCGGGATAAACACCTATGATTTGGGCGCACCGCTGAGCGCATTGGCTCAGGGCCATCTTCTCTGTCCATGAGCGTTGAACCCATCTCGTCCCGAACCCATGAACAGCGCGCGTTGATTTCAAGCAAGGCGGCTGAGTTGTTCGCTCGCAAAGGCTATGCGGCCACGTCGATGAACGAGATTGCCGAAGCCAGTCACCTGTCGAAGCCCGGGCTGTATCACCACTTCAAGGACAAGGCCGAGGTGTTGTTCCACATCGCTGACGGCCACGTGTCGCGCCTGGCGGACATCGTCACCGGTGTGGAGGCCCTGGGGCTGCCTCCTGAGCGCAGGCTGCCGGAACTCATCGAAGTTTTCATGCTCGAGTACGCCGAGGCGCAGAACGAGCACCGGGTCCTGACCGAAGATGTACGCTTTCTGGACGCCGAGGCGCAGGCGTGCGTGCTCGACAAGGAACGCACGGTTGTCCGCGTTTTCGCAGACGCGATCGCTGCAGCTCGCCCCGACCTGGACGGTATGCAGCTGACCAAGCTGCTGACGATGTTCCTCTTCGGGATGCTGAACTGGATGTTCACCTGGTTTCAGCCAAACGGCCGCTTCTCACACGCGGAGATGGCGCCCATTGCGACCCAGCTCTTCCTTCACGGCGTTGCAGGGATGGAGGTCGAACACCCGGCCGCGCGCCGCAAGCGGCCATAGGCCCCCTGCCTTGCGGACTTGGACAGGGAAATCTCACTCCTTGTCCGTCCTCAGTGACGACCCCCGGCACCCGCCCCGCTCACCGTCCTCAAGGCCTCGACGATCAGTTGCGCGGAGGGCGACAGGCCGGGCGCAGTGCGCCACCAGACGCCCAGCGGCCGCTCGGTCTTGGCCAGCTCGAGCGGAAGGACCTTGATCAGCCCCGTGCGTGCCTCCACGTCGGCCAGGTGTTCCGGCCACACGGTGATCAGTTCCGACGCGAGTATCAGCGCACGGTTGGTAAGGAACGACATCGATTCCACCGTCGCCACTGGCGCATCCATTCCGGCTTCCCGAAAGGTCGCTTCGAGCTGTCGACGCATGGACGTTTCGTGCGGAGGAAGGACCCATCCGAAACCACCGAGCATGTCCAACTGGATGTGCCTGCGTTTGCTCAAAGGATGACGGGCGTGATCGCCACGCTGCTGCTGGACCTGCTGCGCCGCCAGATGCCCGATGCGCAGCTTGCCACCTTCAGCTTCAAGGCCGTGCGGCCGACCTTCGATCTGAACGCCTTCCATGTCTGCGGCCAGCCGGCGGTTGATGGAAAGACGATCCGCCTCTGGGCTTCGGACCACGAGGGCTGGCTGACGATGGATGCCACCGCGGTGCTGCGCTGACATCCGCCCACCCAAGATTCCAGGCGCTGCCGCCGTGGCAACAGCAAGGTGGCGATTGTGTCGCGCTCTTCGCAGCCCGGGCGTCGGGCACCGCTCGGTCGTGATCCAGGCATTGACGGCATCCGTATAAGGCGCATCGACACTCACTGGAGTTTCCATGTCCTCAAGCGCTGCCATACATTGGGTCGAGCAGGGCCTGGTGCCCGACCGCGTGGTGCGCCTGGGTATCCGGCGGCTGCTGCGCCAGCGGCTGGCCGAGGTGCACAGCGGCGACGGCGCGGCAACTGCCGCCTTGACCCAGCGCTTTGTGCAAACGGAGATGCGCACGGCCGAACTCGCCTTGCATCCGGACCAGGCCAACGCGCAGCACTACGAACTGCCGGCGCGGTTCTTCCAGGCCGTTCTGGGGCCACGGCTCAAGTACAGCTGCTGCCTATGGCCCGATGACAGCGAGGCCGCCAGCCTGGCGCAAGCGGAGCTTGCCGCGCTCGAACAGACCTGCCGGCACGCGCAGCTGGCCGATGGCCAGGAGGTGCTGGAACTGGGCTGCGGCTGGGGGTCGCTCAGCCTCTGGATGGCGGAGCACTACCCCAGAAGCCGGATCACGGCCGTGTCCAACTCGCATTCGCAGCGCGCGTTCATCGAGGAGCGGGCGCGCAGCCGCGGCCTGGCCAACCTCGAAGTCGTCACCCAGGACTTCAACACCTTCGAGGCGCCCAGCGGGCGCTTCGACCGGATCGTGTCGGTGGAGATGTTCGAGCACCTGCGCAACTGGCCGCGTGCCTTCTCGCATGTCGCACGGTGGCTGCGGCCCGGCGGCAGGTTCTTCATGCACGTGTTCGCGCACCGTGAGGCGCCGTATGCATTCGAAGTGCGCGACGTGTCCGACTGGATGAGCCAGTACTTCTTCACCGGCGGCATGATGCCCAGCGACGACCTGCCCCTTTACTTCCAGGACGACCTGCGCCTGCTCGAGCGTTGGCGCTGGAGCGGCCAGCACTACGCGAAAACGGCCCGCGCCTGGCTGGCCAACATGGATGCGCAGCGCGACGCACTGCTGCCCGTGGTGCAGGCAGCGCACGGCGGCGGTGGCGAGCTGTGGTGGATGCGCTGGCGGCTCTTCTTCATGGGCGTGGAGGAACTCTTTGCCTGGAACGAGGGCCAGCAATGGTGGGTGAGCCACTATCTGTTCGAGCGGCGCCCATGAGGCTGCTGCCGTTTCGCGCCTGGCTTGCTGGCAATGACTGAGACGGTGCTGTGCGCATACGGCGGCCTGGCGGTCAGCCTGGGCCTGGCGGTGCTCGCCTGGCTTTGCAGCCTGCGCCTGCAGGACGCCAGCATCGTCGACCCGTTCTGGCCCTTCCTGATCGTCGGCGCGGGCCTGGCCTATGCCGTCTGCCTGCCGCCCTCGGGCGGGCGCGGCATGTTGGCGCTCTCGCTGGCGGTGGCCTGGGCCCTGCGCCTTGGCGGCCATCTTGCGTGGCGGCGGCGCGCGCATCCGGGCGAAGACCGGCGCTACCAGGCGATCCGTGCGCGCCACGCGCCCGGCTTCGGCATCAAGAGCCTGTACCTGGTGTTCGGCCTGCAGGCGGTGCTGGCCTGGTGCGTCTCGGCGCCGCTGGGCGTGGCCTGGGCGGCCCATCGGCCCTGGCACTGGCCGGACCTGGTGGGCGCATCGCTCGCGGCCTTCGGCCTGGTCTTCGAGGCGGTGGCGGACGCGCAGCTGGCCGCCTTCCGCCGCAAGCGCGCAGGAAGCGGGCAGGTGATGGACCGGGGCCTGTGGCGCTACAGCCGCCATCCCAACTACTTCGGCGAGGCCTGCTTCTGGTGGGGCCTGGGCCTGCTCGCGGTGTCGGGCAGCGGCTGGGCCGGCGCATGGAGCTTTCTGTCGCCGCTGCTGATGACGGTGCTGCTGCTGAAGGTGTCCGGCGTCGGCCTGCTGGAGGCGGACCTGCTCGCGCGCCGCGGCCGGGCCTACCGGGACTATGTCGCGCGCACCCCGGCCTTCTTTCCGGGCCGCCCACGCGAGGCCGGGGCGCCATGAAGCGGGCGCTGCTGGCCGCCGCACTGGCCCTGTCTTGGCATGCCGATGTCTTTGCGCAGGAGGCAGGGTGGCGCTTCACCGTCTCCCTGGACGACGAACCCATCGGCACGCACGAGTTCACCTTGACGCCGGCCGCGGACGGAATGCGCAGCCTCCGCAGCGAGGCGGACTTTCGCGTGCGCATTCTCGGCGTTCCGGTCTACCGCTACCGCCACCTTGCGCAGGAACAGTGGCGCGGCAACTGCCTGCAGGCGCTGGACGCGCAGACCGAGGACGGCGGCGAACGCAGCCGCGTGCAGCTGCATGCCGACGACCGTGGCGGCCTGCAGTTGCAAGGCCCGCAAGGCCCGCAAGGCGGCATGCGGCTGTCCGGCTGCATCACGAGCTTTGCCTACTGGGACCCGGCCCTGCGTACCCGCACGAGCCTGCTCAACGTGCAGACCGGCGCCATGGAACAGGTGCGGTGGGAGCGCATGGAACGCGCCCCCATCGCCGTGCGCGGCCAGACAGTGGACGCCGTGCGGTGGCGCCTGTCGGGCACCCAGCAGCCGCTGGATGTCTGGTGGACCGAAGACGGCCGCTGGCTCGGGCTGGACGCCACCGTGCGCGGCGGGCGGCGGCTGAGCTACCGGCTGCGTTGAAAAACAAGGAGCATCGCAGGCGCATGAAACATCCACTCGCCACGGCGTGGGCCCTGTCCGCGCTGATCTTCCTGGGCATGGACGCCGTCTGGCTCACCCTCATGGCGCCGCGCCTGTACCGCCCGGAAATCGGCACGCTCCTGCGCAGCAGCTTCGACCTCGTGCCGGCGCTGCTCTTCTACGCCTTGTATGTGTGCGGCATGGTCGTGTTCGCGGTGCGGCCGGCGCTGGACGCGGGCCGGCCGCTCGTGGCCGGCCGGCTCGGCGCGCTGCTGGGGCTGCTCTGCTACGGCACCTACGACCTGACCAACCAGGCCACGCTCGTGGGCTGGTCCTGGCGCGTCACATTGGCGGACCTGGCATGGGGTTCGTTCGCCACCGGCACGGCCGCCGCGCTGGCGAGCATGGCCACGCTGGCCATCGTGCGCAGGCGCGCCAGGCGCCGCTGAAGCCGGCGCTACATGCCGATGAGGGAGCCCATCGTGCGCGCCAGCCAGCCTTCGAACAGCACCTTGCCCTCCACCGAGGCCAGGCAAATGCATTCCCCCACCGCGCCCACCACCGGCTGATGGCGGATGGTGCCGTCGGTCTCGTCGAAGTCGCCGGCCGCAAATTCGGCACGACCGTCGTCGAAGGCACCCCACAGCACCTGCGTCAGCTCGCTGTGGCTGTGCGTATGGCGCGGCAGCATCCGCCCCGCCCCGATGCGCAGCATGAACACATTGGCCTGCGGCTCATCGGGCACGGTGACGCGGTTCCAGTACATGCCCGGGCCCATCCAGCGCCAGCGGCTCACGTCGCAGCGGGCCAGGGCGCGCGGCCAGGCGGTGGGCAGCGGCGGCTTGGCCCCTTGCGGTGCCGTGCCCTGCAGCTGGGGGGCATCCAGCGCAGCCAGCGTGCGCTCCAGCGCATCGGCCGGCAGCTGGGACGGCGGCAGGGCGTCGAGCAGCGCGCCGCCCACGGCGTCGAGCTGCTGCATGCGCCCGCGGCAATGGGCGCATGCCTCCAGGTGGACCTCCAGCAGGAGGCGGTGGCCGGCGCCCAGCGTGCCGGCGCTATGGGCCAGCAGGAGGGCGTCATCGGGATGGTGTCGGATCATGGCTCGAGCCCATGGAGCTTGCGGCGCAACTGGTTCAGCGCCAGGCGCATCCGCGACTTCACCGTGCCCAGCGGGATGCCAAGCTCCGCGGCGATTCGCGCATGGGGGTGTTCCTCGTAAAAAGACAGTTTCAACACTTGCTGCTGCTCGGGCGGCAGCGCCGCCATGGCCGCACGCACGTCGCGTTCGCGCTGCATGCCCAGCAGCGTCGCTTCGGGCGTCGGGGCGTCGTCGGCTTCTTCCTGGGCCACGCCTTCTGCGGGTGCCGGCCCCGCGTCCTCCATGCGATGGCCCGCACGGCGGTAGTAGTCCACCCGCAGGTTGCGCGCGACGGTGAAGACCCAGGTCGACGCCGCGGCCTGCCGGGCATCGAAGCTCGCGGCCTTGCGCCAGACGCTGACCATCGCCTCCTGCGCAAATTCCTCGGCCTGCATCTCGCTGCTGCCCGAGCGCACCAGGTAGCTCTTGAGGCGCGGTGCAAAGTGCTTGAACAGCGCGGCGAAGGCCTGGCGGTCGCCTTCCTGCCCGACGGCCACCAGCCAGGTGCTCAGTTCTTGCGCGGTAGGCAGGGCGCTGTGGCTGTCTGGCGGCATCGCGATCGACAGGTAGGGAGGCAGCTTGCGCCCTGAAGCGGATTCGCTCGCCGAAGGCTGCCGCATGGTGGTCATGGTCCTTTCTACGCAGGGCAGGCGCGATTGGATCACAGCCGTCGCGCAACACGGCGATGATCCAGCGCCGGGCCTTTCTACGTACAAGTGGGCAGCCAACCACCGCACCACCCATGCCGCTGCGCTCCGACCCCGCCGGGAATACCCGGACCATGCCTTCAACGCCGGGCCGGCCCGGCGCGCTGCACATCGCCGTGGTCGGCAGCGGCATCTCCGGGCTGTCGGCGGCCTGGCTGCTTTCGCAGCGGCACCATGTGACCTTGTTCGAGAGCGAGCCGCGCGCCGGGGGCCATGCCCACACGGTGGACGTGCGGATCCAGGGCACGCAGGTGGCGGTCGATACCGGCTTCCTGGTCTACAACGAGCCGGCCTATCCCAACCTCAGCGCCCTCTTCGGGCAACTGGGAGTGCGCACGCAAGCCAGCGACATGTCCTTTTCGGTGAGCCTGGACGAGGGCCGGCTGGAGTACTCCGGCAGCGGCCTGGGCGGCCTGCTGGCGCAGCCCCGCAACGCGCTGCGTCCGCGCTTCTGGCAGATGGTGCGCGAGCTGCTGCGCTTCTACCGCGAGGCGCCCGCCGATGCGGCCATCTACGGCCTCATGCCGCTGGACGACTACCTGAACCTGCGCGGCTACGGCCGGGCCTTCCGGGACGACCACCTCTACCCGATGGCGGCCGCCATCTGGTCGGCGCCCGCGTCGCAGATCGGCCAATACCCCACAGAGGCCTTCATCCGCTTCTGCGCCAACCATCACCTGCTTGAGCTGGGCGCGCGGCCGAGCTGGCGCACCGTCACGGGCGGCAGCCGCCGCTACGTGCAGGCGCTCGTGGACAGGCTGGGTGCGTCACGGGTACACCTTGGCAGCGGCGTCGTGCAGCTCTCTCGCGCGCCCGACGGCGTGCGGGTGCGCACGGCCGCGGGCTGGCAGCCGCAGCGCTTCGATGCGGTGGTGCTGGCCACGCATGCGAAACAGGCCCTGCAGCTGCTGGACGAGCCCAGCACGGACGAGCGCCACCTGCTGGGCGCCTTCCATTACAGCCGCAACCTCGCGGTGCTCCACACGGACGCCGCGCTCATGCCGCGTCGGCAACGCGTCTGGTCGAGCTGGAACTACCTGGGCACCGGCGCTGGGCAAGGTGCTGTTTGCGTGAGCTACTGGCTCAACCGCCTGCAGCCGCTCGCCACCTCGGTGCCGATCTTCCTGACGCTCAACCCCGTGCGTCCCCCAGCCGCCCGGCACATCCTGCTTACGCAGACCTATGAGCATCCCCTGTTCGACAGTGCGGCCCTGCGCGCCCAGCAGGCGCTGTGGTCGCTCCAGGGCCGGCGGCGCACCTGGTTCTGCGGCGCCTACTTCGGCTCGGGCTTCCATGAGGACGGACTGCAGGCCGGCCTTGCGGTAGCGGAGCAACTGGGCGGCGTGCGCCGCCCCTGGCAAGTGCCCGGCGAGTCCAGCCGCATCGTGGTGGCGCACAGCCAGCACGCGACCACGCCATGAGCGCCCAGGCAAGCGCCGCGCTGCAAAGCGCGCTGTACACCGGCCACGTCATGCACCAGCGCCTGCGGCCGCTGCGGCACCGCCTGCGCTACGGCCTGTTCTTCCTGGTCGTGGACCTGGACGAGCTGCCTGCGCTGCACGAGCGCCTGCGCCTGTTCTCGCTCAACCGCTTCAACCTGCTGAGCCTTCACGAACGCGATCACGGAACGCCCCAGGGCATGCACCTTCGCGAGCACATCGGTGCCGAGCTCGAACAAGCCGGCATCGCCACCGGCGGACCGGTCTTCCTGCTGGCCATGCCGCGCGTGCTGGGCTTTGCGTTCAATCCGCTGTCCATCTACTTCTGCCATGACGCTTCGGGCCGGCTGGCCGCCGTGCTGTACGAGGTGCGAAACACCTTCGGCGAGCGCCACCGCTACCTGGTCGAAGTGGCGCCCGGGCAGGCGCAGGCGCCGGTGCTGCGCCATGCATGCGCCAAGTGCTTTCATGTCTCACCCTTCATGGACATGGCGCTTCGCTACCGCTTCGCGGTGTCGCCGCCGTCGACGCAGCGCGACGCACTGCAGCTGGACATCCACACGATCGATGACGAGGGCCCGGTGCTGGCGGCCCGCCTGGCGGGTGCCCGCAAGGCGCTGAGCGACAGGACGGTGCTCCAAGCCTTTGTCACCCATCCGCTGCTGGGCCTGAAGGTCCTGGCGGGCATTCACTGGCACGCCCTGCAACTGCTGCTCAAGGGGGCGCCGTTCCGGCGCCATCCGGGCGCGCCTGCCGATCACCTGACCATCATCCGCCCGAACGACGCCACATGACCCTCATCAGCTCCACGCAGCCTCCCGTGCCGCCGCGCGGCTTGTCCTCCGGCATGGCCTGGTCGCCCCACCGGCAATTGCAGCGGCTGCTCGCCCGGCTGCATTGCGGCACGCTGCGGCTGGAGCTGCCCGATGGCAAGGCCATCGTCCAGCGCGGCCTCTCGGACGGCCCGTGCGCCACCTTGCAACTGCATCGCTGGCGCGCGCTGCGGCGACTGGTCGCCCAAGGCGACCTGGGCTTTGCCGAAAGCTACTGCGACGGCGACTGGTCCACGCCCGACCTGGCGGCCTTGCTGGAATTCGGCGTGCGCAACGAGGCCGCGTGGGGCTCGGCCTTGCGCGGCCGCCCGCTGGCCCGGCTGGCCGCGCGCATCTACCACCTGCTGCATGCCAACACGCGCCGAGGGAGCCGGCGCAACATCGCGGCGCACTACGACCTGGGCAACGACTTCTATGCGGCGTGGCTCGACCCGCGGTTGATCTATTCGAGCGCCCTTTATGCGCCCGGCGACGCCACGCTGGAGGCTGCGCAGGCGCGCAAGCTCGCCCGCATTGCCCAGCTGCTGGCGTTGCAGCCCGGCCACCGCGTGCTGGAGATCGGTTGCGGATGGGGGGCGCTGGCCGTGGACCTGGCCCGCACGCATGGCATCGACCTGACCGGCATCACGCTTTCGCACAGGCAGCTCGAGCACGCGCGGGCCCAGGTGCGTGAAGCGAAGCTGCAGAACCAGGTGGACCTGCGACTGCAGGACTACCGCGAGGTGCAAGGCGAGTTCGACCGGATCGTGTCCATCGAGATGCTCGAAGCGGTGGGCGAGGCCTACTGGCACCGCTACTTCCAGACGCTGCGCGAACGGCTGGCGCCCGGTGGACTGGCCGTGCTGCAAGTGATCCTGATCGACGATGGCCAGTTCGAGGGCTACCGGCGCGGCGCCGACTTCATCCAGCGCCACATCTTTCCTGGCGGCCTGCTGCCCAGCGACCGCGCCGTGCGGGAGCAGGCCACGCGGGCCGGTTTCGAAGTCGAATGCACCGACCGGTTCGCCGCGAGCTACGCGCGCACGCTGGCCGAATGGCGGGGCCGCTTCGAGGCGGCATGGCCCCAGCTGCAGGCGCAGGGCTTCGACGATGCGTTCCGGCGGTTGTGGCGCTACTACCTGTGCTACTGCGAAGCGGGGTTCAAGTCCGGGCGCGTGGATGTTGCGCTCTATCGGCTGAGGCGGCCGTGATTCGGGCGATGCAGCCGAGCGCAGGCGGCAGGCGAAGCCGCAAGGGCAGGTGCGGCCTGAAGGCGGAGGCGCCGCAAGAAGCGTGGAGATCAGCGGCGTTCCCAACGACCGGAGCGCCGTATCGGCCCAGAAGCGTGTGCAGTCGCGCGATGCCCGTCGGCCCAACGCGCGCAAGACAACGCAAGGCGGGACGCCGGACGATCCGTTGGCGCCCGCGAAATAGGCGCGCGCGTCATCATCCACGCAGCCCGGCCTGCCGGTCCGCCGCATTCACCAGTTGCACCAGGCTCGGCCCGATGGTGTCCAGCAACTGGGCCTTCTTCCACTGCAGGCCCGGCACGGCGCAGTTGAAGAGCAGGCGCCGCGGCCCGTAGCGCATGCGCGCCGCCGTGCCCACGGCGAGCACGCCGAAGCCTGAGTCGCCCAGGTTGATGGTGAAGCCGCGCCTGGCGTACTGCGCCACGCTCTCGCGCACGCCTTCGCTGCAGCGCGCCCACTCTTCGGGCCGCTCGCGCTTCACGCGGGCCAGGAAGTCCTGCCGCTCGCCGGCGGGCAGCTGCGCCAGCCAGGCGCGCCCCATGGCGGTTTCCACGATGCCGCGCACCGCGCCCACGCCGGGGCGCTTGAGCGTGCCGTCCTCGTGGCTGCAGGTTTCCAGGTACACCACGTCCAGGTCCATCGTCACGCCCACCGACACGGCGCCCTCCAGCCGGTCGGCCAGTTGCTGCATGGCGGGCCGGATCAGGCCCAGCAGCGGCGTGTTGATGACGTAGGGGTAGCCCAGCGCCACGGCCGCAGGGCCGATGAAGTAGCGGTCCAGCCGTTCGTCGTGATCGAGGAAGCCCATGGTCAGCAGGCTCTTGCACAGGCGCGAGACGGTGGGGCGCGACAGCCCCAGCTTGGCGGCGAATTCGCTGTTGGCATGCGCGCGCGGATCGCGCACGAAGGTCTGGAGGATGAGCAGGCCCTTGGCCAGCGTGCCGGCAATGTAGGGGTCTTCTTCCCGGGCGCGGCGCAGGTCCTCGTGGTCCTTCATGTTTCGGTGGACGGGTGGGTGGGACTGGCGGCGATTCTGCGGAGGGCGGGCCATGGAACGAATCGTGATTTCAATGATTGAAACACCGTGCCAGGGATTTTGAACCCGCTTCCTACAGTCGCGGCCATCATGATCCGAGACAACGCACGCATCGAAGCCCTGCTGGGCGACATCCGCACCTTTGTTCGCGAACGCTGGCATCCGCTGGAAGAGCAGGTCAGCCGCGACAACGACATTCCGCCCGAGGTGGTGGATGAGCTTCGCCGCAAGGGTTATTTCGGCTGGAGCATTCCGCAGGCCTACGGCGGCCTGGGCCTGACCACCGAAGAGCTGGTGCTGTGCGCCATGGAGCTGTCGCAATCGTCGGTGGCGCTGCGTGCCCGCGTGGGCACCAACACCGGCATCGGCTCCGAGGCGCTGGTGGCCGACGGCACCCAGGAGCAGAAGCAGCGCTGGCTGCGGCGCATGGCCACGGGCGAACTCACCGGCTGCCTGGCGCTCACCGAAGCGCAGGCGGGGTCGGAGGCGAGCAATGTGCAGACCTTCGCGCGCCGCGAGGGCGAGCACTACATCCTCAATGGCAGCAAGCGCTTCATCACCAACGCGCCGGTGGCCGACGTGTTCACCGTCATCGCGCGCACCGAGGAAGGCAGCAAGGGCAGCAAGGGCGTCTCGGCCTTCCTGGTCGAGCGCGGCCCGGGCCTGAGCACCGGCGAGCCCTACCGCATGATGGGCCAGGCCGGCTCCTTCGTGTCGGACGTGCATTTCAACGATTGCCGCGTGCATGCCAGCCAGCTCATCGGCGGGCGCGAGGGCGTGGGCTTCCAGACGGTGATGAAGGTGCTGAACAAGCAGCGCCTGCACCTGGCCGCGCTGTGCACCGGCCCGGCCATCCGCATGCTGGACCTGGCGATGGCGCACACCTCGCAGCGCAGCCAGTTCGGCCAGGCGGTGTCGGACTTCCAGCTGGTGCAGGCCATGATCGCCGACAGCCGCACCGAGATCTTTGCGGCCCGTTCCATGATCCTGGAAGCGGCACGCGCGCGCGACCGCGGCGAGGACGTGGCCATGCCCGCCTCGATGTGCAAGTACTTCGCCTCCGAGATGTGCGGCCGCGTGGCCGACCGCGCGGTGCAGATGTTCGGCGGCTCGGGCTATGTGGCCGACTTCAGCCCCATCGAGCGCTACTACCGCGACGTGCGGCTGTTCCGCCTGTACGAGGGCACCAGCCAGATCCACCAGCTCAACATCGCCAAGCTGGCGCTGCGCGAGGCGGGGGCGACATGAGCCAGGCCCTGGTGGCGCGTGTGCGCGGCTTCATCGACCGGCACTGCATTCCGATCGAGTCGGCCGCGCATGTGCACGACCCGGCCGCGATGGATGCCGCGCTGGCGCAGCTGCGCCCGCTGGCACGCGAGCTGGGCCTGTACCTGCCGCAGATGCCGGTGCAAGAGGGCGGGCTGGGCCTGTCGTGGGTGGCGCGCGCCGCCGTGTTCGAGGAAGCCGGCCGCAGCTACCTGGGGCCGGCCGCGCTCAACTGCGCCGCGCCCGACCAGCCCAACATGATCAGCCTGCTGCGCCAGGGCACGGCCGCGCAGCGCGAACGCTACCTGCGCCCGCTGGCCGAAGGCCGCATCCGCTCCTGCTTCGCCATGACCGAGCCCGCGCCGGGGGCGGGATCCGATCCGTCCATGCTGCGCACCAACGCGCGCCGCGACGGCGACGGCTGGGTGATCGATGGGCACAAGTGGTTCATCACCGGCGCGGTGGGCGCGGTCTTCTGCATCGTGCTGGCGCAGACCGACGAAGGCCCCACGCAGTTCATCGTCGACATGGACAACCCCGGCCTGCACCTGGTGCGCGCCATCAAGGCCCTCGACCCTTATGCGGTGGGCGGCCATGGCGAATTGCGCTTCACCGCCTGCCGCGTGGGCGGCGATGCGGTGCTGGGCGAAGTGGGGCAGGGCTTGGCGTATGCGCAGCAGCGGCTGGAGCCGGCGCGGCTGTCGCACTGCCTGCGCCTCCTGGGCCGTGCGCGCCGCGCGATGGAAGCGGCGCAGGCCTACGTCTGCGAGCGCTCGTCCTTCGGCGAGCGCCTGGCCGACCTGCAGCAGGTGCAGGCCATGGTGGCCGACTGCCACATCGACCTGCATGCCAGCCGCCTGATGAGCCTGGACTGCGCCCGCCGCATGGACGAGGGCCTTTCGGTGAAGACCGAATCGGCCATGACCAAGGTGTTCGTCTCCGAGGCGCTCGGCCGCATTGCGGACCGCGCTTCGCAGCTGTGCGGTGCGCTGGGCATGTCGGAAGACGACGCGCCGGTGGCGCTCATCGTGCGCGAGCTGAGGCCCTTCCGCATCTACGACGGCGCCTCCGAACTGCACCGCGCCACGCTGGGGCGGCGCTTCCTGAAGACCTGAAATCACAAGACATGGAGACTGACATGAACAAGCAATTACCCAAGAAGGTGCTTTCGCGTATCGCCGCCGGCCTCGCGCTCGGCCTGGCTGCCTCGCTCGCACTGGCCGCCTTTCCCGATCGCCCTGTGAAGCTGATCGTGCCCTTTCCCGCTGGCGGCAGCACCGACCTGGTGGCGCGCGAGGTGGCGCAGGAACTGGGCACCGCCCTCGGCCAGCCCATCGTGGTGGAGAACAAGGCCGGCGCCGGCAGCCTGATCGGCTCCGAGCTCGTGGCCAAGTCCGCGCCCGACGGCTACACGCTGCTGATGGCGGGCCTGACCAACATCTTCCTGCCTTACGTCCACAAGGGCCTGAAGTGGAACCCGGTGGACGACTTCGTGCCGGTGGGCCTGGTGGCCGACCTGCCCAACGTCATTGCCGTCAACGCCAAGACGCCCTACCAGAAGCTGGGCGACCTGATCGCCGCCGACAAGGCCCGGCCGGGCCAGCTGTCCTTCGGCTCGGCCGGCGTGGCCACGCCTTCGCACCTGGTGTGCGAAATGGTGAACCACCAGGCTGGCATCAAGCTGCAGCACGTGCCCTACAAAGGCAACGCACCGGCGGTGGCCGATGTGATGGCCGGCCACATCCCGGTGATGTGCAACAACCTCGGCGGCACGCTGCCCTACATGAGCAGCGGCCAGATCCGCATCCTGGCGCAGACCGGCCGAACGCGCTCGCCTTCGGTGCCCGATGTGCCCACCTTTGCCGAGCTGGGGCTGCAGGGCCTGGACAGCGGCTTGTGGATGGGCATCGTCGCGCCCAAGGGCACGCCCGAGGCCGCCATGGCGCCGCTGCGCAAGGCGCTGGCCCAGGCCATGGCGCTGCCCGGCGTGAAGGACAAGCTCGGCAAGCTGGGCGCCGCGCCGCTGGATCCGTCCGTGGCCGCCTACGAGAAGCGCATCGCCGCCGACCGCAAGGCCTGGGACCCGGTGCTGCAGCGCGTGGACCTGAAGAGCAACTGATGATGAACCTCCCTTTGCAAGAAGGCGCGCCGCTGCGCGGCGTGCGCATCCTCGACATGGCGACCGTGCTGGCGGCGCCTTTTTCCGCCACGCTGTGCGGCGACATGGGCGCCGAGGTCGTGAAGCTCGAGCTGCCCGCCGGCGGCGACCCGCTGCGCGGCCTCACGCCGGTGCACGAAGGCCATCCGCTGTTCTGGAAGACCGCCAACCGCGGCAAGAAGGGCATCTCGCTGGACGTTCGCAAGGCCGAGGGCAGGGCGCTGTTCCTGAAGCTCATTGCCGGCTTCGACGTGCTGGTGGAAAACTTCCGCACCGGCACGCTGGACGGCTGGGGGCTGGACATGGCCGCCTTGCACCAGGCCAATCCGCGCCTGATCGTGCTGCGCCTCACCGGCTTCGGCCAGACGGGGCCCTATGCGCGCCGGCCGGGCTTCGCCCGCATCTTCGAGGCCATGAGCGGCTTCACGCACCTGACCGGCGAGCCGGGCGGCCCGCCGCAGCACATGAACTATCCGCTGGGTGACGTGGTGGCGGGCCTGTTCGGCGCCTTCGCCATCAGCACGGCGCTGGCCGAGCGCAATGCGCTGCCGCGCGAGGCGCAAAAGGGCGCGGAGATCGACCTGTCGGCCACCGAGGCGATGGCGCGCCTGCTCGATCCGCTGGCGGCCGAACACCGCATCGGCGGGGTGGTGCGCGAGCGCACCGGCTCGCGGGCGACCTACACGGCGCCCTCCAACGTGTTCCGTTCGGGCGACGGCGTGTGGTTCACGCTGGTGGGCACGGGCGGGCCGATCTTCGCGCGCATCTGCCGCGCCATCGGCCGCGAAGACCTGCTGGCCGACGCGCGCTTTGCCGACAACGCGGCGCGCATCCGCAACCTGGAGGCGCTGGACGCCCTCATCGCCGACTGGTGCGCGAGCCGGTCCTTCGCCGAACTCACCGCGCCGCTGGAGCGGGAAGACGTGCCCTACAGCAAGGTGTATTCGATTGCCGACCTGCAGGCCGACCCGCACATGCGCGCGCGCGGCGCCTTCATCGACCTGCCCGACGAACAGTTCGGCGCCGTGCCCGCGCCGGCGCCGGTGCCACGCTTCGTGGGGCGCGAGAGCATGCGCCCTCCCGCCACCGGCCCACGCACCGGGCAGCACAACCGCGAGGTGTATGGCGAGCTGGGCCTTTGCGACTCGCAGCTCGATTCGCTGCGTGAAGCCGGGGTGATCTGAGGCGTAGTTCTCGCTCGAGGCGGCTGCTTCGTTCTCGGTGAGTTGGGTCTTGGTATTTTGTACTTACTATTTGCTTGCTGACACATCAAATCGTAAATACAATTTAACCAAAATGTTGATCGAGTTCGACGCGACGAAGAACGAGAGGAACATGGTCGAACGCAACCTTTCATTCGAGCAGGTCGCAGAGTTCGATTTCAGCACCGCGATCGTTGAAGCGGATGACCGCAGGGTCTACTCGGAGGTCCGGTATGTGGCCGTGGGCTTTCTGGGGCTTCGTCTTCATGTGCTGTGTTTCACCCCGGTCGCTGGCGGCATTCGTGTCATCAGTTTTCGCAAGGCTAACAAACGAGAGGTCAAGGACTATGAGCAAGCGCAAACCTCTGACTGATGCGGACGGCGAAGTCCGTGAACTGACGGCTGCCGACCTCGCCAAGTTCAAGCCGGCCAGCGAGGCGCTCCCGCCCGAATTGCAGGAGACCCTGGGCATTCGACGCCGCGGGCCGCAAAAGGCCCCGACGAAGGTGGCGACCACCATCCGGCTCTCGCCCGAGGTAGTGGAGTTCTTCCGCGGCCTTGGGGCGGGCTGGCAGTCGCGGGTGGATGGCGTGCTGCGCGACTACGTGGCCAAGCACGCACCGCGCTAGCGGCGTCCTGCGCCGGCCTCAGGCCAGTTTCACTCCGGCCGCTTCAACTCGAACACCAGGCAGGTCGTGGTGGCATGCGCATACAGCGTGCCGTCCGGCCCGTACAGCCGCGCCTCGGCCGTGGCGAGCTGCTTGCCCACATGCACAACCTTGCCCTCGGCGCGCACGCGCGGGGCCTTGGGGCCGATGGCCTTCACCAGATTCACGCCCAGTTCGGCCGTGGTGTAGCCGCGGCCCGGCGGCATGGTGGTGTGCACCGCGCAGCCCAGGGCCGAATCGAGCAGGGTCGCATACCAGCCGCCATGGATGCCGCCCATGGGGTTGCGGTGTTCCGGCTGCGGGGTGCCCTGGAAGAGCGCGCGGCCGGGGCTCACCTCGATGATCTGGAAGCTGAGCGTCCTGGCGATCTCCGCATAGGGCAGGTCGCCGCGCAGCATGGCTTCCATCATCTGCAGGCCGCTCATGCCGGCGATCTGCTCGGGACGCGCCACGCCCGGCCCGGCGCCCGCGTCCAGCCGCGCAATCACTTCGCGCTCCTGCGCCAGCCAGGCCTCGAGTTGGTTGATTTCGCTCACGATGAATCCTTGAGGTTGCATATACAATAGTTGCAGGTACAATCGTAGCACATGAACTCCACCGTCCTCCAACCCCAGGGCTGCACCAACCTCCGGGTGCGCCAGCTCATGCGCCGCATCGGGCAGCACTACGACGCCGAGATGGCGCGCTGCGGCCTGAAGACCACGCAGTATTCGCTGCTCTCGTACATCGTCAAGCTGGGCCCGATCCGCCCGTCGGAGCTGGCGCAAGCCATGCAGATGACGCCTTCCACGCTCAGCCGCAACCTGCAGCCGCTGGTGGCCGCGGGGTGGGTGGTGCTGGGGGCCGGCACCGACGCGCGCAGCCGCCTGGTGCAGGCCACCGAGGCCGGCCACGACAAGCGGCGCGAGGCGCAGCGCCACTGGAAGGTGGCGCAGCAGACGCTCAACGCGCAGCTCGGCCCCGAGCGCGTGGTGGCGCTGCATGCCCTCATCGACGAAAGCCTGTCGCTCCTGCAAGGCAGCGGCGACGACGACACTGAAGGAGAAGGCGATGCCTCCTGAATCCAACGCGGCCGTGGCGCAAGGCGCGGCACTTCGCAAGCCCGCCCAGCTGGCGCTGGGGCTGGTCCTGCTGGCCGCGGCCGGCGCCTTCGCCCTGACCATGGGCGTGCGGCAGACCATGGGCCTGTTCCTGTCCTCGCTCAACACCTCCACCGGTCTGGGCATCGGCAGCATCAGCCTGGCCTTCGCCTTCGGGCAGCTGTGGTGGGGGCTCACGCAACCCTTCGCCGGCGCGGTGGCCGACCGCATCGGCACCGGCCGCGTGATCTTCATGGGTGTGCTGCTGGTGGCGCTGGGCACCATCATCACGCCGCTGATGAGCAGCACGGCCGGCCTCATCTTCGCCATCGGCGTGCTGGCCGCGGGCGGTGCCGGCATGGCGGGGCCGTCGGTGCTGATGGCGGCCACCACGCGGCTGGTGCCGCCGCAGCGGCGCGGGCTGGCCACCGGCGTGGTCAATGCGGGCGGCTCCTTCGGCCAGTTCGCCATGGCACCGATCGCGATCGGGCTGATCTCCGCCACCGGCTGGGCCAATGCGATGCAGTGGCTGGGCGTGCTGGTGCTGCTGGCCCTGCCGGCCGCCTGGGTCCTCAAGGGCAACTCGGCGCACCTGGCGGCTTCGTCCGCTGCCGCCGGGGCGCGCCCGCTGTCGGCGCGCGAAGCGGTGGCACAGGCGCTCGCCAATCCCAGCTACCGGCTGCTGAGCCTGGGCTTTTTCGTGTGCGGATTCCATGTGGCCTTCCTGGCCACGCACCTGCCCGGCGTGGTGGCGGCGTGCGGCCTGAGCCCGCAGATTGGCGCCTGGTCGCTGGCCATGATCGGCCTGTTCAACATCGTCGGCAGCCTGGCCATGGGCTGGGCCGTGGGCCGCTGGCGCATGAAGTCGCTGCTGGCGCTGGTGTACGCCACGCGCGGCATCGCGGTGCTGGTCTTCCTGCTGGCGCCCAAGACGCCGGTGGTGATGCTGGTGTTCGCCGCGGTGATGGGCGTGACCTTCCTGTCCACCGTGCCGCCCACCGCAGGCCTGGTGGCCAAGTTCTTCGGCCCGGCCAACATGGCCATGCTGTTCGGCATCGTGATGCTGGCGCACCAGGTGGGCGGCTTCCTCGGTGCCTGGCTGGGCGGCCGCGTGTTCGAGGCCACGGGCAGCTACGACTGGGTCTGGTACATCGACATCCTGCTGGCGGCCGGTGCAGCGCTGGTGAACCTGCCGATCCGCGAGCAGGCACCCAAGCCCGCCGCGGCGGCGGCCTGAGGGGGCGCCATGAGTTCAGGTTCGCCTGCCATGGACCCGCGCACGCGCCTCTTGCTGGAGGCGCCCATCGCGCCCACGCTGCTGCGCCTGGCCTTTCCCAACGTGCTGGTCATGCTGGCGCAGGCCGGTGTCGGCCTGGTCGAGACCTACTTCGTCGGCCAACTCGGCGGCGATGCGCTGGCCTCGATGGCGCTGGTCTTTCCGGTGGTCATGCTGATGCAGATGACATCGGCGGGCGCCATGGGCGGCGGCATCGCCTCGTCCATCGCGCGGGCGCTGGGTGCACGCCGGGATGCGAATGCGCTGGTGGCCCACGCGCTGGTCATCGCGCTGGGCTTCGGCCTGTTCTTCAGCGCGGCCTTGCTGCTGGGCGGGCCGCGGCTGTACGCCGCCATGGGCGGCAGCGGTGCGTCGCTGCAGGGCGCGCTGGTCTATTCCAACTGGGTGTTCGCCGGCGCGGTGCTGGTGTGGCTGTTCAACTCGCTGGCGGCGGTGATTCGCGGGACCGGGAACATGGCGGTGCCGGCCAATGTGACGGTGGCGGGCGTGGTCATCATCATTCCGCTGTCGCCGCTGCTCATCTTCGGCTGGGGGCCGGTGCCGGCCATGGGCATTGCCGGCGGCGCGGCTGCGCTGCTGCTGTACTACCTGGGCGGCAGCCTGGCGCTGTGGTGGTACCTGCGTTCGCCGCGCAGCCTGCTCAAGCCGCGGCTGGCGGGCGTGCGGCTGCAGTGGCCGCTGTTTCGCGACATCCTGCGCATCGGCCTGCTGGGGGCGGTCTCCACCCTGGCGACCAATCTTTCCATCGGCATCGCCACGGCGCTGGCCGGCCACTTCGGCCCGGCGGCCATCGCCGGCTACGGCACCGCGGCGCGGCTGGAATACCTGCTGGTGCCGCTGGTGTTCGGCTTCGGCGCACCGCTTCTGGCCATGGTGGGCACCTGCATGGGCGCGGGCCGCAAGGAGCGCGCCATGCACGCGGCCTGGGTGGGCGCGCTGATGGCCTTCGCCGTGACCGAGGTCATCGGCCTGGCCGCCGCCATCTTCCCGCATCAGTGGCTGCTTCTGTTCGGCAATGACCCGGCCATGCTGGAGGCCGGCACCCAGTACCTGCGCGCGGTGGGTCCGCTGTACGGATTCTTCGGCGTCGGGCTGGTGCTGTACTTTGCCTCCCAGGGCGCGGGGCGGCTGCTGTGGCCGGTGCTGGGCAACCTGGCGCGCCTCGTGGTGGCAGCGGCGGGCGGCTGGCTGGCGCTGCGCTGGGGCGGCTCGCTGGTCCATGTCTTCATCGCGCAGGGCGCGGCGCTGCTGGTCTATGGCGTGTTCATTGCTGCGGCGATTGCCGGCGGCGCCTGGTTCGGGCGCGTTGGCTGGCCGCGTTCCACCGCCGCGCTGCTGCGGCGTGCCGAGCCTGTCTGAGGCTTCCATCCACTCCCAGGAAAAAGGTTCATCATGAAAATCGAAGGTTCCGTCGTTCTCGTCACCGGCGCCAATCGCGGCCTCGGGGCGGCTTATGCGCGCGCCGCGCTGGCGGCGGGGGCGCGCAAGGTCTATGCGGCCGCGCGCGATCCGGCATCGGTCGCGCTGGAAGGCGTGGTGCCCATCGCGCTGGACGTGACCGATGCCGCGCAGGTGGCGGCAGCGGCGCGCGAATGCGCGGACGTCACGCTGCTCATCAACAATGCGGGCATCTCGCGCGGTGCCGGGCTGCTGGATGCCTCGGCCGGCTTCGACGAGGCGCGCGCCGAGTTCGAGACCAACTTCTTCGGCCCCTGGGCCATGACCCGAGCCTTCGCGCCGGTGCTCAAGGCCAATGGCGGCGGGGCGGTGGTGAATGTGCTGTCGGCGCTGAGCTGGCTGAGCCTGCCGGGCGCGGCCAGCTACAGCGCCTCCAAGGCGGCCGCCTGGTCGCTGAGCAACGGCCTGCGAAACGAGCTGCGCGCGCAGGGCACGCAGGTCACCAGCGTGCACGTGGCCTTCATGGACACCGACATGGCGCGCAAGATACCCGGCGACAAGATCTCGCCCGACGAAGTCGCGCGCCAGACCCTGGCGGCCGTGGAAGCCGGCGCGCCCGAAGTGCTGGCCGATGCCACCACCCGCAGCGTGAAGCAGGGCCTGGTGGCAGACCCGCCGGTCTACGCCGCCGCGCGCTGAGGCCGCAAGGAAGACGCGGGCGCCGGCAGCAGCCGGCGCAGCGCCTCGAAGAACAGGTCGGACTGCTCGCGCTCGCCCTGGATCTGCGCGGCCACCTGTGCGGCCAGCGCCTCGTTCACCGGCGCCAGCGGGCGCCCGGTCGATTGCGCGATCACCTGATGCAGGCAGGCGCGCTCCAGGTAGTACAGGTCGTCGTAGGCGTGGGCGATGCTGCCGCCCGCCACGATCACGCCGTGGTTGCCCAGGAAGGCCACGTCCTTGCCCGCCATGGCGCGTGCGATGCGCTCGCCCTCGGCGGTGCCCAGCGCCAGGCCGTTGTACTCGGCGTCGATGGCGATGCGGTGCATGAAGCGCATCGCGTTCTGGCTGAGCGTCGGGTCGAGCGCGCGGTCGGTCGTGAGTGTGAGCGCGGTGGCGTAGGGCATGTGGCAATGCAGCACCACCGCATGGCCCGCGATGCGATGCACCGCGCCGTGGATGAACAGGGCCGTGGGCTCCACGCGATGGCGGCCCGCCAGCACCTTGCCTTCGGCATCGATGAGCACGATGTCGTCGGGCCCGACCTCGCTCCAGTGCAGGCCGCGCGGGTTGATCAGGAATTGCGCCGCTTCGCCCGGCAATGCCACGCTGAAATGGTTGCACACGCCTTCGGACAGGCCGTGATGCGCGGCAGCGCGCAGCGCCAGCGCGAGGTCTTCGCGCAGGCGGCGGATGGCGGGGCTGGCGTAGATCGCGTCGTGGCTGGTGCTCATGGGGCTGGCCTCTTCTCTTGTGCGCGTTTCAGGCGCGAACGAGCCGCTGCCACGCAGCGACAAACTTCTGTGCATCGTCGGCCACCGCGGCCGCGCTCTTGCCCGGCTTGTAGAGCGCCGACCCGATGCCGAAGCCGGTGGCGCCGGCCGCGCGCCAGGCGTCCATGTTGTCGGGGCTGATGCCGCCCACCGGCATGAGCGGCGTGCCTGCCGGCAGCACGGCCAGCAAGGCCTTCACCACGGCGGGCGAGGCGAGTTCGGCCGGGAAGAGCTTGAGCCCGGTGGCACCGGCATCCAGTGCCGCAAAGGCCTCGGTGGGCGTCATCACGCCGGGCAGGCTGACCATGCCCAGCTTCACGCTCTCGGCGATCACTTCAGGCTTGCAGTCGGGCGAGACCACGAGCTGGCCGCCGGCCGCATGCACCTCGCGCACCTGCTGCACGTTGAGCACGGTGCCGGCGCCCACCAGCGCCTGCGGATAGCGCTGGCGCATGAGCGCGATGCTGGCCAGCGGATCGGGCGAATTGAGCGGCACCTCGAGCAGGCGAAAGCCGGCGGCAGTGATGGCGTCGCCCACGGCGGGCGCCTCCGCCGGCGTGAGGCCGCGCAGGATCGCCACCAGCGGCAGCGCGCCGGCGGCGGCCTGGAACTTTTCTTGGGGTGTGGTCATTGGTGATCTCAGGAAACGGACAGGGCATGCAGCCCCGCCCAGGTGGCTTCGGAGCCCAGCGTTCGCGTGGCGGTGCCCAGCGACCTGAGCGCAAGCGCATAGCGCTGCGTGAGGGCAGGCGAGCCGATGAGCACGACCTCGCCGTTGGCGCGGACCGATTGGGTGCGCAGTTCTTCGCCGATGAGCAGGCCCGACAGGTAGCTGGCCAGCTCGCCCGCCGACATGCGCTCGAACAGCGACAGCGTGCGCGCGCCGAAGGCGTTGTGCAGCAGGCCTTCGCCGTTGTCGGCCTGCGCCACGCCGGAGAGAAAAGCCGCCTCGTCGAACAGGGCCGCCGCATCGAGCGTGCGCGCGAGGATCGAGTGCTGGCTGAGCAGCGCGTAGAACTCGCCCGTCATGAAGGTCCTGAAGCCCGTCACGCGGCCGTCCTTCACGCGCGCCCACTTGTTGTGGGTGCCGGGGAGCACGAACAGGCCATCGCGCAGACCGGTGAGGGCGATGGCGCCGAAGATCTGCACCTCTTCGCCGCGCATCACGTCGGGCACGCCCGCATGCTCGCAAGAAAACGCCGGGCCGCCCCAAGTTTTCTTGTCCCCCTCGGGGGGCGGGCTGGGCGAAGCCCAGACCTGGGGGTGCTCACACGAGAGGCCCGGCACGATGGCGATGCGGCCCGGCTCGATCTCGCGCACCTTGGCGCGCACTTCGGGCAGGCCCGCGGCGCAGGGGCAGTAGGGCGCTTCCACCCAGCCCTGCTTGCTGCCTGCCATGCCGGAGATGAGACAGCGCGTGCCGGCCTCTTGCATCCATGCGCCGAACAGGCTGTCGAACACCTCGCGAAAGCCGCCCGGCGGCACGGTGAGGATGCCGCGCGCATGGCTCTGCTCCTCCAGCACGCGGCCCTTGGCGTCGATCAGCGCGCCGCGCAGGGAGCTGGTGCCCCAGTCGACTGCAACGAGCTGGCCCATATCAAGCGCGGGGTTTGTAGGCGGTGACGTCGATCTCGACCTTGGCATCGATCATCAAACGCGACTCCACCGTCGAGCGCGCGGGCCGGTGGTCGCCCAGCAGTTCCATGTACACGCGGTTGAAGCTGCCGAAATCGCGCGCGTCGTTGAGCCACACGCTCACCTTGGCGATGTCGGACAGCTTGCAGTCGGCCAGCGCCAGCGCCTCCTCGATGCGCTTGAACACCTGGCGCGTCTGCGCCTCGATGCCGCCCACGATCACCTGGCCCTGGTCGTCGGTGGGCACCTGGCCCGAGACGAACACGAAATCGCCGGCGCGGGTGGCCGGCGAAAGGGGGCGCGCCTGGCGATCGGACGCGATGGGCGAGGTGCCGAGCATTTCAACTTTGGACATGGATTTGCCTCTTGTCGGTAAAGAAATTACAGAAAACGTACGGGTAAACCCGATTTATACGCACGAATCACGGGGAATACGATTCGTTCTTGTAATGTTATTACTCACGGAGCCACGATGCAAACATCAGACAACACTGTAGCCACATATGGTTCTTGCCTGCCCCGCGCGTTTGCCGCGACGCGGCGCGGCATGCTTCTCGGCGCTGTCGCCACCAGCGTGCTCGGCCTGGGAATCGGCCTGGCATCGGGCTCCGCACAGGCCGCACCGGCACGCGGCGGCGCCGCCAACCTGGCCATGATCGGCGAGCCCCAGGGCCTGGACCCGATGACCAGCACCGCCGACCTGGTCGGAACCATCATGCAGCATGTGTACGAGCCGCTCTACACCTTCGACGCCAACTGGAAGGTGGCGCCGATGCTGGCCGAGGGCATGCCCACCGTGAGCAAGGACGGGCTGACGTACACCATCGCCATCCGCAAGGGCGTGAAGCTGCACAGCGGCCGCGACCTGAATGCCGACGACGTGGTGGCCTCGCTGCAGCGCTGGATGGAAGTCTCGCCGCGCGGCAAGGCCGTGGGCAAGGAAGTGGCATCGCTCGCGGCCAAGGGCCCGAACACGGTGGAGCTCAAGCTCAAGCAGCCCTACGCGCCGCTGCTGGCCCAGCTGGCGCTGCCCAGCGGCATGGCGGCCATCATGGCCAAGGAAAGCATTGCGCCGCAGGTCACCCAGTTCATCGGCACCGGCCCCTACAAGTTCAAGGAGCGCCGCCCCGACCAGTTCACCGTGCTGACGCGCTTCGACCAGTACAGCGCGCGCAGCGAGCCGGCCAGCGGCTACGCCGGCAAGCGCGAGGCGCTGCTGGACGAACTGCGCTTCGTGCCCGTGCCCAGCGCCAACACGCGGGTGGAAGGCGTGCTGTCGGGCCAGTTCCAGTACGCGGACCTGCTGCCGGTGGAAGCGGCCGGCCGTGTCGAGAAGGGTGCGCCGGCAGTGGTGCCCATCGTGACGAAGAACTTCGGCTTTCCCTACATCGTGTTCAACACCAAGGAGGGCGTGCTGGCGGCGCAGCCCATGCGCCGTGCGGTGCAGGAGGCGGTGGGTTCGGGCGAGCTGATGGCCGCGGGCTTCGGCGACCAGCGCTTCTTCGTGGTGGAGCCCAACTTCTTCCCCAAGGGCACACCGTACTTCTCGGACGCGGGCAGCAAGTTCTACAACACGCGCGACGCCAAGGGCGCGAAGGAATCGGCGGCCAAGGCGGGCTACGACGGCAAGCCGATCCGCATCATGGCCAGCCGCCAGTACGAGTTCCACTACAACATGGCGCTGGTGATGTCCGAGCAGCTGAAGAAGGCCGGCTTCAAGACCGACCTGCAGGTGGTGGACTGGGCCACGCTGGTGCAGCGCCGCAACGATGCCAAGCTGTGGGACGTGTACTTCACCCACTCGGGCCTGTTCCCCGAGCCGATGCTGAGCCCGCCGCAACTGGGCGACGGCGCGCCGGGCTGGTGGGAGACCGAATCGAAGAAGAAGGTGCTGGCCGCCTTCAACGCCGAGGTCGATCCGGCCAAGCGCAGCCAGCTCTGGGGCCAAGTGCAGCAGACGGTGTACGACGAAGTGCCCTTCATCGAGGTGGGCAAGTTCAACAGCCTGTCGGCCCGCTCGGCCAAGCTGGAGGGCTACACGCCGGCCATCTGGCCCTTCTTCTGGAACACCGGTTTGGCCAAGTAAGCCTCGGCCAGTCTTCGTTCAGGGAGCTATTCAATGCTGCACTTCCTGTTGCGCCGGCTGGCCGGCGCCTTCGTGGTGCTGGCCATCGTCGCGGTGCTGGTGTTCCTGCTCACGCGCCTGGCCTCGGGTGACCCGGTGGCGCTGCTGCTGGGCGACCAGGCCACCGCGGCCGACATTGCCAAGGCGCGCGTGCAGTACGGGCTGGACAAGCCGCTGCCCACGCAGTTCGTGCTGTGGCTGGGCGAGCTGGCGCAGGGCAACCTGGGGCAGTCGCTGTTCCTGCAGCGGCCGGTGTCGCAGGCGCTGCTGGAGCGTGCCGAGCCCACGCTGTTCCTGGCGCTGTTCGCCGTCTTCATCGCGGCGCTCATCGGCATTCCGGCCGGCATGGCCGCGGCCGTGTGGCGCGGCAGCGCGGCCGACCAGGCGGTCAGCGGCGTGGCCATGCTGGGCGCGAGCGTGCCCAGCTTCTGGCTGGGGCTGATCCTGATCCAGTTCTTTGCGGTGAAGCTGGGCTGGTTTCCGGCCTCGGGGTATGGCGACCCGACGGCCAGCTTCGTGGAGCGCATCCACCACCTGCTGCTGCCGGCGCTGGTGCTGGGCCTGCTCAACTCGGCGCTCATCATCCGCTTCACCCGCGCCTCGATGCTCGACATTTTGGGCGAGGACTATGTGCGCACCGCGCGGGCCAAGGGCCTGCCCGAGGGCGTGATCATGGTGAAGCACGTGCTGCGCAACGCGCTGGTGCCCATCGTCACCGTGCTGGGGCTCACGCTGGCGCTGATGATCGGTGGCACCGTGGTCACCGAGACGGTGTTCAACCTGCCCGGCGTCGGCAACCTGGTGGTGCGCGCGGTGCTGCGGCGCGACTACCCGGTGATCCAGGGCACGCTGCTGGTCATTGCGGCCATCTACGTCTTCATCAACCTCGGCGTGGATTTCATCTACACGCTGGTCGACCCGCGCATCCGCCTGGAGTCCAAATGAACAAGGTCCTACGCCGACTCTTCTCCCGCAAGATCGTGCTGGCCTCGGCCCTGGTGCTGCTGCTGGTGCTGGCCGTGGCGGTGTTCTTCCCGATGCTCTCGGATGCCGATCCGGGCGCCATCTCCATCAGCGAGCGGCTCAACGGCCCGTCGATGACGCACCTGGCGGGCACCGACGAACTGGGCCGCGACGTGATGCTGCGCATCGTGTATGGCGCGCGCTACTCGCTGGCCATCGGCTTCGTCACCGCCGCCGGCGCGGTGCTGTGCGGCACCCTGCTGGGCATGCTGGCGGGGTTCTTCCGCCGGCTCGACGCACCGCTGATGCGCCTGGTGGACGCGATGATGTCCTTCCCCGACATCCTGCTGGGCATTGCCCTGGTGTCCATCCTGGGTGTGTCGCTGTGGAACGTGATGCTGGCGCTGGTCATCGTCTACACGCCGCGCGTGGCGCGGGTGGTGCGCGCCACCACGCTGGTGCTGCGCGAGCTGCTGTTCGTGGATGCGGCGCGGGCATTGGGTGTGCGCACGCCGCGCATTTTGCTCAAGCACATCCTGCCCAACCTGATGTCGCCCATCCTGGTGCAGGTGACCTTCATCTTTGCCTACGCGATCCTCGCGGAGGCGGGGCTGTCGTTCCTGGGCGTGGGTGTGCCGCCGGACATTCCCACCTGGGGCACCATGATCGCGGGCAGCCTGGAATATGCCGACAAGGCCTTCTGGACCATCTTCTGCCCGGGCCTGGCCATCGTGCTGACGGCGCTGTCGCTGCAAATGCTGGGCGATGGCGTGCGCGACCTGCTCGACCCCAAGCTCAAGAAGGCGGCCTGACCATGAACGCGAACAACAGCGCAGTGCCGCGTCTCGAAGTACGGGGCCTGTCCACCTCCTTCGCCACCGACGCCGGCCGCATCCAGAGCGTGGCCGACGTGTCCTTCTCCATCCACCCCGGCCAGACGCTGGCGCTGGTGGGCGAGTCGGGTTCGGGCAAGTCGGTCACCAGCCTGTCGCTGATGGGCCTGCATGCCAAGACCTCGCAGGCGCAGGTGCAGGGCGAGGCCCTGTTCGTCAAGCGCGACGGCCAGCGCGTGGACCTGCTCAAGCTCCCCGAGGCCGACAAGCGGGCCTTGCGCGGCAACGAGCTGGGCATGATCTTCCAGGAGCCCATGACCAGCCTGAACCCGGTGCTGACCATCGGCGAGCAGATCGCCGAATCGGTGCGCCTGCACCTGGGGCTGGACCGCAAGGCGGCGCTGGCGCATGCGCAGCGCATGCTGGAGCTGGTGGAGATTCCGGCCGCCAGGCAGCGCGTGCACGAGTACCCGCACCAGCTCTCCGGCGGCATGCGCCAGCGCGTGATGATCGCGCTGGCCATGGCCTGCAACCCCACGCTGCTGATCGCCGACGAGCCCACCACCGCGCTGGACGTGACCATCCAGGCGCAGATCCTCGCGCTCATGGGCCGGCTGCAGAAGGAGACCGGCATGAGCATGCTCTTCGTCACGCACAACCTGGGCGTGGTGGCGCAGTACGCCGATGCGGTGGCGGTGATGTATGCCGGCCGCATCGTCGAATCGGCGCCGGTGCACGAGCTGTTCGCCGCGCCGGCGCATCCGTACACGCGCGGCCTGCTGGCCTGCCTGCCGGGTGTGGCGCGCCAGCACGGCGGGGCCCATGCGGGCGGGCGCCGGCAACTGGTGGCCATTCCGGGCCAGGTGTCGAGCCCGCTGGCACCGCCGCCAGGCTGCGCCTTCGCGCCGCGCTGCCAGTACGCACGCGCGGAATGCAACGCGGCCATGCCCAGCCTGGACAGGGCAGGGGGCGAGCGCATGGTGCGCTGCATCGGATTCACCGAGATCACGAAGGAGGCCGCATGAACGCCGCCGTCATGGAGCGCGATGCGCCGCAACAGGCGCAGCCGCGCGCGCAGAAGAACCTGATCGAGATCAAGGGCCTGCGCAAGTACTTCGGCAAGGGCACGCACCCGGTGCGCGCGGTGGACGACGTCAGCTTCGTCATCCGCCAGGGCGAGACGCTGGGCCTGGTGGGCGAGTCGGGCTCGGGCAAGAGCACCATCGGCCGCCTGCTCACCCGCCTGGTCGACCCCACCGATGGGCAGATGCTCTATTCGCCCGATGGTGACAAGGCGCAGGACCTGGCGACGCTGTCGCAGTCGCAGTTCCGCCCGCTGCGCTCCAAGGTGCAGATCATCTTCCAGGACCCGTACGCGAGCCTGAACCCGCGCATGCGCATCCGCGACGTGCTGGGCGAGGCGCTGGACACGCACGGCCTGGCCAAGGGTGCGGCGCGCATGCCGCGCATCCACGAACTGCTGGCGCAGGTGGGCCTGCGGTCCGAGCATGCGGACCGCTTTCCGCACGAGTTCTCCGGCGGCCAGCGCCAGCGCATCGGCATTGCCCGCGCACTGGCGGTGGAGCCGAAGTTCATCGTGGCCGACGAGCCCCTGTCGGCGCTGGACGTGTCCATCCAGGCGCAGGTGGTGAACCTGCTGGGCGAGCTGAAGGAAAAGCTCAACCTCACGCTGCTCTTCATCTCGCACGACCTGGACGTGGTGGAGTACCTGTGCGACCGCGTGGTGGTGCTGTACCTGGGCCGCGTGATGGAGATCGCGCCGACGCACTCGCTCTACGCCGCGCCCAAGCATCCCTACACTCGCGCCTTGCTGGCCGCCGCGCCCATTCCCGATCCGGCCCAGCGCCGCGTGGTGCCGCTGCTGCAGGGCGACCTTCCCAGCCCCGCCAATCCGCCCTCGGGCTGCGTGTTCCGCACCCGCTGCCCGCGTGCCGAGGCGCGCTGCGCCAGCGCCGACATGCAGCTGCGCGAAGTGCAGCCGGGGCACTGGCATGCCTGCTGGCGCGACGATCTCTGAGAGACTTTGCACATGACCATCACCGACGAACTCATCCTCGACCACCGCAGCAAGAGCTATCCGCTGGGCGCCGCGCCCTGCCGCGCCAGCGACATTGCCAGCCGCGGCTGGAACGTGCTGGCCGATGACCTGCCGTACCCGCTGGCGGCCATCCGCCGCTCGGCCCTGGCGCACAACATTGCCTGGATGCAGGACTTCGCGCAGCGCAAGGGCGTGCTGCTCGCGCCGCACGGCAAGACGACCATGTCGCCCGAGCTGTTCAGGCAGCAGCTGGCCGGCGGCGCCTGGGGCCTGACCTTTGCCACCATCTTCCAGCTGGCGGTGGGCGTGGAAGCGGGCGCGCGCCGCGCCATCATCGCCAACCAGGTGCTGGGCGATGCCGACCTGGACGGCCTGGCGGGCCTGCTGGCGGCGCATGCGGATCTGCGCGTGTGGTTCCTGGTCGATTCGCTGGCCCAGCTTGCAATGATCGAGCAGTGGGCCCGGCGCCGCGGCTTCGCGGGCAAGTTCGATACGCTGATGGAGATCGGCGTGCCCGGGCAGCGCACCGGCGTGCGCACGCAGGGCGAGGCCGTCACGCTGGCCCGCGCCATCGCCAGATCGCCGGCGGCGCAGCTGGGCGGCATCGAATGCTACGAAGGCGGCGTCGCCAAGTGCGACAGCGAGCACGACGCGAAGGAAGTGAGCGCGCTGGTGCACCGCGTGACCGAGGCGGTGCGCGCCTGCGATGCAGAGAACCTGTTCGCGGGCGACACCATCCTGCTCACCGCAGGCGGCTCGGCCGTGTTCGACCTGGTGGTGCCGCTCTTGCGCACCCAGGGCCTGTCGCGCCCGGTGCAGGGCGTGCTGCGCTCGGGCTGCTACGTCACGCATGACCACGGCAACTACAAGCGCTTCCTGCAGCTGGTGGAAAAGCGCGAGGGCCTGGACGAATCGCTGCGCGCGGCGCTGGAAGTGTGGTCCATGGTGCAGTCGGTGCCCGAGCCCGGCCTGGCCTTGCTCACCTGCGGCCGGCGCGACATCTCCTATGACATCGAGCTGCCCATGCCGGTGAAGCATTCGCCTCGCGGTACGCGCGAAGTGACGGGCGTGCCGGCCGACTGGAAGATCAGCGCGCTCAACGACCAGCATGCCTACCTGCGCTTCGACCCCGCCGGCCGCGTGCCGCAGGTCGGCGACCGCGTGGTGCTGGGCATCTCGCATCCGTGCACCACCTTCGACAAGTGGCGCTGGCTGGCCGTCATCGAGGACGACGGCGCGGTGAGCGGCGCCATCAGCACGCGCTTCTAGAAAAAAAGAGCCCATGAACGACGCAGCAAGCAATCTACTGCAGCGCCTTCGCGAGCGCATGGACAGCCTGCCCGCCGCCCAGCGCAGCGTGGTGCAGGCGGTGCTGGACGACCCCGGCGCGGCGGTGGCCGCCACGGTGGAGCAGCTGGCGCAGCAGGCGGGCGTGTCGATGCCGACCATCGTGCGAACCTGCCGCAGCTTCGGCTTCGACTCGGTGCGCGAATTCATGCTGGCGCTGGCGCAGGACCTGGCGGTGCGCGGCTCGTACCTGCACCGCGCGGTGCTGGCCGAGGACACCGCGGGCGACGTCAGCAACAAGATCGTGCATGCGGCCGTTTCGTCGCTCACCGAGCTGGGGCGGCGCCTGGACGTGGAGGTGCTCGACCAGGTGGCCAGCAAGCTGGCCGCCGCGCGCCGCATCGACTGCTATTCGGTGGGGGCGGCCTCCACCTTCATGGCGGGGGAGCTGCAAAGCCGCCTGTTCCGCCTGGGCTGCACGGCCAACGCGATCTTCGACGCGCACCAGCAGCTGGTGTCGGCCAGCACGCTGGGGCCGGAAGGCGTGGCCTTCGTGATCTCGCATGTGGGCCGCATGCCCTACACGCTGGAGGCGGCGCGCTTTGCCCGTTCGCAGGGCGCCACGGTGGTGGCCCTGACGCAGCCGGGCACGCCGCTGGCCGACATTGCCGACCACCTGATCGCGGTGTCGGTTCCGCAGGACGCGGTGATGCGCGTAGGCACCGAGGCCTACCTGGCGCACCTGGTGGTGATCGAGATCCTGATGGTGCGACTGGCGCAGAAGCTCGGGCCCGTGGCCACGCGCGGCCTGGCGCAATTCAAGCAACTGCTGCACAAGCACGGCTTCGACAGCGCCGAATATTCCGGCGCTACCGAAGCCTTGCAGGACGCCGCCGACAACAACGACGAACGCGGCATGCAGCCATCCAACGGAGGAATCGGCCATGGCCGAGGGGAATGAAGCAGCCACCCTGCTCCAGGGTGGCCTGATCGTGGACGGCACCGCTGCACCTGCCAAGGTGGGCGACGTGCTGCTCGTGGGCGAGCGCATCGCGGCCGTGGGCCAGGTGCCGGCGGCGCTGGTCGAGGCGCATCGTCCGCAGGTGATCATCTGCGCAGGCCAGGTGGTGGCGCCCGGCTTCATCGACGTGCACACGCACGACGACGCCGCCGCCATCGAGAAGGCCGACATGCTGCCCAAGCTGTCGCAGGGCGTGACCACGGTGATCGTGGGCAACTGCGGCATTTCGCTGGCGCCGGTGGTCACCGGATCACCGGCTGCGCCGTTGTCGCTGCTGGGCCACTCCCAGTTCCGCCACGGCACCATGCGCGAATACGCCGATGCGGTGGATGCGGCCCGCCCGGGCGTGAACGTGGCGGCGCTGCTGGGCCACACGGCCTTGCGCATGCGGCACCTGGCGGCGCTGGACCGGCCGGCCAACGCCGAGGAGCGCGCCGCAATGGCGGCCGACATGCAGGAGGCGATGGATGCGGGCGCGCTGGGCCTGTCCTCGGGCATCTTCTACCAGGAGGCTTATGCGGCCGACGTGGAGGAACTGGTGGCCGTGGCCTCGGTCGCGGCGAAGAACGGCGGCGTGTATGCCACCCACATCCGCGACGAGCTGGCCGGCATCCTGCCCGCGCTGCAGGAAGCGGCGCTCACCGCGCGCCAGTCCGGCCTGCCGCTGGTGATCTCGCACCACAAGTGCGCCGGGCCCGCCAACTGGGGGCGCACGCGCGAGACCCTGCCGCTCATCGAGCAGCTGGCCGCCGGCCAGGAGATGGCGATGGACGTGTACCCCTACACGGCCGGCTCCACCGTGCTGCGCGAAGACCTGGTGGACGGCGTGATCGACATCCTCATCACCGGCAGCCAGCCGCATCCGGAAATGGGCGGGCGCTACATCAAGGACATCGCGGCCGAGTGGGGCGTGTCGCAGCAGGAAGCGGCGGTGCGCCTCAAGCCCGGCAACGCCTGCTACTTCCAGATGCGCCAGGACGACGTGGACCGCGTCATCACGCACCCGCTGTCGATGATCGGCTCCGACGGCCTGCCGCACGACGAGCGGCCGCACCCGCGCCTGTGGGGCGCCTTTCCGCGCGTGCTGGCCACCTACTGGCGTGAGCGCGGCCTGCTGCCGCTGGAGCAGGCGATCCACAAGATGACCGGCATGTCGGCCACGCGCTTTCGAATTCCGCAGCGCGGCTTTTTGCGCGAGGGCTGCATGGCGGACGTGGTCGTCTTCGACCCGAAGACGGTGCGCGACGCCGCCACCTTCGAGCAGCCGCGGCAGTTCTCCGAAGGCATCGAACGGGTGTGGGTGAACGGGGTGCTGAGCTTTACCGCGGCGGGCCGCTCGACGGGGCAGAGGGCGGGGCGCTTCGTGAGAAGGGCGCAGGCGGCGTAGCGTGCGACGCTTCGGCATCCCGGGTAATTTCTGGATCGGAATCGCCTAGGGTTTTCTCTGCAAGATACCGGTTTCAATCATCATATGATCGGCTCCGCTTCGGGCTGATCGACCTCCGTTTGCATGGAGGCCAGCCCGTCCCGACCTGGTGTTGAAGGAGACGAGCATGGCGCGCCCCGAGGTGCTGGTGGCTGCCCCGCTGATGCCCTACCTGATGGAGGCATTGCGGCGCGACTACACGGTGCATGACCGCATTCATCAAGGCGACCCGGCCGCGCTCGCGGCTGCGGCGCCCGGCATTCGGGCGGTGGTGGCCAATGGCGAGGCCAAGGTGCCGCGCGAGCTCATTGCGCAGCTGCCGGCGCTGGAAGTGATCACCGTGTTCGGCGTGGGCTATGACGGCGTGGACGTGGCGGCGGCGCATGAGCGCGGCGTGCCTGTCACCAACACCCCCGAGGTGCTCAACGACGACGTGGCCGACCTGGCCATGGGCCTGCTTCTTTCCGTGGCGCGCCGCATTCCGCAGGCCGACCGTTTCGTGCGCGAAGGGGCGTGGCCCAAGGGCCCCATCGCGCTGGCACGCAAGGTGAGCGGCGGCAAGCTGGGCGTGGTGGGCATGGGCCGGATCGGCCAGGCGATCGCCCGGCGGGCCGAAGCCTTCGGCATGCACATCAGCTACACGGCGCGCTCGCCGCGCTCCGATGTCAACTACACCTACTACCCGGATGCGGTGGCGCTGGCCACGGCGGTGGACTTCCTCATCGTCATCACGCCCGGCGGCGCCGCCACGCGCGGCCTGATCGATGCGCGGGTGCTGCAGGCGCTGGGCCCGCAGGGTTATCTGGTCAATGTGGCGCGCGGCAGCGTGGTGGACGAGCCGGCGCTCATCCATGCGCTGGAGCAGGGCCACATTGCCGGCGCGGCGCTGGACGTGTTCGCCGCCGAGCCCCACGTGCCCGACAAGCTGCGCGAGATGCCCCAGGTGGTGCTCACGCCGCACATGGCCAGCGGCACGCGCGAAACTCGCGAGGCCATGGCCAACCTGGTGCTCGCCAACCTGGCCGCGCATTTCGCCGGCAAGCCCCTGCCGACGCGGGTGCCTGCCTAGCACCCGGCAAATCCGGCGCGTCCGCGATGCGAAGCAACAAGAACTCCCACGGCCGCACGCTGGATCTGCTGGGAGAGGCCATCGTGGGCGGCCGCTATCCGGCCGGCGGCCCGATGCCGGCCGAGCCCGTGCTGTGCGAACAACTCGGCGTGAGCCGCACCGTGGTGCGCGAGGCGGTGAAGTCGCTGGTGGCCAAGGGCCTGGTGGTGACCGGCCCCAAGGTCGGCACGCGCGTGCTCACGCAGGACAAGTGGAACTGGTTCGACCCCGATGTCATCACCTGGCAGGCCAGCTGTGGCCTGACGCATGAGTTCGTGCGCGACCTGCATGACCTGCGCCGCGCCGTCGAGCCTGCCGCGGCCCGGCTGGCGGCCCGGCGCATCACGCCGCGCCACATCGAGGAGATGGAGGCGGCGTATGCCGGCATGAAGGAAGCCATCGAGAACGGCGGCGACTACGTGACCTTCGACCTGCGCTTTCACCACGCCATCCTGAACGCGGCCGACAACCGCATGATCGTGCAGATGAACAAGGTGCTGCACGCGCTGCTGCGCACCAGCTTCGAAATCTCCACCTCCAAGGCCAACGGACCGGCGCTCTCGCTGCCGCTGCACCGTGCCGTGCTCGATGCGCTGATCGCCCGCGACCCGGCGGCGGCCGAGGCTGCCGTGGCCTTCCTGATCGACAGCGCACGCGAGGACATCGACGAGGTGCTGGGCTCGCGCAGCAGCCTGCCGCGCCTGAGCCGTCCGCCGCCGCACCTCAAAGCCGCACCACGCGCCGCCGCATCGCGCGCCCGCGGCGCAGCGCCAAAAGACATGCATTGACCCCGACCAGCAATCCGACAACACGACAGGAGACACGCATCATGAAGAAACTCAAGGCAGCACTTGCCCCGACCCTGCTGGCCGCGCTCGGCCTGCTGGCGGGCGGCCAGGCGATGGCACAGGAAAAGCTCACCGTGTGGTGGGTCAAGGGCTTCTACAAGGCCGAAGACGACGCGCTCTTCGCCGCCATCAAGAAGTTCGAGGACGCCAACAAGGGCGTGAAGATCGAACTCTCGCAATACCCCGTGCAGGACATGATCCCCAAGACGGTGTCCGCGCTCGATTCGGGCAGCCCGCCGGACGTGGCGTATGCCGACGTGTACGACTTCCAGGTCACGGGCAAGTGGGCCTACGACGGCAAGCTCGAGGACATCAGCAGCGTGCTCAAGCCCATCCTGGGCAACTTCGCGCCCAACACGGTCGAGACCACCTTGCTCTACAACAACCAGACCAAGAGCAAGGCCTACTACGCCTTCCCGATCAAGCAGCAGACCATGCACATCGAGTACTGGAAGGACATGCTCGAGGAGGCCGGCTTCAAGGATTCGGACATTCCCACCGCCTGGAAGGACTACTGGAGCTTCTGGTGCGACAAGGTGCAGCCGGCCAGCCGCAAGGCCAGCGGCAAGCGCAACTTCGCCATCGGCATGCCCATGGGCGTGGATTCGAGCGACTCTTTCTATTCCTTCCTCACCTTCATGGACGCCTACAACGTGAAGCTGGTGGACGACAGCGGCAAGCTGCTGGTGGACGATCCGCAGGTGCGCACCGGCCTCATCGGCGCGCTGACCGACTACACCGCGCCCTATACCAAGGGCTGCACGCCGCCATCTTCGACGAGCTGGAAGGACCCGGACAACAACGTCGCCTTCCACAACAAGACGACCGTGCTCACGCACAACGCCACCATCTCGATCGCGGCCAAGTGGCTGGACGACATGAACAACGCCACGCTCACGCCCGAGCAGCGCGAGGAGGCCAAGAAGAACTACACCGAGCGCATCCGCACGGCGGGCTTTCCCAACAAGCCGGACGGCAGCAAGATGGTCTACCGCACCGCGGTGAAGACGGGCGTGGTGTTCAAGGACGCCAAGAACAAGGAAGCCGCGAAGAAGTTCGTCGCCTTCCTGCTGCAGGAAGAGAACCTCACGCCGTACGTGGAAGGCGCGCTGGGCCGCTGGTTCCCGGTGACCAAGGGCGCACAGCAGCGCGACTTCTGGAAGGCCGATCCGCACCGCCTCTCGGTCTACAACCAGTACGCGGCCGGCACGGTGACCTTCGAGTTCACCAGGAACTACAAGTTCACCGTGCTGAACAACGAGAACGTGTGGGCCAAGGCGATGAACCGCGTGGTCAACGAGAAGGTGCCGGTGGACAAGGCCGTCGATGAAATGATCGCGCGCATCAAGACCGTGGCGGGCGCGCCCAACTGAGCACCTGCGCCTTCTTCAGCAGGGAGGCTTTCCGAGAAAAATCATGACGACATCCGCTGCAATCGAAGCGGTGCCGGGGCGGGCTCGCCCTGGCGCCGCCCGGCGGCCCAGCCGCTGGGAGTTCTGGGGCCGCCTCATGGTGGTGCCCTATCTCCTCGTCTTCCTGGTGTTCGTGCTCTATCCGGTGTGCTATGGCCTCTGGCTGGCGCGCCATCCGCAGAGCTACGTGCACCTGGCGGACGACCCGATCTTCTTCCGCTCGGTGATCAACACGCTGGTGTTCCTCGTCGTGGCCATCAACCTCAAGATGCTCGTGGCGCTGCTGCTGTCGGGCTTCTTCGTGCAGCAGCGCTGGTGGATCCGCATCCTGGCGGCGGTGTTCATCCTGCCGTGGGCGCTGCCGTCCATCCCGACCATTCTTTCGGTACGCTTCATGCTCAACCCGGAGTGGGGCGTGATCAACAGCCTGATCTTCCGCCTGACCGGCGCCGACGGACCCAACTGGCTGAACGACCCGACGCTGGCACTGGGCTTCTCGATGCTGGTGCACATCTGGAAGTCGCTGCCGTTCTGGACGCTGATCCTGGTGGCCGGGCGCCTGGCGATTCCGGCGGAGCAGTACGAGGCTGCCTCGGTGGACGGCGCGAGCAAGCTGCAGAAGTTTCGCTTCATCACCTGGCCGGCCATGCGCACGCTCTACGTCACATCGCTCATCCTGTCGATGATCTGGACGCTGGGCGACTTCAACAGCGTCTACCTGCTCACCGGCGGCGGCCCGGCCGACCTCACGCACGTGCTGGCCACGCTGGGCATCCGCTACCTGCGGCTGGACCAGGTGGACCTGTCGATGGCGTCCATCGTGGTGGCGATGCCGCTGGTGCTCCCGCTGGTGTATTTCATGATGAAGAGGCTCTCCAAATGACCGCGCGCCGCAAGTTCCGCTGGAAGGACGTGGGCACCGAGGCCAGGCTGCTGCTCATCGGCATTCCGGTGCTGGTGTGGACGCTGCTGCCGGTCTACCACATGGTGCTGTTCGCCATCTCGCCGCGCGATTCGGCCACCTCGGGGGCGCTGTGGCCCAAGTCGCCGACGCTGTCCAACTTCTCGGTGGTGTTCGGGGAGAAGCACCACTACCTCAACAACTTCTGGGTGCAGCTGGGCAACTCGGTGTTCATCGCGGTGGCGGTGGGCGCCATCACGCTCTTCGTGGCCACCACCGCGGCCTTTGCCATCAGCCGGCTGCGGGTGCGGGGCGGGCGCACGGTGCTCAACATGGCGCTGTTCACCTACTTCATCCCGGCGGCCTTCCTGGCGGTGCCCATGTACAAGACCATGGGCAACTACGGGCTGCTCAACAGCCAGTGGGCGCTGATCCTGGCCATGGTGACCATCGCGTCGCCCTACTGCATCTGGGTGCTCAAGCAGGCCTCGGACAAGCTGCCCTACGAGCTGGACGAGGCGGCGCGCATGGACGGCGCCTCCCCGCTGCAGCTGTTCCGCCTGGTGTACCTGCCGCTGATGGTGCCCTCGCTCGTGGCCGTGGGCACCTATGCACTGCTGCTGGCGTGGAACGAATACCTCTACGCCTTCCTGCTGCTGTCCAACGACAAGAGCGTGACGCTGGCGGTGGCGCTGGGCAACTTCCTCGCCGCCGACGATTCGCCGTGGGAGCTGCTGATGGCCACCGGCCTGGTCTATGCGCTGCCGCCGGCAGCCATCTACTACACCTTCAAGCGCTACATGGTGGGCGGGCTCACCGCCGGCGCGGTCAAGAGCTGAAGACACACCAAAGAAAGTTCAAGGGCACGACATCACATGGCTTCCGTATCGTTCAGAGAAGTGCAGAAGACCTTCGGCAAGGTGAAGGTGATCCAGGGCATCAGCTTCGACATCGCCGACGGCGAGTTCGTGGTGCTGGTGGGCCCCTCGGGCTGCGGCAAGAGCACCTTGCTGCGCATGCTCGCCGGGCTGGAGGAGATCAGCGGCGGCGAGATCGGCGTGGACGGCAAGGTGGTCAACGACCTCGAATCCAAGGATCGCGACATCGCCATGGTGTTCCAGAGCTACGCGCTCTATCCGCACATGACGGTGGCCGAGAACATGGCTTTCAGCCTGCGCCTGCGCAACGCCGAAAAGGGCATGACGGCCGAGCGCGTGTCCAAGGCGGCGAAGATCCTCAACCTGGACGCGCTGCTCGAACGCTACCCGCGCGAGCTCTCCGGCGGCCAGCGCCAGCGTGTGGCCATGGGCCGCGCCATCGTGCGCGACCCGAAGGTGTTCCTGTTCGACGAACCGCTGTCCAACCTCGACGCCAAGCTGCGCGTGGCCATGCGCGCCGAGATCAAGGCGCTGCACCAGCGCCTGAAGACCACCACCGTGTACGTCACGCACGACCAGATCGAGGCCATGACCATGGCCGACCGCATCGTGGTGATGCACGACGGCATCGTGGAGCAGATCGGCACGCCGCTTCAGCTGTACGACCGGCCCGACAACCTGTTCGTGGCGCAGTTCATCGGCTCGCCGGCCATGAACGTGATGGAGGGCGTGGTGCGGCGCGCGGGCGAGCAGGTGCACGTCGAGGCGCAGGGCGCGTCATGGCCCGTTGCGCCGGGTGTGACTGCGCCGGATGGCACGCCGGTGCACTACGGCATTCGTCCGGGCGACATCTCTCTCTCGGCCCCCGGCCAGGGCGTGCGGGCACGCGTGGTGGTGGTCGAGCCCACCGGCGCCGAGACGGAGTTGCTGGTGCAGGTCGGGCAGGGGCAGCTGGTGGTCACGGTGCATGGCCGGGTCGAGGTGGGGCCGGACGACGAAGTCGGGCTGGTGGTCGATGCCAGGCGCGCGCACCTGTTCGACCGGCAGAGCGGGCGCCGCATGGGCTGAGCCGCCCGGTGGCGCATCAATGAAAAAGGGCGCCCGAGGCGCCCTTTGTTCTGCTCGTGCCGAAGCGCGTGCCCCGACAAGACATTCAGCGACCGCCGAAGCGGCCACCGCCGTAGCCACCGCCGCCGCCCGAACGGCCGCCGCGGTTGCCACCGCCACCGCCACCACGTCGGCCGCGGCCGCCCATGC
>NZ_BCUU01000046.1 GCF_001591385.1 Variovorax soli NBRC 106424
GGCACCTGCGCTGGTTCGCCCAGCGCGGGCATCCGGTCACGGGCGTCGACCGCTCGGCCGAGGCGCTGGCCAGCGCCGGCGCCTTCGGGCAGACCGTCCTGGCCGACATCGAGAACGGGCCCTGGCCCTTCGCCGGCCAGGCCTTCGACGCCGTCGTCGTCACCAACTACCTCTGGCGCGCGCGGCTGCCGGACATCATCCAGGCCGTGGCGCCGGGCGGCCTGCTCCTCTACGAAACCTTCGCCCAGGGCAACGAGAGCGTCGGCAAGCCCTCGCGCCCCGACTTCCTGCTGGCGCCCGGGGAACTGCTGCGTGCCTGCGACGGCCTGCGCGTGGTGGCGTACGAAGATGGTTTTCTGGACAGCCCCGAGCGCTTCGTCCAGCGCATTGCCGCCGTCCGCGCGGCGCCGAACCCGGGGGAAACCCCGCCCCGCTACCCGCTGCAAACGCAGGGCTGAGGCTCCCGCCCGGTCCGGCGGCGCCGGTAGAATGAGGACTTTTCGTCCTAAAGAGACTCCCCCTTGCAGCAACTGACTGGCAGCATCGTCGCGCTCGTGACGCCGATGCATGAAGACGGAAGCGTCGACTACCCGGCCCTGCGCCGCCTGATCGACTGGCACATCGAAGAAGGCACCGACTGCCTCGGCGTGGTCGGGACCACCGGCGAGTCGCCCACGGTCAACGTCGAAGAGCATTGCGAAATCATCCGCGTCTCGGTCGAGCAGGCCAAGGGGCGTGTGCCCGTCATGGCGGGCTGCGGTGCCAACTCCACGCAGGAGGCCATCGAACTGGCCAAGTTCGCCAAGGGCGTGGGCGCCGACTCGCAACTGCAGGTGGTGCCCTACTACAACAAGCCCACGCAAGAGGGCCAGTACCGGCACTTCAAGGCCATTGCCGAAGCCGTGGGCGACCTGCCCATCGTGCTGTACAACGTGCCCGGGCGCACCGTGGCCGATATGGCGCACGACACCGTGCTGCGCCTGGCGCAGGTGCCCGGCATCGTGGGCATCAAGGAAGCCACCGGCAACATCGAGCGTGCGCAGTGGCTCATTCGCGAAGTGCCCAAGGAATTCGCCGTGTACTCGGGCGACGACCCGACCGCCGTGGCACTCATGCTGTGCGGCGGCCAGGGCAACATCAGCGTCACGGCCAACGTGGCGCCGCGCAAGATGCACGAGCTGTGCATGGCCGCCATCGCCGGCGACGCGCGCCGCGCCATGCAGATCCAGATGGAACTTCTGCCGCTGCACCGGCATCTGTTCGTGGAGCCCAATCCCATTCCGGTGAAGTGGGCCATGTCCCGGCTCGGGCTGTGCGGCGGCGCCATGCGCCTGCCCCTGACCGAGCTGTCCGAAGGGGCTCGCCCCGTGGTTGAAGCCGCTCTGCGCCAGAGCGGCCTGCTCAAGGATTAGTCGACAAGCCCCCACGACGTCACAAAAGCCGGCACCCCCGCGCGACCCGCGTCCAAGACCGGCCACATAGAGCGCCAAAGCGCCCCCTCAATCAGGAAGAACACCTTGAAAACTCTTTCGCGCCTCGCGTTGCTGGCTCTTGCTGCCAGCCTTGCCGCCTGCTCCGTGTTCGAGAGCGACAAGATCGACTACAAGAGCGCCGGCAAGGTGCCGACGCTGGAAGTCCCGCCCGATCTCACCCAGCTCACCAAGGACAACCGCTACGCGATTCCCGGCGGCGGCGTGTCGGCCAACGCCATGCAGGCGGGCCTGGCCAATGCGCCCAGCCAGCCCGCGGCAGCGAACGTGATCGGCGACGTGCGCATGGAGCGCAACGGCACGCAACGCTGGCTGGTGGTCGACCGCGCGCCCGAGCAGCTCTGGGATTCCATTCGCGATTTCTGGCAGGAAAACGGCTTCTTGCTCACCACCGACCAGCGCAACATCGGCATCATGGAAACCGACTGGGCCGAGAACCGCGCCAAGCTGCCGCAGGACATCATCCGCGGCACGCTGGGCAAGCTGGTGGATTCCATCTACTCCACCGGCGAACTGGACCGCTTCCGCACGCGGCTGGAAAAGTCGGGCAACGGCACCGAAATCTTCGTGACCCATCGCGGCATGATCGAGGTCTATTCCAACAGCGCCAAGGACCAGACCGTCTGGCAACCGCGCCCGGCCGACCCCGAGCTCGAAAACGAATTCCTGCGCCGCCTGATGGTCAAGCTTGGCGTGCCGCAGGAGCAGTCGAAGGCCATGATGGCCGCCGGTGCGCCCGCCGCGGCGCAGCGTGCCGTGGTCAGCAACGAGGGTGGCGTGCCCACCGTGCGCATCAACGAAAGCTTCGACCGCGCCTGGCGCCGCGTCGGCCTCACGCTCGACCGCACCGGCTTCACCGTGGAAGACCGCGACCGCGCGGCCGGCACGTACTTCGTGCGCTACGTGCCGCCGGACCGCAAGGAGCCCGGCACCTGGGCCAAGATCCTGAGCTTCGGCCAGGCCGGCAAGGATCTGAAGCCGCTGAAGCTGCGCGTGCAGGTCAAGAGCCAGGCGGACGTGAGCACCGTCAGCGTGCTCACCGAAGCCGGCGCGCCCGACACCAGCGACAACGCCAAGAAGATCGTCCAGGTCATTGCCGACGACATGAAGTGATCCGGTTCCGCAGCCTGGGCAGCGGCAGCGCGGGCAACGCCACGCTGATCGAGGCCGGCAACGGCCTTTCCACCAGCCGCGTGCTGGTGGACTGCGGCTTCGGCCTGCGCCACCTGGAAGCGCGCCTCGCGCGCGCGGGCCTCGCGGCCACCGACATCGACGCCGTCTTCATCACGCATGAACACGGCGACCACATCGGTTGCGCACATGCCTTCTCCCGGCGCCACGGCGTGGCCGTCTGGATGAGCGAAGGCACCTGGCTGGCGAGCGGCTCGCGCGACTACGAAGGACGCCTGCGCTTTGCACGCGACGGCGAGGCGATCGAAGTCGGCGAGCTGCAGTTGCGCCCCTTCACCGTGCCGCACGATGCGCGCGAGCCGCTGCAACTGCGCTGCACCGATGGCGCCCGCCACCTGGGCGTGCTCACCGACCTGGGCCATGCCACGCCCTACGTGATCGCCCAGCTCGCCGGCCTCGACTCGCTGCTGCTGGAGTTCAACCACGACACGGACATGCTCGCCGTGTCGAGCTACCCGCCCTTTCTCAAGCAGCGAGTGGGCGGCAAGTGGGGGCACCTGTCGAACAATGCAGCATCGGATATTGCGCAGGCGCTGTGCCACAGCCACATGCGCCACCTGGTGGCAGCCCACCTGAGCGAGCAGAACAACAAGCCCGAGATCGTGCGCCAGGCCATGGCGCAGGTGCTGGGCGCGAGCGCCGACGAGATGCTGACGGCGAACGCGGCCGACGGAACGCCCTGGCTGGACGTTTAGTTGCGCCTGTTCGCGACGCGCAAAGAACAAAAGCCGCCCGAGGGCGGCTTTTGTCTTGGCAGACAGGCCCGGCTATTCCTTCTTGGGCGCGTTCGCGGCGGCGTCGGCTGCCGCCTTGCGTGCAGCCTCGACGGCCTTGTTGGCTTCATCCAGCGCGGCTTGCGAATCGGGCGCCGGCGTGCCGGGCGTTGCAGCCGGGGCAGCTGGCGCGGCAGGTGCAGGTGTGGCGGCCGGGGCAGCCGGCGCAGGCGAAGGTGCGGGGGTGACGGCAGCAGGCGGCGGCGTGCTCACGGACGGTGCCGCGCCTTCCTGCTTGTTGCAGGCGGTCAGCGCAGCTGCACCGACCAACGATGCGATCAGCCAGACGGACTTGTTCATGCATGCTCCTTGGAGATTTCGAATCGAGAACGAAAAAATTCTAGATCGCGATCCATCGGGCATGCCCCGCGCGGCGTGTATCAAAGGGTGTTCGCGGCCTTGGCCTACAGGCCGAGCGTCGTGATCGGAAAGCCTTCGCGGCTCGCACGCAAACATTCGTCTAACGCTTCGCGCAGCGCGCGGCGCCCCATGGCATCGGTGCCGCTGTGGCCGCGGCAACGTTCGGCGTCGAGGCGCCGCAATGCCCAGGTCGGGGTCCAGATGGCACTGGGCACGGCCGGCAATCCGGCACCGCGGCAGACGCGCGCATCGACGATGTGGCCCCACATGCGGCGCCAGTGCACGAAGCGCGCATGATGCCGCTCGAACACATCGAAGCGTTCAGCCAGGAGCGTCAGCCGGCGCCCGGCGGACGACCACTGCTGCAGCGCCTCGGCCACGGCCCGCTCGCCCAGCGGCCAGTCGGCAAAGTCGGCGTCGCTCCAGACCCATTCGCGCCAGCCCTCGCGCGCCGCTGCTTCGATGGCCTGGCGAATGAGCTGCGCAAATTCCTCCGGGCCCGAGAAGGGGCCGGACGCCAGCGTGGCGCCGTTCGATGATGCGTCGTCATTGCTCGGCATGGGCCCACCCCGCTTCGCACCAGTCGGCCAGGAGTTCCAGCGCGCCGTCGCTCGCGCGCGCCAGGTCCCTGGCCTGCAGTTCGCGCCGGTCGGCCAGGCGCCGCATCAGCGTGGCGTCCCGCCCGCCGGCCAGAAAGCTCTCGCCGTTGATGTAGATGTGGCGTGCGTCGTAGAGCATGCGGGTGCGGCGATCGAGCACCACGCGCTGCCAGGGCTGCGGCGGCACGTCGCCGTCATCGTCGAACCACACGTTGGCCTTGGGCTCGGTCATGGACTCGCCAAGCGCACGCTCGATGGCGTCGGGCGAGCGCAGCGCCAGCGCGACGGCCTCGCGCGCGAAGGCCTGCAGTTCAGCCGGCATGGCTGCGGGCGCCTCGACCGCTGCCTGGCCGGGATCGCGGTAGTGCGTGTGCGCCGTCTGGGCAACGGGCGCGTGCTCCAGCTCTTCCGCATGCGCCTCGGCCACGCGCGCCAGCAGATCGGCACCCAGGTGCCGCTTGGCGGGCGAACGCAGGCCGATGGAATAGGTCATGCAATCCGTACCCTCGGCCACGCCGTCGTGTGCATAGCGCGGCGGCAGGTAGAGCATGTCGCCGGGCTCGAGAACGAAGCTCTGCTCGGGCTCGAAGCGCTCCAGGATCTTCAGCGGCACGCCTTCCTGCAGCCGCATGTCGCGCTGGCGCCCGATGGACCAGCGGCGCCGGCCCGCCGCCTGCAGCAGAAAGACGTCGTAGCTGTCGAAGTGCGGGCCCACGCCGCCCCGGTCGCTGGCGTAGCTGATCATCAGGTCGTCCAGCCGCGCATCCGGCAGGAAGCGGAACTGATTGAGCAAGTCATGGATGCCCTGGTGGTGCAGGTCCACACCCTGCACCAGCAGGGTCCAGCCGGGCTGCGTGGTGGGCGGCAGCGAACGGCGCCCGAAGGGCCCGTGGCGCAGCGTCCAGACCTGCCCGTTCTTGCCGCCATGCTGGATGAGCCGCGACTCAACGCCCTCTTGGCCAGCAAGGTCGAACAGCTGCGCACGCGGGATCGGTGGCACCATGTCGGGAACGGCGCCGCGAACCAGAAGCGGCTTCTTCTGCCAGTAACGGCGCATGAATTGCTGCGGGCTGATGCCGCCGAGCAGCGCCAGTGGCGTGTTGATGTCCATGGGACAATTCTCGTATGGAAATCACTCAACAATGCGTGGTCGCACTGACCTGGAAACTGAAGGACACGCTGGGCGAGCTGCTCGATGAGCTGGACGAGCCGGTGGAATTCCTGGTGGGCGGCGACGACCTGCTCAAGCCCATCGAGGCCGCGCTTCAAGGCCACGAGCCCGGCGCGCAGCTGCAGCTGCACATCGAGCCGGAGGAGGCTTTCGGCGACTACGACGAGGAGTTCGTCTTCCTCGAGCCGCGCGCCATTTTCCCGAAGGAGCTGGAAGAAGGCATGACCTTCGACGGCAGTGCCCTGCCCAAGGGCAACAGCGGCACCCTGCCCGCCAACCTGCTCTACACCGTGACCGAGATCTACCCCGAGCACGTGGTGCTCGACGGCAACCATCCGCTGGCCGGCATCGCGCTGCGCCTGGAGCTGAAGGTGGAAGCGGTGCGCGAAGCCACCGAGGACGAGATCGGCCGCGGCACCGCGGGCACGGGCTTCTTCAAGGTGCAGCCCATGGCGCCGGGCAACGACACGCTGCATTGAGCCGTCCCGGTTCGATGCACAGTAAAAAAGCCGGGCAGTGCCCGGCTTTTTCTTTGGCGCGGCGAAGAACTCAGACGCGCGTGATCTGGTTGCCGTCGATGCGCACGCGGTCGCCCACGCGCAGGTCGCCCGGGCTTTGCACGTCGAAGGCGCGGTAGTTGCCGTTGTCGGTCTGGATCGACACCCGGTAGCTCTGGTAGACGCGCGGCGAGCGGGTGTTGGCTTCGATGGCATTGCCCAGCAGGGCGCCGCCCACCACGCCCAGCACGGTGGCAGCCGCCTTGCCGCTGCCGCCGCCGACCTGGTGGCCGAGCACACCGCCCACCACCCCGCCGGTCACGGCGCCGACGCCGCTCTGGGGTCCGCCCGAGCTTTGCGTCTGGAGCACTTCGATGTTGACCACACGGCCGTAGGACACCTGCGGAACCGGCGTGCCGACCACGGGGTAGGACGGGGCAGGCTCATAGGGGTAGGTGGCGGTCTGCTGGTAGTAGGGGGCCGGCGCCACGCAGGCGCTGAGTGCGGCAAGGGCCGCGGCGCCCAGGCCCAGGCGGCCGAGCATGCCCATTCGGTTGAGCATTTTTTTCATGATGGAGTTGCTCCTCGTTTCAGATCGATGCATGTGCAGGTCGCACTGCCGACACAACGCATCTCCTGTCGATTTCGAGCACAGGCTTGAACGGGCGGTTCCCGCCTTTACCTGGCGGAAACAACTCGGCGCCCGGCGTCAGTGCTTGCCGGTCGAACCGTAGCCGCCCTCGCCGCGCTCGCTGGGCGGAAACTCGTCCACCACGTTGAAGCGGGCCTGCACCACCGGCACGATGACCAGCTGGGCCAGCCGCTCCATGGGTTGCAGCACGAAGGGCACGTTGCTGCGGTTCCAGGCGCTCACCTTCAGTTCGCCCTGGTAGTCGCTGTCGATCAGGCCGACCAGGTTGCCCAGCACGATGCCGTGCTTGTGGCCCAGGCCCGAGCGCGGAAGGATCAGCGCCGCATAGCCAGGGTCGGCCAGGTGGATGGCAATGCCGGTGCCCACCAGCTGCCAGCCGTTGGGCTCCAGGGTGATGGGCGCATCGAGGCAGGCGCGCAGGTCCAGGCCGGCGCTGCCGGGCGTGGCATAGGCCGGCAGTTGTTCTGCCATGCGGGGGTCGAGGATTTTGACGTCGATTCTCATTTTTTCGTCTTCTGCTGTTGCTGCTGCCGCGCCATCTCCTGCAGGTTGCCTTCGAGCTTCTTGAGGAGTTGGCGCAAGCCGCGTGTCAGCGGATGCTCGGTTGGGAGTTGCAGGCCGGGCGGGGCGAACAGCGCACGCGCCCGCTCGGCCGCTGCCGCATCGGCCCCGATGTGCCCTGAGGCGGAGGATTCGGCCTCAGGGGCGCCGGGCACCGGCGCGTCGATGGGCTGCAGGCCCTGCTGGCCGGCGCGCTGCGCCATCAGCTGGCGCTGCGCAGCCTGCGCCGTCAGGCGCTCCACATAGCTGGCGAAGTCGCCATTGGGCGGGGTGTCCCAGGAGGAGTGCATGGCTCAGGAGCCGAAGTGCGGTCAGGCCGGCTTCCACACGGGCAGGCGCGCCGCGATCTCGGCCACCAGCTCGCGCGCCAGCACCTGCTTGGGCGCGCGCGGCAGTTCGCGCACGCCGGCGTCATCGACCAGCAGCAGGCTGTTGTGGTCCTGCCCGAAAGTGAGCGGGCCGATGTTGCCCACCAGCAGCGGAATGCCCTTGCGCTCGCGCTTGGCCTTCGCATGTTCCACCAGGTTCTCGCTCTCGGCCGCGAAGCCCACGCAGTAGAGCTGGCCGCGCCTGGCGCGCTCGCCCTGCGCCAGCGTCAGCAGGATGTCGGGGTTTTCGGTGAAGGCGAGCGAGGGCGCCCGGCCGCTGCCGTCCTTCTTGATCTTCTGGTTGCTGTGGGTGGCGGGCCGCCAGTCGGCCACCGCCGCGGTGGCCACGAACACGTTGGCGTCCTGCGCCGCAGACTGCGCCGCCGCCAGCATCTGCTGGGCCGACTGCACGTCGATGCGTTTCACCCCGCGTGGGGTGGCGAGGTGCACGGGGCCAGCAACGAGCGTCACCCGCGCCCCTGCCTCGCGCGCCGCCCGGGCAATGGCAAAGCCCATCTTGCCCGAGGAATGGTTGGTGATGCCGCGGATCGGGTCCATGGCCTCGAAGGTGGGGCCCGCAGTAACCAGCACATGCTGGCCCGCCAGCACCTTGGGCTGGAAGTGGGCGACGATGTCTTCCATGAGCTCGGCCGGCTCCAGCATGCGGCCGTCGCCAGTCTCGCCGCAGGCCTGCGCGCCGGTGCCCACGCCCAGCGCGATGGCGCCGTCGGCCTGCACCTGCGCCAGGTTGCGCAGCGTGGCCGGGTGCGACCACATCTCGCGGTTCATGGCCGGGGCCAGCAGCAGCGGCACCCGGTCGATAGGGCGCGCCAGGCACATCAGGCTGAGCAGTTCGTCGGAGCGCCCCTGCACCAGCCGCGCGATGAAGTCCGCGCTGCACGGCGCCAGCACGATCGCGTCGGCCTCGCGGCTCAGGTTGATGTGCGGCATGTTGTTGGGCTCGCGCACGTCCCACTGGGAGATGTACACGGGGCGGCCCGACAGCGCCTGCATGGTCACCGGGGTGATGAACTGGGTGGCCGACTCGGTCATGACCACCTGCACCGTGGCCCCGGCCTTGACCATGAGGCGGCACAGCTCGGCCGATTTGTAGCAGGCCACGCCGCCCGTGAGACCCAGAACGATGTGCTTGCCGGCAAGATCTTGCATAGGGACGCAAGTGTAATGACGACGGGCCCACGCCGTGCCCCGGTATTTGGCCCGCGCGGGCCGGCTGACTGGGGCCAACCCCTATAATTCGAATTTCCCACTGCCCGAATCTCGCGTTCGGTAATGGCATGACCAAATTCGTCTTCGTTACTGGCGGTGTGGTGTCTTCCCTCGGCAAGGGAATCGCCTCCGCCTCTCTCGCCGCGCTGCTCGAATCGCGCGGCCTCCAAGTCACCCTCATCAAGCTCGACCCCTACATCAACGTCGATCCGGGCACGATGTCGCCGTTCCAGCACGGCGAAGTGTTCGTCACCGACGACGGGGCCGAAACCGACCTGGACCTGGGCCACTACGAGCGCTTCATCACGACGCGCATGCGCAAGGCCAACAACTTCACCACCGGCCAGATCTACAAGAGCGTGCTCGAGAAAGAGCGCCGCGGCGACTACCTGGGCAAGACGGTGCAGGTGATTCCGCACATCACCAACGAGATCCAGGACTTCATCAAGCGCGGCGCCGGCATCGGCACGCCCGACGAAGTGGACGTGGCCATCGTGGAAATCGGCGGCACCGTGGGCGACATCGAGTCCCTGCCTTTCCTGGAAGCGGTGCGCCAGATGAGCCTGCGCGCCGGCCCCAACCAGGCCGCCTTCGTCCACCTGAGCTACCTGCCCTGGATCGCCGCCGCCGGCGAGCTCAAGACCAAGCCGACCCAGCACACCGCGCAGAAGCTGCGCGAGATCGGCATCCAGGCCGACGCCCTGCTGTGCCGCGCCGACCGGCCCATTCCGGAAGAAGAGCGCGCCAAGATCTCGCTCTTTTCCAACGTGCCCGAGTGGGGCGTGATCTCCATGTGGGACGTGGACACCATCTACAAGGTGCCGCGCATGCTGCACGAGCAGGGCCTGGACGGCCTCATCTGCGACAAGCTGCGCATCAACACCCCGCCGGCCAAGCTGCAGCGCTGGGACGACCTGGTGCACGAGGTGGAGCACCCGCAGCACGAGGTCACCATTGCCATGGTGGGCAAGTACGTCGACCTGTCCGACAGCTACAAGTCGCTCAACGAGGCGCTGCGCCATGCCGGCATGAAGAACCATGCCCGCGTGAAGATCGACTACATCGACTCGGAAACCATCGAGCCCGACAACGTCTCGCGCCTGGCCAAGTACGACGCCATCCTGGTGCCCGGCGGCTTCGGCCAGCGCGGCGTGGAAGGCAAGATCTGCGCGGCCCGCTACGCCCGCGAGAACAAGATCCCCTACCTGGGCATCTGCCTGGGCATGCAGGTGGCCACCATCGAGTACGCCCGCAACGTGGCGGGCCTGAAGGACGCCAACAGCACCGAGTTCGACGCCAAGACCCCCTGCCCCGTGATCGCGCTGATCACCGAGTGGAAGGACGCGGACGGCAGCATCAAGGTGCGCAACGAGCAGTCCGACCTGGGCGGCACCATGCGCCTGGGCGCGCAGAGCTCCGACGTGCAGCCCGGCACGCTGGCCCACAGCATCTATGGCGACGTGGTCACCGAGCGCCACCGCCACCGCTACGAAGCCAACGTGAACTACCTCGACCAGCTGCGCAAGGCGGGTCTGGTGATCTCGGCCCTGACGCAGCGCGAGCAGCTCACCGAGATCGTCGAGCTGCCCAAGGCGCAGCACCCCTGGTACATGGGCGTGCAGTTCCACCCCGAGTTCAAGTCCACGCCCTGGGGCGGCCACCCGCTGTTCATCGCCTTCGTCGAGGCGGCGCTGGTGCACCAAGGTGTCGAGAAGACGTCCCTGAAAGTGGTCGCCTGAGGGCGGCCTTCAAGCTCAGCACAGCGGAGAGCGCATGAAACTCACCGGATTCGACATCGGGCTGGACAAGCCCTTCTTCCTGATCGCCGGCCCCTGCGTGGTGGAGTCCGAGCAGCTGCAGATGGACACCGCCGGCACGCTGAAGGAAATCACCGCTTCGCTGGGCATTCCGTTCATCTTCAAGAGCAGCTTCGACAAGGCCAACCGCAGCTCGGGCTCGAGCTTTCGCGGCCCCGGGCGCGAGAAGGGCCTGGACATCCTGGCCAAGGTCAAGCGCGAGCTGGGCCTGCCGGTGCTGACCGACGTCCACAACGAAGACGACATCACCGAGGCCGCCAAGGTGGTCGACGTGCTGCAGACCCCGGCCTTCCTGTGCCGCCAGACCGACTTCATCCGCGCCGCGGCGCAGTCGGGCAAGCCGGTGAACATCAAGAAGGGCCAGTTCCTCTCGCCGCACGAGATGAAGAACGTGATCGACAAGGCCCGCGACGCGGCGCGCGAAGCAGGCCTGCCCGAAGACAACTTCATGGCGTGCGAGCGCGGCGCCAGCTTCGGCTACAACAACCTGGTGAGCGACATGCGCAGCCTGGCCATCATGCGCGAGACCGGCGCGCCGGTGGTGTTCGACGCCACGCATTCGGTGCAGCTGCCGGGCGGCCAGGGCACCAGTTCAGGCGGCCAGCGCGAGATGGTGCCGGTGCTCTCGCGCGCAGCGGTGGCTGTGGGCATTTCAGGCCTGTTCATGGAAACGCATCCCGATCCGAACAAGGCGCTCTCCGACGGCCCCAACGCGGTGCCGCTCAAGCACATGAAATCCCTGCTTGAAACGCTGGTTGCCCTCGATCGCATCACCAAGAAGACCCCCTTCCTCGAAAACAACTTCCAAGCCTGAAGAAAGAGCATTGACCACCATGAGCAGCGCCTACGTCATCGCCAACGTCGAAGTCACCAATCCCACGCAGTACGAGGAGTACAAGAAGTGGTCCAGCGTTGCCATGCAGGCGCACGGCGCCGAGGTGTGCGTGCGCGGCGGCAAGGTCGAGGTGCTGGAAGGCGACTGGAATCCGCAGCGCATCGTGATCCTCAAGTTTCCTTCGGTCGAGGCGGCGAATAAGTTTTATGCATCCGCGGAATACGGCAAAGCGCGCGAAGCGCGCGCCGGTGCTGCGATCATGCGAATGATCGTGGTCGAGGGCCTGTAAACGCCCTTCGCGCCAGCGATTCCACAAGTTTTGATATCTGGAGCCAATTGAGTATGAGCGCAATCGTAGACATCGTCGGCCGTGAAATCCTCGACAGCCGCGGCAACCCCACCGTCGAATGCGACGTGCTGCTGGAGTCCGGCACCATGGGCCGCGCCGCCGTGCCCTCGGGCGCTTCCACCGGCTCGCGCGAAGCCATCGAGCTGCGTGACGGCGACAAGAGCCGCTACCTGGGCAAGGGCGTGCTGAAGGCCGTCGAGCACATCAACACCGAGATCTCCGAAGCCGTGCTGGGCCTCGATGCGTCGGAACAGGCCTTCCTCGACCGCACCCTGTGCGACCTGGACGGCACCGACAACAAGAGCCGCCTGGGCGCCAATTCCATGCTGGCGGTGTCGATGGCCGTGGCCCGCGCCGCCGCCGAGGAGTCGGGCCTGCCCCTGTACCGCTACTTCGGCGGCATGGGCGGCATGCAGATGCCGGTGCCGATGATGAACGTCATCAACGGCGGCGCGCATGCCAACAACAGCCTGGACCTGCAAGAGTTCATGATCATTCCGGTGGGCGCACCGAGCTTCCGCGAAGCGCTGCGCTACGGCGCCGAGGTGTTCCACTCGCTCAAGAAGATCATCGACAGCCGCGGCATGCCCACCGCCGTGGGCGACGAAGGCGGCTTTGCCCCCAACGTCGAGAGCCACGAGGCGGCCATCCAGCTCATCCTGGAAGCCATCGACAAGGCCGGCTTCGTGGCGGGCGAGCAGATCGCCCTGGGCCTGGACTGCGCCGCCAGCGAGTTCTACAAGGATGGCAAGTACGTCCTGGCCGGCGAAGGCGGCCTGCAACTGGAAGCCGCGCAGTGGACCGACATGCTGGCCACCTGGTGCGACAAGTACCCGATCATCAGCATCGAGGACGGCATGCACGAAGGCGACTGGGACGGCTGGAAGCTGCTCACCGAGCGCCTGGGCAAGAAGGTTCAGTTGGTGGGCGACGACCTGTTCGTCACCAACACCCGCATCTTGAAGGAAGGCATCGACAAGGGCATCGCCAACTCGATCCTGATCAAGATCAACCAGATCGGCACGCTGACCGAGACCTTCGCCGCCATCGAGATGGCCAAGCGCGCGGGCTACACCGCCGTCATCTCGCACCGCTCGGGCGAGACCGAAGACTCCACCATCGCCGACATCGCGGTGGGCACCAACGCCGGCCAGATCAAGACCGGCTCGCTGTCGCGCTCGGACCGCATGGCCAAGTACAACCAGCTGCTGCGCATCGAGGAAGACCTGGGCGACGTGGCCAGCTACCCCGGCCGCGCTGCCTTCTACAACCTGCGCTGACCGCCGGCTGATTTTCCAGACCGGCCGCCATGCGCTCGCGCATCGTTCCGATCGTCCTGGTCCTGCTGCTCCTCGTCCTTCAGTTTCAACTGTGGACGGGGCGTGGCAGCGTGCCCGACGTGGCGAAGCAGCGCGAGTCGCTCACCCGGCTGCAGGAGGCCAACACGCGCGCCGCGCAGGCCAACGAACGCCTGGCCTCCGAGGTGCGCGATCTGCAGGAAGGCCTGGAAATGGTCGAGGAACGCGCACGCGCCGAGCTGGGCATGGTCAAGCCCAACGAAGTGTTCGTGCAGATCACGCGTTGAAGCAGCAGATTGCCTTGCTGGGCGCCGACCGCGCCGGCCGGCAGGCATTGGCGAACGCGCTGGCGCCTCGCCTGCAAGGCACATCCTTCTTCGTCCAGGCGGTTGAAGACAGCAGCCAGCTGCAGTCCCCTGCCCTCGTCCTGCTGCTGGCGTCATCCCATGCGCATGGCGATGAAGAAGGCCTGCGCTGGCGCGAATGGCTGGTTCAGGCGGGCATCGCCTTCTCGGTGCTGCATGGCGAAGCCCAGGCCCGCCTGGACGGCGCCTGGCGGCTCATCGCGCCGCTGCTGGGGCTTGCTGCGCCGTCGCAGGATGCGGGCGCCGGCGCCAAATCACGCTGGACCTGGTCCTGCGACAAATGCTCCGACCCGGCCTGCGAGCACCGGCTGTTCCAGGACTTGCTGCAGGGCCGCGCGAAAGACGCCGGCAGCTACTGAACCGTCGGGCTGCCGGGCAGCTGGTCCTTGGGCGCGGTGAAGATCTGCGCCGCATCCACCGCGTCGAAGCGGTACTGCTTGCCGCAGAAGTCGCAGCCCACCTCGATGTCGCCGCGCTCGGCCAGGATCTCCTCCGCCTCCTGCACGCCCAGGCCGCGGATCATGCCGGCCACCCGCTCGCGGCTGCAGGTGCAGCGAAAGCGCGGGCCCAGCATGCCGACCTGCGGCTCGAAGCGCAGCAGCTTCTCTTCCCAGAAGAGGCGCCGCAGGATGGTGTCCACGTCCAGCCCCAGCAGCTCGTCGCGCGTGAGGCTCGCAGCCAGGATGGAGATGCGGTTGTAGTCCTCGTTCTGGCCGATCCGGTCTTCCAGCGAGATGCCCTGCACCGCCGCGCCTGCTTCCTGCGTGCCCTCCAGGTTGGCCACGCCCTTGGTGGGCAGGCGCTGGATCAAGAGGCCCGCCGCCACCTTGTCGTCGGCGGCCAGCACCAGCGTGGTGTCGAGCTGCTCGCTTTGCAGCATGTAGTGCTGCAGCACCTCGTTGAGCCTGACCAGCGGCTTGCCGTGCTCATCCACCAGCGGCACCACGCCCTGGTAGGTCTGCTGGCCCGGCACGCGCTCGGCCGGCTCCAGCGTGATGGCGCAGCGTCCGCGCCCGTGCAGGTTGACCATCTGCGGCAGCTGCGCATCGGCCGCGACTTCGCCGGTGACGGTGGCGGTGCTGCGCACGCTCATGTCCGCCTTGGCCTCGGCCACCGCGACCTTGACCGGCCCGTCGCCGAAGATCTGCAGGATGAGCGAGCCCTTGAACTTGATGTTGGCCTGCATCAGCGCCGCCGCGGCCGTCATCTCGCCAAGCAGTTCGGCCACCGGCGGCGGATAGGCGCCCGTGGTGGTGTTGGAGGCGCGGCGGGCCAGGATCTCCTGCCAGGCGTCGGTCAGGCGCACGATCATGCCGCGCACCGGCAGGCCCTCGAACAGGAATTTGTGCAGTTCGCTCAAGACGGATTTCCCAGTGTTGTCAGCCGACCTTCTTCAAGCCCTTGCGGAAGCGCTCGCTGTTGTCGACATAGTGTTGTGCGTTGGCGCGCAGCCGCGCGGCCGAGGCCTCGTCCAGCGTGCGCACCACCTTGGCCGGCGCGCCGAAGATGAGCGAGTTGTCGGGAAACTCCTTGCCCTCGGTCACCACGCTGCCGGCACCGACAATGCAGTTGCGGCCGATGCGGGCCTTGTTCAAGACCACCGCGCCAATGCCGATGAGCGAGTTGTCGCCGATGGTGCAGCCGTGCAGCATCACCATATGGCCCACCGTGACGTTCTCGCCCAGCGTGAGCGGCACGCCGGCATCCGAATGCAGGGTCGACATGTCCTGCACGTTGGAATTGCGGCCAATGCGGATCGGCTCGTTGTCTCCGCGGACCACGGTGCCGAACCAGACGCTGGCGTGCTCGCCCAGTATCACGTTGCCGATGAGTTGCGCGCTGTCGGCCACCCAGGCGCCTTCGCCCAGTTGAGGCGCCACGCCGTCCAGTTCATACAAGGCCATTGCAGATTCCTTATCGAATCGATCCCGAAACCTAGAATTGTAGGGATGCACCCTCGCCTTCGTGCCCTGGAGGCTTTGCGCCTGACCGACCCCGACAGCAAAGTCCGAGCCACCCGCGCCCTGGCCGCCAGCGGCGACCTGGACGGCATCGGCGGCGACCCCGTGCGCACCCCCGGCGACGGCGAAGGCGTTCCGGGCCGCCCGGACCGGCCCGAACGCGTCTCGGCCACCGCGGTGCCCAAGCGTTCGCCCTTCACCACCGAAGGCCGGGCCGCGCTGGTGCATTCCATCTGCCACATCGAGTTCAACGCCATCAACCTCGCGCTGGACGCGGTGTGGCGCTACGACGGCATGCCCGCCGCCTACTACCGCGACTGGCTGCGCGTGGCGGACGAAGAGGCGCAGCACTTCAGCCTGCTGCATGCGCACCTGCAAACCATGGGCTGGCGCTACGGCGACTTTCCGGGCCACGACGGCCTGTGGACCATGTGCGAGCGCACCCGGGACGACGTGCTCGCCCGCATGGCGCTGGTGCCGCGGACGCTCGAAGCGCGGGGGCTGGACGCCACCCCGCTCATCCAGGCCAAGCTGCGCCGCGTGAACACGCCCGACGCGCACGAGGCGGTGGCCATCCTGGACATCATCCTGCGCGACGAGGTGGGCCACGTGGCCATCGGCAACCACTGGTACCGCTGGCTGTGCGAGCGCAGCGGGCAAGACCCCGAGGCGCTGTATCCGGAGCTGGTGGCGCGCTACGAGGCGCCGCGCCTGAAGCCGCCCTTCAACCACGAAGCGCGCTCGCGGGCGGGCTTCAGCGATGAAGAGCTGCGGCTGCTCGACGCGCAGGCGGCAGCGGCGCAAGCGCCCGGCAGATAGTCACTCCGCCTTGATGCCGGCCGCGCGAATGATCCGGCCGTTGGACTCGTACTCCCTGGCGATCTCGCGCGCGAACTCGCCCGCGGCGCCGCCAGCCGGTTCGTTGTCGGTGGCGCGCAGCTTGGCGGCGATTTCCGCACTGGCCAGCGCCCGGTTGATCTCGACGTTGTAGCGCTCCACCAGCGCCGGCGGCATGCCGGCGGGCGCAAAGATGCCGAAGCGCGACGACAGGTTGGCCGCCGGCCAGCCCAGCTCCGCCAGCGTCGGTACCTGCGGCAGGCCGGGCAGCCGCGAAGGCGCGCCCACGGCCAGCGGACGCAGCTTGCCCGACTGGATGTGCGGCGACAGCGTCGGGCCCGCGTTGGTCGACAGGATCTCGAACTGCCCGCCCAGCGCATCGTTGAGCTGCTGGCCGCCGCCCTTGTACGGCACGTGGGTGATGTCCACGCCCGTGGCGGCGCGCAGCTGCTCCAGCATGATGTGCCCCAGCGATGCCTGTCCCGACGTGGCCCAGCGGATCGCGCCCGGCGACGCCTTGGCCTCGCGCAGCAGGCCGGCAAAGTCCTGGCTCTTGCTGGCCGAGGTGGCCAGCAGCATCACCGGCGACACCATCACGCTGGCCACGGGCGCGATGTCCTTCTGCGGGTCGTAGGGCAGCTTGCCCAGGTGCGGGCTGAGCACGAGCGGGCTGATGGCGGAGAAGCCCAGCACGCTGCCGTCGGCCGGCGCCTTGGCGACGGCGTCCATGCCGATGGTGCCGCTGGCGCCCGCCTTGTTCTCGACCACGACGGCGCTGCCCAATTGCGCCGACAGCTTCTCGCCCAGCGCGCGGGCGATCACGTCGCTGACGCCGCCGGCCGGATAGGCCACGACGATGCGGATGGTCTTGGGCACCTGCGGCTGGGCCATGGCAGCGCCGGCGCCGGCGAGCGCGGCCAAAGCGAGTGCGCCTGCCGCCAATGCGCGCCGCGAGATGCGTGGTGATGTGTGGAGTTGCGGAACTTGCTTCATGTCTTCTTCAACAATGCGGATGCCTATCCACGCGGGTGATGCTGCGCATGCAGCTGCTTGAGCCGCTCGCGCGCCACGTGGGTGTAGATGGTGGTGGTGGAAATGTCGGCATGCCCCAGCAGCATCTGCACCGCGCGCAGGTCGGCGCCGTGGTTGAGCAGGTGCGTGGCAAAGGCATGCCGCAAGGTGTGCGGCGACAGCGGCGAGCGGATGCCGGCCGCCACCGCGCATTTCTTGACGATGACCCAGAACATGACACGCGTCATGCCGGCGCCACGCGCGGTGACGAACAGGTCCGCCGTCTGCTGCCCGGCCAGGATGTCTGCGCGCGCCTCGTGCAGGTAGCGCTCGATCCAGCGCCGCGCCTCGGCGCCGAAGGGCACCAGGCGTTCCTTGCTGCCCTTGCCCATCACGCGCAGCACGCCCTCGTTCATGCCGAGGTCGTGCAGCTTCAGGCCCACCAGTTCGCTCACCCGCAAGCCGCTGGCATACATCAGCTCGAGCATGGCGCGGTCGCGCAGGCCCAGCGGCGTGCCCAGGTCCGGCGCGGCCAGCAGGTCTTCCACCTGCTTTTCCGTGAGCGTCTTGGGCACACGCAGCGACTGGCGCGCCGGCACCAGGCGCAGCGTGGGGTCGGCGTCGATGCGCCTTTCGCGCAGGGCCCAGCGGTAGTAGCGCTTGAACACCGTCAGGCGCCGGTTCGCCGACGTGGCCTTGCCCTTTTGCGAGAGCCGCGCGCCCATGTAGGCCTGCAGGTCGTGCTCGCCCGCGCCGTCCAGCGTGCCCCGCCGCTCGCGCAGCCACTGCGCGAGCAAGCTCAGGTCGCGCCGATAGGCTTCCAGCGTGTTCTTGGCCAGCCCGAACTCGAGCCACAACGCATCGACGAACTCGTCGATTTCGGGAAAGGCAGTGGCAGGCGCAACGGTCATCGGCCCGCAAGCCTAGCAAAACAAAAAGAGAAAGCCGCCCGAAAGGCGGCTCTGACTTCCGATACCCGTCCCGCACCGGGGAACCGGCTTTGCCGGGCCCCAGGTGGGGTCCCCGCCTCGGGGGGTGGCGTTACACGCCCGAAGGGCGTGAAAAGCCGGGGGGCGGTTGGTCAATCCAGCTTGAGCTTCTGCTTGGCCACCACCTGCTTGTACACCGCGTACTCGGCCTTGATCTGCTCGGCGAACTGCTCGGGTGTGTTGGCCACGATGATCGAGCCGGTGTCCTCGATACGCTTGCGCACCGCCGGATCTTCCAAGGCCTTGCGGGTGCCGGCATTGATCTTGTCGACCACTTCCTTGGGCAGGCCCTTGGGGCCCAGGATGCCGTAGTAGGCCATGCGGTTCACCGGCTCCAGGCCCACTTCCTTGAAGGTGGGCACATTCGGCAGCTCCTTCAGGCGCTGCGGCGCAGCCACCACGATGGGCACCAGCTTGCCGGCCTGGATGAAGGGCAGCGCAGAGGGCAGGTTGTCGAAGATCATCGGCACCTGGCCGCCCACCACGTCATTCAGTGCCGGGCCGGCGCCGCGATACGGGATGTGCGTGACGAAGGTATTGCTCAGGTTCTTGTACAGCTCCATCAGCAGGTGGCCAATGCCGCCCGTGCCCGAGCTGCCATACGAATACTTGCCCGGATTGCGCTTGATCTCGGCCACGAATTCCGCGTAGTTCTTGGCCGGAAAGCTGGGGTTGACCGCGATCACATTGGGCGTGGCAGCGATGTTGATGATGGGCGTGAAGTCGTTGACCGGGTCGTACGGCACCTTGGGATTGATGGCCGGATTGGCCGCCGTGCTCGACACCGTCGCGACGCCCAGCTTGTAGCCGTCGGGCGTGGCGCGCGCGGTTTCCGCAGCGCCCACGATGCCGCCGCCGCCGGCCTTGTTCACCACCACCACGCTCTGGCCCAGCACGCGGCCCAACGGGTCGGCGGTGACGCGAGCCACGATGTCCGTGGTGCCGCCGGGTGCAAACGGCACCTGCAGCTCGATCGGCTTGTTCGGATAGCCCTGCGCCAGGCTGGGGCCGGCCACACTAAGCATCGCAGCGGCAGCGGCCAGCGCGGCCCAATGGCGACGTTGAATCATCAGAGAACTCCTTCTTGGGGAATGGTCGATCAATTTCGAAACCCCGAATGCTAGCGGCAAGCGCTGGCCATCCATTCCCAGGATTACCCATGGCATTTGCCCGTTTATCCTCGCCCGGTGAACCACGCCCAGCTCCTTTTCCCCGATTTCTCCCTCATCGCCTGCGGCTGGCTCCTGTGCCGCTACACCGCCCTGAACCGCAAGGTCTGGGACCAGGTCGAGAGCCTGGTCTACTACTTTCTCTTTCCTGTCCTGCTGTTTCACTCCATCGTGCGCAGCCCGCTGGACTTCGGCGCCACCTCGAACCTGGTGGGCGCGGGCGTGGCCCTGTGCGCCGTCGGCATCGGCCTGTCCTACAGCCTGCCCTTCCTGCCCTGGCTGCGCACCCACATCGACAAGCGCGAGCATGCCGCCAGCGCGCAGATCGCTTTCCGCTTCAACTCCTTCATCTGCCTGACGCTGGCCGAGCGCCTGGCCGGCACCCAAGGCCTGCTGCTGATTTCGGTGCTGATCGGCGTGTGCGTGCCGCTGCTGAACGTGGCCTCGGTCTGGCCCATGGCGCGGCACGCCCAGATGGGCTTCGTGGGCCAGCTGGTGCGCAACCCGCTGATCATTGCGACCGCCTCGGGACTGCTGGCCAACATCCTGGGCTTCACCGTGCCCAACTGGCTCACGCCGACGCTGTCGCGCATCGGCGGCGCGTCGCTGGCGCTGGGCCTCATGGCGGCGGGCGCGGGCATGCAGTTCTCGCAGCTGGGCAAGGGCAAGGTGCTGGCGGTGTCGGTGCTGTCCATCCGGCACTTCATCCTGCCGCTGGTCGCCTGGGGCTTGGCGCGGGCCCTGCAGTTGGAGCCCACGCAGGCCGCGGTGCTGATCGCTTTCTCGGCCGTTCCGACTGCATCGAGCGCCTACGTGCTCGCCAGCCGCATGGGCTACAACGGCGCGTTTGTCGCGGGGCTGGTGACGATGTCGACGCTGCTGGGGGTGGCGAGCCTGACGTTTGCGCTGGCGTTGCCGCGATAAATTGCCGGCACAGACCCGGATGGGCGCCTGGCGGGAAGAGTTGGCAGATTGAGGGATTCCGTTTCTAGGCAAGCCAGGAACCGTGCGCGCTTCTGCGTACGATTTGGAGCTCCAACAACGACTGCATCAGGGAGTTCCATGATCAATGTATTTATCCGTTCGTCCGTCATTTGTCTTGGCTTGATCTCTTTCGGCACGTTTGCCGAAGAGGCGCGAGACTCGAGGATCGTAGGAAGCTGGCAAGGCATGCGAACCGCCGACGGCAAATGTCAGTTCCTTGCGTGGAAGTCCAAATTCAAGGAAGACGGCCGCTTCGAAATCACCTTCTTCGCCGACGCGGAGCGCAAGAAGGAGCTTCACACAGAACGAGGAACGTGGAGGGCAAGCGATGGAAGAAACGAGCTGAAGACGGACGGCGTGCCTACCACTGAGGTCTACACCTACTCTTTCGCAGATCCAAATACAGTCCGCTACGTCAACACCGTCAGGGATCCTTCAGCCGATTGCCAGGCCGACTACGAATTTTTAGAACACCGAACCCAGAACTAAGCGCAAGCTGCTCTGTTGAGGCCGCTAGAAGGCGGCCTCAAGCATGAATGAGGGGTACCGCTCAATCAAGCGGGAAACCAGCGCTGCACAGCCAACGCGGAATCCGTCGGACCAGTGTTGAAGCACAGCTTGGCGCCCGGTGCGCATTCGTGGACCACGTTGATGAGCTTCTCGAAGAGCGGCGTGTTCTCGGGGATGAGCCGCACACCCGCGCCGATCATCACGCAGTCGAAGGATTTGGCCTTCAAGCGTTGGCGCAGCACGGCCTCGGCCGTCTCGCCGAAATCCACAAGGCACAGTTCGGCGGCATAGCCCAATGCCCCGAGGCTGGCGACGTCCGCGTCAAGTCCGGCCTGCACCTTGGCAGCGGTCATGCCGGGAAATGCTGCGTAGGCCGGGTCTGAAAAATCGATGAGCGTGGGCTCGAGGCCGATCAGTACAACGCGGGTCTGGGTCATGATTCCTCCTGATTTGTCGTCGTGAGAATCCAGGATAGCAGTCCGTCGAAAGGTCAATGTCATGCAATTGCCAACAGTCGCGGTGCCCGCCGAACTGCCCACGGAGCGGCTCATCCTGCGGCCGTGGCGCGACGCGGACCGCGACGCATTTGCAGCCCTCAACGCAGACCGGGTGGTGATGGAGTTCTTTGCTTCGACCCTCTCCCGAGCGGCCAGCGACGCCAGCATCGACGCGTGGCAAAAGCAGTTCGAACAACGCGGCTGGAGCAATTGGGCCGTGGAGCTCCAGGCCACCGGCCAGTTCATCGGCTTTGTCGGCTTGAGTGTCCCGGTGCGCGTGCTACCTTTTACGCCCTGCGTGGAGATCGGATGGCGCTTGGCGCGCTCAGCCTGGGGACAGGGCTACGCCACGGAGGCCGCGCGCGAAGCCCTTCGCTTCGGCTTTGGCACGCTGCAGCTCGAAGAGATCGTGTCCTTCACTGCCGTCGTCAACGCCCGCTCGCGCGCGGTGATGGAGCGCATCGGCATGCACGATGCCCATGAGGATTTCGAGCACCCGGGCGTTTCCGAAGGCAGCCCCTTGCGGCTGCACTGCCTGTACCGCCTCTCGCGGCGGCAGTGGAAGGAAAACGGCGGCGGCGGCCATCGGCCGCCGCCGCATGCACCTCAGGCCAGCGTGTAGGCCGTCTTCACCGTGGTGAAGAACTCCTGCGCGTAGCGCCCCTGCTCGCGCGGCCCGTAGCTCGAACCCTTGCGCCCGCCGAAGGGCACGTGATAGTCCACGCCGGCCGTGGGCAGGTTCACCATCACCATGCCGGCCTGGCTGTGGCGCTTGAAGTGCGTGGCGTATTTCAGGCTGGTGGTGGCAATGCCGGCTGACAGGCCGAACTCGGTGTCGTTGGCCGTGGCCAGCGCCTCGTCGTAGTCCTTCACGCGGATCACGCTGGCCACCGGACCGAAGATTTCTTCCTTGTTGATGCGCATGGCCGCCACCGATTCGGAGAACAGCGCCGGTTGCATGTAGAAGCCTTCTGTGTCCAGCTTCAGGCGCTGGCCGCCGGCGGCCAGCGTGGCGCCTTCGCCCTTGCCGATCTCGATGTAGCTCAGGTCCTGCTCGAGCTGGCTCTGGCTGGAGACCGGGCCGATGTCGGTGCCCTGCGCCAGCGCATCGCCCACCTTGATCTTGTCCATGCGCGCCTTCATGGCCTCGATGAACTTCGGGTAGATGCCTTGGGTGACGATCAGTCGGCTGGACGCGGTGCAGCGCTGGCCGGTGGAATAGAAGGCGCTCTGCACGCTCAGCTCCACCGCTTGCGCCAGGTCCGCGTCGTCGAGGACGACCTGCGGGTTCTTGCCGCCCATTTCGAGCTGCACCTTCTTGTGCGTCTCCACGCACTTGGCCGCAATGCCGCGGCCCACGCCCACCGAGCCGGTGAAGCTCACGGCATGGATGCCCGGATGGGCGACCAGTGCATTGCCGATCACGCTGCCGCGGCCCATCACCAGGTTGAAGACGCCCGCCGGAATGCCCGAGCGGCTGATGATCTCGGCCAGCGCCCAGGCGCAGCCCGGCACCAGGTCGGCGGGCTTGAGCACCACGCAGTTGCCATACGCCAGGGCCGGCGCGATCTTCCAGGCCGGAATGGCGATGGGGAAGTTCCACGGCGTGATCAGGCCCACCACGCCCACCGGCTCGCGCGTGATCTCCACGCCGATGTTCGGGCGCACCGACGGCACCAACTCGCCCGCCAGGCGCAGGCATTCACCCGCGAAGAACTTGAAGATGTAGCCCGCGCGCGCCGCTTCGCCGATGCCCTCGGCGCGGGTCTTGCCCTCTTCACGCGCCAGCAGCGTGCCAAGCTCTTCCTTGCGCGCCAGGATTTCGTTGCCGATCTTGTCCAGCGCATCGGAGCGCGCCTGCACGCTGCCGGTGGCCCAGGCCGGGAAGGCGGCAGTGGCCGCGGCCACGGCGGCATCCACCTGCGCCGCGTCGCCCTGCGCGTATTCGGCAATGGTGTCGCCCAGGTTCGAGGGGTTGATGTTGGGGCTGTAGCTGTTGCCCTTGACCCACTGGCCGCCGATGAAGTTGTCGTGTTGTTGATGCATCCTGCTTCGCTCCACTGGGGTGATTGCGCTTACTGAGGCCCGAGACTATCGATCAGCGTCTTGAGCTTGTCCATTTCATCGGCCTTGAGGTCGGTGAGCGGCGCCCGCACCGGACCGGCGTCGTGGCCGACGATCTTGGCGCCGGCCTTGACGATGCTCACCGCGTAGCCCGGCATGCGGTTGCGCAGGTCGAGATAGGGCATGAAGAATTCCTTCAGCAGGCGGTGCTGCGTGGCCATGTCGTCATCGCGTACCGCTTCGTAGAACTGCATCGCGGTGCGCGGAATGAAATTGAACACCGCCGACGAATACACCGGCGTGCCCATGGCCTTGTAGGCCGCCGCATAGACCTCGGCCGTGGGCAGGCCGCCCAGGTAGGCAAAGCGGTCGCCCATCTTCAGGAAGATGGAGTTCATCAGCTCGATGTCGCCCACGCCGTCCTTGAAGCCCACCAGGTTGGGGTTGCGTTCGGCCAGCCGGGCCAGCGTGTCGGGCTTGAGGCGGCTGTTGGCGCGGTTGTAGACGATGACGCCGAACTTCACGCTTTTGCACACGGCTTCCACATGCGCGGCCAGGCCGTCCTGCCCGGCTTCGGTCAGGTAGTGCGGCAAGAGCAGGATGCCGTGGGCGCCGGCCTTCTCGGCCGCTTGCGCGCACTGGATGGCAAAGCGCGTGGGGCCGCCGGCACCCGCAATGATGGGCACCTTGCCGCGGCAGGTGTCGACTGCCGTCTGGATGATTTCCGGATATTCCTCGCCCGTGAGCGAGAAGAACTCGCCCGTGCCGCCGGCCGCGAAGAGCGCCGTTGCACCGTAGGGCGCCAGCCATTCCAGCCGCTGGATGTAGCCGGCCTTGTTGAAGTCGCCGTTGGCATCGAAATCGGTCAGCGGGAAGGAAAGCAGGCCGGAGCCCATGATGGTCTTGAGTTCTTGCGGATTCATCGGAACGGTCCAGGAAATGAGGGTGATGTGTGTTGTGTCGGAGTGATGGGTCGGAAAGGGCGGGCGGCTGTCAGTCCAGCCTGATGTCGGCGTCTTTCACCACCCTGGCCCAGCGAGCGCGTTCCTTGTTGAAGAACTGCTCTTCTTCGGCCGGGGTCATGGTCACGACCTCGGCGCCCTGCCCGGCCAGGCGCGAGCGGATGTCGGCGCTGCGGATGATGGAAATCAGTTCCTTGTTCAGGCGCGCGATGACCGCATCGGGCGTGCCCTTGGCCACGCGCACGCCCTGCCAGGTGCCCGACTCGAAGCCGGGCACGCCCTGCTCGGCGATGGTGGGCACGTTGCCGATGAGCGGCATGCGCGTGGCCTTGGAGACGGCCAGCACCTTGAGCTTGCCGTTCTGCACCTGCGGCAGCGTGGCCAGCATGCCGTTCATCAGCACCTGCGTCTGGCCGGCCACCGTGTCCTGGATGGCCTGCACGCCGCCCTTGTAGGGCACGTAGGTCCACTTGGCATTCACGGCGCGCTGCAGTGCCACGCCGGCCAGGTGCGGTGCGCTGCCGGTGGCGGTCACCGCGAAGTTCAGGTCGCTGGTCCGGGACAGGGCCACCAGGTCCTTCAGGTTGTCGGCCTTCACCGAGGGGTGCACCACCAGCAGGTGCGGCGAGTAGGCCAGCATGGTCACGCCGCGCAGATCCTTGGAGGGGTCGAAGCTCAGCTTGGTGTAGACCGAGGGGCTGATGGCCAGCGCGCCCACGTCGCACAGCAGCAGCGTGTAGCCGTCCGGCGCCGACTTGGCGACGTAGTCCGCGCCCAGGTTGCCGTTGGCGCCGGGCTTGTTCTCCACGATCACCGGCTGGCCCAGCGCCACCGACAGCGGCTGGCTGATGGAGCGGGCGATGATGTCGGAGGAGCCGCCCGGCGGATACGGCACCACGATGCGGATCGGCTTGCTGGGCCAGTCGCCCTGCGCCAGGGCCGGCGCGTGCACAACGGCCATCGCGGCGCCAAGTGCCAGGGTGGCGACGATGCGGCGGCGTTGGATGCTCATGTTGTCCCCTTCAGGTATTGGATGAACTGCGAGCCGCCTCTTCGACAAAGAGGAAGTCTCTTTTGTTATCAGTCATCGTACAACTGAAAAGACAACTTGTCCAGAAAGACCGAGTTTTGCGCTGATGCCCGCGGGCGCGCCGCGCAGGCGGGCCGTCAGCGGGCGGGCGGCTTGCCGTCGGCGCCTTGCTGCGCCTGCTGGCGCGCGGCTTCCTGGGCAATGCGCAGGCGTTCGCGGCTGTTGGTGAGGTGGATGCGCATGGCGGCGCGCGCCGACTCCGGGTCGCGCCGCGCGATGGCTGCGTAGATCTCCTCGTGCTCGCGGTTCACGCGGGTGAGGTATTCGCTGCCGCGGTCCAGGTTGCGCAGCGCGTTGATGCGCGTGCGCGGAATGATCGTGGTGCCCAGGTGGCTCATGATGTCGGCAAAGTACTGGTTGCCGGTGGCCTGGGCGATCTGCAGGTGAAAGCGGAAATCGGGCGCCACGGTATCGCCCGCCTGCGCCACATTGGTCTCGAAATCGTCGAGCGCCTGGCGCATGGCCTGCAGCTGCTCCTCCGTGCGGCGGGTGGCGGCCAGCCCGGCAGATTCAGTCTCCAGGCTGATGCGCAGCTCCAGCACCGCCAGCACGTCGACCGAGGTGGCGATGTCGCCCGCGTCCAGCCGGAACATGCCCGCGGTGCGCGGCTGCAGCACGAAGGTGCCGATGCCGTGGTGCGTCTCGACCAGCCCCGCGGCCTGGAGCTTGGAAATGGCCTCGCGCACCACCGTGCGGCTGACGCCGAAGGCCTGCATGATGGCCGACTCGGTGGGCAGCTTGTCGCCCGGGCGCAGCGCCCCGTCGCGGATGCGCGCACCGAAGTCCTCCACCAGGCTGTGCGCCAGGCCGCGCCCGCGCGGACGGCCGCGCGCCACATAGGAACCCAGCGCTTCGGACGGCGCGGCCGGGGGGCTCGGAACTGCTGTTGACATGCGCGTCATGGCCTGATGATAATGGCGCGACAGTTGTACGACAACAGATAACTTAAGACAAGACGACATGAGCGAGACAACCGGCGCGGCCCCTGCCGCCCAACATTCCGAGGCAGCCCCGCGCCTTTCCCGCCTCCTGCTGACCGGCGCCGCCGGCGGCCTGGGCAAGGTCCTGCGCGAACGGCTGCAACCCATGGCCCGGGTGATCCGCCTCTCGGACGTGGCCGAGATGGCGCCCGCCGCCGGCCCCCATGAAGAAGTGGCGCCCTGCAACCTGGCCGACAAGAAGGCGGTCGACGCCCTGGTGGCGGGCTGCGATGCCATCGTCCACCTGGGCGGCGTGTCGGTGGAGCGGCCTTTCGAAGAGATCCTGGAAGCCAACATCCGCGGCGTGTTCCATGTCTACGAGGCCGCCCGCCGCCATGGCGTGAAGCGCATCGTGTTCGCCAGCTCCAACCACGTGATCGGCTTCTACAAGCAGAGCGAGCACATCGACGCGCATGCCGCGCGCCGGCCCGACGGCTACTACGGCCTGTCGAAGTCCTTCGGCGAGGACATGGCCCAGTTCTACTACGACCGCTACGGCATCGAGACGGTCAGCATCCGCATCGGCTCGTCCTTTCCGGAGCCCGCCAACCGCCGCATGATGAGCACCTGGCTGAGCTACCGCGACCTCACCACGCTCATCGAGAAGTCGCTCTTCACGCCAGGCGTGAAGCACACCGTGGTCTACGGCGCATCGGCCAACCGCGATGTGTGGTGGGACAACAGCGCGGCCGCGCACCTGGGCTTCGCGCCGCAGGACAGCTCCGAGGTCTTCCGCGACAAGGTGGAGGCGCAGCCGCCGGTGGCGCCCACCGACCCGAATGCCATCTACCAGGGCGGCGCCTTCACCGCCCAGGGCCCTTTCGGCGACTGACGCGCTTCAACGCGCCCATCCCATCATGCAAGCCGAACTGATCCTGGACGCACGTTGCGGCACCGGGGAGAGCCCCGTGTGGATCGCACACGAGCAAGCCCTGTACTGGGTGGACATCCCTGCCCGCCAGCTGCATCGCATCGAACCCGCCTCGGGCGCCCACCGCAGCTGGACCGGCGACGAGATGCTCGCCTGCATCGCGCCGCGCGAAGGCCACCCCGGCCAGTGGATCGCCGGCATGGAAAGCGGCGTGTTCGCCATTGCCACGCAGGGCGACGGCACGCTGGCCAGCACACGCCTGGCCAACGTGGCGCATGCGCAAGCCGGCATGCGCTTCAACGACGGCCGCTGCGACCGCCAGGGCCGCTTCTGGGCCGGCACCATGCTCATGGACATGGCGGCCGCGCGCGAGGTAGGCCGCGTCTACCGTTACCAGAGCGACGTCAATGCCGAGGCCGCGCTGCGCGTGCACTTCGACCAGATGATCGTGCCCAACGGCATGGCCTTCAGCCCCGACGGCCGCACCATGTACCTGTCGGATTCGCATCCCAGCGTGCAGGCCATCTGGGCCTTCGACTACGACACCGCCACCGGCACGCCGCACAACCGGCGCCTGTTCGTCGACATGAAGCCCCTGCCCGGCCGCCCCGACGGCGCCGCGGTGGATGCCGACGGCTGCTACTGGATCTGCGGCAACGACGCCGGACTGGTGCACCGCTTCACGCCCGAGGGCCGGCTCGATCGCTCCCTGCCGGTGCCGGTGAAGAAGCCCGCCATGTGCGCCTTCGGCGGCAGCGGGCTCGACACGCTGTTCGTGACCTCCATCCGCCCCGGCGGCGACCTGTCCGACCAGCCGCTGGCCGGCGGCGTGTTCGCCCTGAACCCTGGCGTCAAGGGCCTGCCGGAACCGGCCTGCCGCTTCTGACCTTCAAGACGTCCACTCAGATTTCAACCACCCACCAACGAGGAAGACAAAATGAAATACACCCGCACCCTGATCGCGCTGGCCGCGAGCGCCTGTGCCATGGCGGCGCATGCCGTCGAGTTCCGCTCGGCCGACGTGCACAACAGCGACGACTACCCCACCGTGGCGGCCGTGAAGCACATGAGCGAGCTGCTGGATAAGCGCAGCAACGGCAAGTACAAGATCAAGGTTTTCAACAAGAGCGCCCTGGGCTCCGAGAAGGAAACGCTCGACCAGGTGAAGATCGGCGCGCTGGAGATGAACCGCGTGAACATCAGCGCGCTCAACTCCATGTGCCCGAAGACGCTGGTGCCCACCATGCCCTTCCTGTTCAGCTCCATCGACCATATGCGCAAGACGCTGGACGGCCCGATCGGCGAAGAAATCCTGAAGGGCTGCGAACATGAGGGCCTGGTCGGCCTGGCCTTCTACGACAGCGGCGCGCGTTCCATCTACGCCAAGAAGCCGGTGAAGACCGTGGCCGACACCAAGGGCCTGAAGATCCGCGTGCAGCAGTCCGACCTGTGGGTGGCGCTGGCCAGCGCCATGGGCGCCAACCCCACGCCCATGCCCGCCGGCGAGGTCTACACCGCCCTCAAGACCGGCCTGATCGACGCGGCCGAGAATAACATCCCCTCGTACGATGGTTTCAAGCATTACGAGGCAGTGAAGATCTACTCGCGTACCGAGCATTCCATGGCGCCCGAGATGCTGGTGATGTCCAAGGCCGTGTACGACAAGCTTTCGAAGGAAGACCAGGCCCTGTTCCGCCAGGCCGCCAAGGACTCCGTGCCCTTCCAGCGCAAGAAGTGGGACGAGCAGGAAGCCAAGTCGCTCGAAGTGGTGACCAAGGGCGGCGCGACCATCGTGTCGGACGTGGACAAGGCCTCGTTCCGCGCGGCCATGGCCCCGGTGTACGCCAAGTTCATCACCACGCCCGATCTGCAGCGCCTGGTAAAGGCGGTGCAGGACAGCGGCAAGTAAGCGCCACCCGCGCAGTTCTCCGTCCCTGCCGAACCCGGCGGGGACGGCCCCGGATTCAGCCAGAAGAGACTCCCATGACCCTTGCCGCCCGTTCGGCAGAACAGGACGCGACCGACATTCCTGGCGTGCCTCTCCAGCTCATGGAGCTGGAGAACCCGCACCAGCGTCCGCCCGCGCGCCACCTCTATTCGCGCATCTGCGCCTTCCTGTCCAAGTACAGCCTGATGCTGGCCGTGGTGATGCTCATCGCGATCATCGTGTGCGTGCAGTACCAGGTGGTCGGCCGCTACGTGTTCAACGACACCCCCACCTGGGCCGAGGGCCTGGCGCTGCAGCTGGTGCTCTACGTCACCGCCCTGGGCGTTGCGGTGGGCGTGCGCGATGCGGGCCACATCGGCCTGGAATCGCTCGTTTCGCTGCTTCCCGAGTCCCTGCGCCTGAAAGTCGAAGTGCTCATCCATGCACTGGTCGCCGCGTTCGGCGCCATCATGGCCTCCAGCGGCTGGACCTGGACAGTCCTCAAGTGGACCGACATGAAGCCGATGCTCCACATCCCGGTGGGCGCGGACTATCTGGCGCTGGTCGTGGCCGGGGTCCTCATCGTTCTCTTCTCAATCGAACATATCGTCGCGCTGCTGCGCGGCGAGGAAGTGGTGCCAGCGTGGAACTGACTGTCCTGACCATCGCCTTCGCGGCCCTGCTCATCCTGGGCGTGCCGGTGGCATTTTCGATCGGCCTGGCCTCGGTGGCCACGGTCTGGTACGCGGGCCTGCCCACCGCGGTGGTGTTCCAGAAGATGGTCGGCGGCATGCAGATCTTCTCCTTCCTGGCCATCCCCTTCTTCGTGTTCGCCGGCGAGCTGATGCTCTACGGCGGCATCGCGCAACGCATCGTGCGCTTCGCCAACAGCCTTGTCGGCCACGTGCGCGGCGGCCTGGGCATGAGCAACGTGGTGGGCTGCACGCTGTTCGGCGGCGTGGCCGGCTCGCCGGTGGCCGACGTGTCGGCCATGGGCTCGGTGATGATTCCGCTGATGAAGAAGGAAGGGTACGACGCCGACTACGCGGTGAACGTCACCACCCATGCGGCGCTGGTCGGCGCGCTCATGCCCACGTCGCACAACCTGATCATCTACACGCTGGCCACGACCGGCATCGCGTCGGTGAGCGTACTCAGCCTGATCCTGGCCGGCCTGGTTCCGGCACTGATCCTCACGCTGTGCAACCTGGCGGCCGCCTACTACGTCGCCATCAAGCGCGGCTATCCGATCCGCGGCGCGTTCCAGGGCTGGGGCGAGGTGCTGGCGTCCTTCGTGGCCGCGCTGCCCGGCCTGCTGATCGTGGTGATCATCCTGGCGGGCATTCTCTCGGGCGTGTTCACCGCCACCGAATCGGCTGCCACGGCGGTGCTGTGGGCGCTGCTGGTCACGGTGCTGGTGTACCGATCGCTCAGCTGGCACAACTTCGTCAAGGCCTGCGCCAAGGCCTGCCGCACCACGGGCGTGGTGCTGCTGCTCATCGGCATCTCCTCCGCCTTCGGCTACTTCATGGCGCTGTACGAGGTGCCGCAGAAGACGGGCGAGCTGATGACCAGCGTGTCGAGCTCGCCCTGGGTCATTTTCCTGATGATCAACGTGCTGCTGTTCGTCCTGGGCACCTTCCTGGACATGGCAGCCACCATCCTGATCTGCACGCCGATCTTCCTGCCCATTGCCATGCAGTTCGGCATGAGTCCGGTGCAGTTCGGCGTCGTCATGCTGATCAACTGCGCGCTGGGGCTGAACACCCCGCCGGTGGGCACGACGCAGTTCATCGGCTGCGCCATCGGGGAGGTATCGGTGGGAACGGTCATGCGCTCCATCTGGCCGTTCTACGGCGCGCTGCTGGTGTGCCTCATGCTGGTGACCTACGTCCCGTCCTTCTCGATGTGGCTGCCCGACATGTTCAATCCGACCGCGGCCGCCGCCAAGTAGACGGAAACTGCCCATGAGCACGCGCGCACCGCACCGCATCCGGATCCATCCGGCAGACAACGTCGCCATCGTCGCCAACGACGGCGGCCTGAAGGCCGGCACCGTATTCGACGACGGCCTCACGCTGGTCGACAACGTGCCGCAGGGCCACAAGGTCTCGCTGGCGGACCTGGCCGAGGGCGATGCGGTGCTGCGCTACAACGTGGTGATCGGCCATGCCCTGAAGGCCATCCCGCGCGGCAGCTGGGTGCACGAGCGCCTGCTGCGCATGCCCGCGGCGCGCGAGCTGGACGGCCTGCCCATCGCCACCGTCGCGCCGCCGGCCATGCCGCCGCTGGAAGGCTTCACCTTCGAGGGCTACCGCAACCCGGACGGCTCGGTGGGCACGCGCAACATCCTGGCCATCACGCAGACGGTGCAGTGCGTGGCCGGCGTGACCGACTTCGCGGTGCAGCGCATCAAGAAGGAGCTGCTGCCCAAGTACCCGAACGTGGACGACGTGGTGGCCCTGGCGCACAGCTACGGCTGCGGCGTGGCCATCGATGCGCCCGATGCCGTCGTACCGATCCGCACGCTGCGCAACATCAGCCTCAACCCCAACTTCGGCGGCGAGGTGATGGTGGTGAGCCTGGGCTGCGAGAAGCTGCAGCCCGAGCGGCTGCTGCCGCCGGGCAGCATCCCGCTGATGCCGGCGCCGGGCCGCCCCCAAGGCGGCATCACGCCCCCTCGGGGGGCGCTCGCCACGGGCGAGCAGGGGCCAACAAGTACCGACGAGCGCAACGTGGCCGATGTGGGCGAAAGCGCCGGCAGCCAGCTCGACGTGGTCTGCCTGCAGGACGACGCGCACGTGGGCTTCATGTCGATGATCGAATCGATCATGCGGCAGGCCGAGGAACACCTGGAGCGCCTCAACGCCCGCCGGCGCGAGACGGTGCCGGCGAGCGAGCTGGTGGTGGGCGTGCAGTGCGGCGGCAGCGATGCCTTCTCCGGCGTCACCGCCAACCCGGCGGTGGGCTTTTGCACCGACCTGCTGGTGCGCGCGGGCGCCACCGTGATGTTCTCCGAAGTGACCGAGGTGCGCGACGGCATCGACCAGCTCACCGCGCGCGCCACCACGCCGGAGGTGGCGCAGGCCATGATCCGCGAGATGGCCTGGTACGACGCCTACCTGGACAAGGGCCGCGTGGACCGCAGCGCCAACACCACGCCCGGCAACAAGAAAGGCGGGCTGTCGAACATCGTCGAGAAGGCGATGGGCTCGATCATCAAGAGCGGCACCTCGCCCATCTCCGGCGTGGTGCCGCCGGGCGAGAAGGCGCGGCACAAGGGCCTGCTCTACGCGGCCACGCCCGCCTCCGACTTCATCTGCGGCACGCTGCAGGTGGCCGCCGGCATGAACCTGCACGTGTTCACCACCGGCCGCGGCACGCCCTACGGCCTGGCGGAGGTGCCGGTGATCAAGGTGGCCACGCGCAGCGACCTGGCGCGCCGCTGGCACGACCTGATGGACATCAACGCCGGGCGTATCGCCGACGGCGAAGCCAGCATCGAGGATGTGGGCTGGGAGATGTTCCGGCTGATGCTCGACGTGGCCAGCGGGCGCAAGAAGACCTGGGCCGAGCACTGGAAGCTGCACAACGCGCTGGTGCTCTTCAACCCCGCGCCCGTGACCTGAAACGCCATTCATTGCGCCGCCGCGGGCGCCGCCCTGCCGCCACAGGCAAGGGACGCGGAGCTTTCGCTTCTTCCTTTCCATTCACACCCAAGGAGACAAAGAGATGCAAGCTAGAAGAACCCGACTGGCACTGAGCGCGCTGGCAGCAGCCGCCCTCGCGGCCGCCTGCGGCGGCGGCAGCGGCGGCGACATGGGCAGCAGCGGCACGGCCGCGTCTTCCGGGGCCGTGTCTTCGTCCAAGACGGTCCTCCCAGAAGTGTTCGCCCTCGAGCCCAAGCTGTCCCGCGAGCCGATGAACGACATCATGACGGGCGAGCTGCTGCCCATCATCGACCGCCTGTTCGACCTGGTGCGCGCGCAGGGCCTGGACACCGAGCTGCAGGGCGTGAAGGTGTTCGCGCCCAACAGCGGCGACAAGTTCCTGCCCGGCAAAGTGGCCATCGGCTTCTCCTACCTGTTGCTCAACAGCTCTCTGTCCGACCCCAAGTACCAGACCTACCTGGACGGCTACCGCGCGATCGCCGACATGACCATCGACGTGGTCAACGAGACCTGGGGCATCTACTACTACACCTCGGCGCTGTGGAAGCTGAAGAAGGCCGGCCACCTGGACGGCCCGACGCCGGCGGTCAACCCCGCGACGCTGGAGCTGCTCAAGACCAAGCTCGACTGGCGAATCTTCGTCGACCAGGCCAACAACTACGCGCTGAAGAATGGCCTGCCCACCAACTACTACGGCGTGGCCTTCAGCATCGCGCGCCTGCGCTACCTGCTGGGCTGGGAAGACGCCACCGGCAGCGAGGCGCTGCTGCAGAAGATGATCAGCCACTACAAGACCTTCTCCGCCTACGGCTTCTCCGACGAGACCGACGGCAGCGGGCGCTTCGACCGCTACAGCATCCTGCTGATCGGCGAGATCTGGCAGCGGCTGATCGAGACCGACATGCAGGTCTCGGCCGAGGACGAGGCACTGCTCAAGGGCTGGCTGCGCCAGTCGGTGGACGTGATCAAGCTGCGCCTCAACCCGGCCGGCAACGGCGTGGACTACGGCCGCAGCCTGAGCGCGTATGCGGACACCGCCTTCTGCGAACTGCTCTCGGCCGCCGAGCACATGAACGTGCTCACCGACGAAGAGAAGGAGGTGGCCTATGCCTTCGCCACCCGCGTGGCCGCCAAGTACGTGGAGTTCTGGTACGACAGCGACTGGGGCTCGCTCAACATGTGGGAAAAAGGCCGGCGCACCGACAGCTACCGCGGCAAGGCGCGCATCCTGGGCGAGAACCTGAGCCTGTCGCACCAGCTGCTCTATACCAACAACCTGTGGAAGGCCAGCGGCTTCGCGCAGAAGAAGCCCATGGCCACGCCGCAGTTCGTGCAGTATCTGCAGGCGCTGCCCAGCAGCACGCTCACGAAGTTCGCCGGCTTCGATGGCCAGGGCGCCACCTACGACCGCGGGCTGGTGACCTACCGCGACGGCCTGCGCGTCATCAGCCTCCCGGTGGTCAACGGCGCAGCCACCTACCACCGCACCAATCCGTACTTCGCGATCCCGCATTCGTACAACATGCTCTCGGGCGTGGCCGACACGCAGTGGCCGCAGCTGCAGCCGCGCTTCACCTTCGCCAACACCGGCACGCCGCAGGTGCTGATCCCGGCCTCGTACCAGAAGAACCTGCAGACCCAGGCCTCCGCCGATGGCCGGCAGCTGCAGGTCACATGGCAGCAGGATGCGCTCGACCGCGTGGCCGGCACCGGCAGCGGCAGCCAGCCCTTCAAGGACACGCGCATCACCTCCAGCACGCGCTTCGACTTCGAGCCCGGGCAGATCACGCGGGTGGACACCTACACGCCCACCGGAACGCAGGCCATCTCGAAGGTCGAGCTGGAGTTCGGCTCGTTCTCGAGCGATGTCACGGCCCTGGGCGGCAACCGCTTCAGCTATGCCAGCGGCGACGTGACCGGCTTCGAGATCGAAGGCCTGCAGGACTGCACGGTGGCCGACGTGAGCGCCGACACCAACTACAACACGCCGGGCGGCGCCCTGAAGACCAGCATCCGCTGCAGCTCGCCGGCCTTCAGTTTCGAGCAGCCGCTGACCATCAAGTGGGTCTTGAAATACCGCCCGGACAGCATCGCCTCGTTCAAGCCCAACTGAGTCCTGTCGACAACCCAAGGAAAGGAAACCGCCATGCAAGACCTCAAGCACAAGGTGGCGCTCGTCACGGGCGCCAGCACCGGCATCGGCGCTGCCGTCGCAACCGCCTTCGCAGCCCAGGGCATGCGCGTGGCGGTGCACTACAACAGCTCGGCAGACGCCGCGGCGCAGGTGGTGGACGCCATCACCGCGTCGGGCGGCCAGGCCTTCGCCCTGCAGGCCGACGTGCGCGACACGGCGGCCATCCGCCGGGCCGTGCAGGACGTTCACGCGCGCTGGGGCGGCATCGACGTACTGGTGAACAACGCCGGCGGCCTGGTGCAGCGCGTGCCCATTGCCGAAATGCCGGACGCGCTGTTCGACGAAGTGCTGCACCTCAACGCGCGCTCGGTGCTGGCCTTCTGCCGCGAGGTGGTGCCGCTGATGCGCGCCAAGGGCCAGGGCGGCAGCATCATCAACGTGAGCTCGGTGGCCGCCCGCCACGGCGGCGGCCCGGGCGCCTACCTCTATGCCGGCGCCAAGGGCTTTGTCAGCACCGCCACGCGCGGCCTGGCGAAGGAGCTGGCGCTGGAGAACATCCGCGTGAACGCCGTGGCGCCGGGCGTGATCCAGACGCCCTTCCACGACCGCTTCTCCACGCCCCAGATGCTGGAGTCCTTCCGCGCGACGATTCCCATGGGCCGCATCGGCGAGCCCGACGAATGCGTGGGCGCGTTCCTCTACCTGGCGTCCACGCAGCTCTCGGGCTACGTCACCGGGCAGATCCTGGAAGTGAACGGCGGGCAGTACATGCCCTGATGGAGACAAACAAGATGCAACGCCGAATCCTGATCAGCGGCCTTCTCGCCGCATCCGCCGCCGCCTTCGGGCTGCCCGCCCTGGCACAGGGCAGTTGGCCCACCGGCAAGACCATCACCTACATGGTGCCCTTCCCGGCCGGCGGCACCACCGACGTGCTGGGCCGCCTCATCGGCGCCAAGCTGGGCCCGGCGCTGGGCACCACGGTGGTGGTGGACAACAAGGGTGGTGCCGGCGGCAGCGTGGGCTCGGAAGTGGCCTCGCGCGCCGCACCCGACGGCTACACGCTGCTGGGCGGCACGGTGAGCTCGCACGCCATCAACGTGAGCCTGTATCCGAAGATCGGCTACGACCCCATCAAGTCCTTCTCGCCCGTGACGCTGATCGGCACCAACCCCACCGTGCTGGTGGTGCCCGCCAGCAGCCCCTACAAGACGCTCAAGGATGTGGTGGAAGGCAGCAAGGCGAAGGCCGGCGGCCTGTCGTCGGCATCGGCGGGCATCGGCACCTCGCAGCACCTGTCGCTGGAGCTGCTGGCCTACAAGTCGGGCGTGAAGTTCAACCACGTACCGTACAAGGGCAGCGGCCCCGCCATCCAGGACGTGATCGGCGGCCAGGTCGACATGATGTTCGACACCACCGTGGTCGCCGCACCGCACATCCAGAGCGGCAAGCTGCGCGCCATTGCCGTCACCTCGCCCCAGCGCCTGGCCTCCCTGCCCGACGTGCCCACGGTGGCCGAGTCGGGCATCAAGGGCCTGGAGGACTACTCGGTGCTGTCGTGGCAGGCCGTCTTCGTGCCGGCCGGCACGCCGGCGCCCATCGTCGACCGCCTGCACGGCGAGATCCGCAAGATCCTGGCCGAGCCGGAGATGCAGGACAAGCTCAGGGCCTTCGGCATGCAGCCGGCCGACATGAGCACCGCCCAGATCGCGGCCTTCCAGAAAGCGGAGGTCGAGAAGTGGGCGCAGGTGATCAAGGCCGCCAACATCAAGGCCGAGTAGGCCGGGGGTCGGCGGCGGCCTTCGCAGGCCGGGGAGAAACGCTCACAAGCCGGCGCGCAGGCGCTGGCTAGAATCGCGCACCCCGGTTCCCTTCAAGCTGCCCGCCAGGCCTTTCACTTTTGCCGTCCGAACGCCTTTCCGTCCTTGCGCAATACCTGCTGCCCAAGCAGGCCCTGACCTCGTTTGCCGGCTGGGTCGCGGGCAAGGAACGCGGCGCGGTCACCACCTGGATCATCGACCGCTTCGTGCGCAAGTACGGCGTGAACATGGCCGAGGCGCTGAACCCGGACACGACCAGCTACGCCAGCTTCAACGAGTTCTTCACCCGCCCGCTCAAGCCGGGCGTGCGGCCCATCGCCGATGCGCTGCTGGTGTCGCCGGTGGACGGGGCCATCAGCCAGTTCGGGCCCATCGAGAACGGGCAGATCTTCCAGGCCAAGGGCCACGACTACACCGCCACCGCGCTGGTGGGCGGCGACGCGCAGCTGGCCGCCACGTTTTCGCACGGCAGCTTCGCCACGCTCTACCTGAGCCCGCGCGACTACCACCGCATCCACATGCCCTGCGACGGGCGCCTCACGCGCATGATCTACGTGCCGGGCGACCTGTTCTCGGTCAACCCCGCCACGGCACGCGGCGTGCCCGGCCTCTTCGCGCGCAACGAGCGCGTGGTGTGCGTGTTCGAATCGGCGCGCGGCCCGTTCGTGCTGGTGCTGGTGGGCGCCACCATCGTGGGCAGCATGGCCACCGTGTGGCACGGCGTCGTCAATCCGCCGCGCAGCGGCAAGGTGCGCGAGTGGACGTATGCCGACCAGCGCGTCGAGCTGAAGAAGGGCGAGGAAATGGGCCGCTTCCTGCTGGGCTCCACCGTCGTCATGCTCTTTCCGGCGTCGCGCCTGGACTTCAACCCGACGTGGGCGCCCGGCAAGGCGATCCAGCTGGGCGAGCCGATGGCGCTGTAGCCGGGCAGGCAGCGCGCTAGAATCCGCGCCCTCTCCCTGATCGCATTCCTGACCCGGCCCGCGCCTGCGGCATGCCGGGCGCCTGTGCCATGACCCGCATCCAACCCGCCGCGGCGCCCAGCGCGCCTTTTTGCGCCATCGACTTCGGCACCTCCAACTCGGCCATCGCGCTGTGCGGGCCGGACGGCCGCATGGGGCTGGTGGAGGTCGAGCCGGACCAGCGCACCATGCCCACCGCCGTCTTCTATCAGACGGAAGACCTGGCCGCGCACGAGGAGCCGCAGCGCATCTACGGCCGCCCTGCCCTGGCAGCCTATGTCCAGGGCCACGAGGGGCGGCTGATGCGCTCCATGAAGAGCATCCTCGGCTCCACGCTGGCCGACCAGAGCACCGACGTGGGCGCGGGCCGCTCGGTGCGCTACCTGGACGTGGTCTCGGGCTACCTGCTGCGCCTCAAGCAGCTGGCCGAACGGGATGCCGGCGCCCCGCTCACCCGCGCCGTGCTCGGCCGGCCGGTGTACTTCGTCGACGACGATCCGGTGCGCGATGCCAAGGCGCAGCAGGCGCTGGAGAACGCGGCGCGGGCCGTCGGCTTTCGCGAACTGAGCTTTCAATACGAGCCCATTGCCGCCGCGCTCGACCACGAGCAGACCGTGGCGCAGGAAGAGCTGGTGCTGGTGGCCGACATCGGCGGCGGTACCTCCGACTTCTCGCTGGTGCGCGTGGGCCCCGAGCGCCGCCGGCGGCTGGACCGCAAGGACGACATCCTGGCCAACCACGGCGTGCACGTGGCCGGCACCGACTTCGACCGGCATGTGGAGCTGGCGAGCATCCTGCCCCTGTGCGGCTACCGCGGCAAGGGCCCGCAGCGCCCCGGCGAGGCGCCGCGCGAGGTGCCCAGCCGCGTGTACTTCGACCTGGCGACCTGGCACCTGATCAACACCGTCTACAGCCCGCCACGCATGGCCGAGCTGCGCCGCATGCGCGACTTCTACGGCGACCCGCGCCAGTACGAACGCCTGATGCGCGTACTGGACGAGCGCCTGGGCCATGCGCTCATCGGCCAGGCCGAGGCCGCCAAGATCGCCGTCGCCCAGGGCGGCTCGACCCGCATCGCGCTCGATCGGCTGGAGGACGGACTGGCGGTGGAACTGGACGAAGCCCAGGCCGTGCAGGCGCTCGACGCCGACCTGGAGCGGGTGGTGAACGCGGCGGGCGAGACGCTGCAGGCCGCCGGCGTGCGCCCCGAGTCGGTCGACGTGGTGTATTTCACCGGCGGCTCGACCGGCTTCAAGCCCCTGACGGACCGCATTGCCGCCCGCCTTCCCGCTGCCCGGGCGCTGCGCGGCGACCGCTTTGCCAGCGTGGCGCAGGGGCTGGGCGTGCATGCACAGCGCCTGTTCGGTTGATCCTGCATACAGCTTTTACGCTGCACTGCCACAAGCCGCACCCAGCCTGTCTTTTCAGCTACAAAAGTCGTAGCAGGCCGGCTTTTCTTGCGCTATAGTCGCCGGCCCGAATCAACCCAAAGATGGCCGCGGCACAGGCGCCGCCCGGGAGACACACCGACGATGAGCACGAAGGAAACCGCGGCCATCAGCCAGTTGCTGGCACTCCTGGAAGCGCGCTACGCCATGCGCGTGCTGTGGGCCCTGCGGGACGGCCATGCGCAGACGTTCCGGCTGCTGCAGGACAGCGTCGGCGGCATCACCCCCAACACGCTCAACACCCGCATCAAGGAACTGCGCGAGGCCGGCATCGTCAGCCACGGCAGCGAGGGCTACAGCCTCACGCTCACCGGGCAGGACCTGCTCAAGCGCCTGTCCGACCTGCAGGCCTTCGCCACGCGCTGGCAGGTCGGCCATGTGCGCAAGGCCACGGCCGTGGCGTCGCCGCCCCCTCGTTAAACTTGCGCCCTTTACCCTTCCAGCCACATTCTCTCGAGAGGAGCCTCCCATGCCCACCACCCCGTCCGGCCTGCAGTACGAAGACACCACCGTCGGCAGCGGCGCCGAAGCCAAGGCCGGCCAGCACGTGCACGTGCACTACACGGGCTGGCTCTACAACAACGGCGTGCAAGGCGCCAAGTTCGACTCCAGCCGCGACCGCAACGACCCCTTCGCCTTCTCGCTGGGCGCGGGCCAGGTCATCAAGGGCTGGGACGAAGGCGTGGCCGGCATGAAGATCGGCGGCCACCGCACCCTGATCATTCCGCCCGAGCTGGGCTATGGCGCGCGCGGCGCCGGCGGCGTGATCCCGCCCAACGCCACCCTCAAGTTCGACGTCGAACTGCTGGACGCGCACTGAACAAAAAGCATTGAATTCGGCGCGCCTGGCGCCTAAGTACAAAAGGCGGCCTGCGAGCCGCCTTTTTTACCGTCTGCGAATTCGCCGATTGCGGTCTTGAAATGCCGGAATGCGGCCTTATCTAGGGCGGAATTGTTCACGTATCTACCAACGGCCGACATTTGGCCGCCCCATTGAAGATGTCCGAAGCACCCAAATCCGACCAGTTTCCCCCCCAGGACGACATGAGCCCGGAAGAACTCGAAGCGGCCCAGGCGGCCAACGAGGCCGATGCGGTCCAGGCCCTGGCCCAGCTGCAAGGCGAGCTGGCCGCGCTGCAGGCCAAGAACGCCGACCTGGCCGACCAGTACCTGCGCGCGCAGGCCGACGTGCAAAACGCCCGCAAGCGCGCCGAGGACGAAGTCACCAAGGCCCGCAAGTTCGCGGTGGAAGCCTTTGCCGAGAGCCTGCTGCCCGTCACCGACAGCCTGGAAGCCGGCCTGGCCGTGCAGGACGCCACGCCCGAGCAGATTCGCGAAGGCGCCGAGGCCACGCTGCGCCAGCTCAAGAGCGCGCTGGAGCGCAACAAGGTGATCGAGATCGCGCCCGCGCAAGGCGCCAAGTTCGATCCGCACCTGCACCAGGCCATCTCGATGGTGCCGGCACCG
>NZ_BCUU01000047.1 GCF_001591385.1 Variovorax soli NBRC 106424
GGCCGCCAGCAGCGCCGCGCCGGCCATGCCGGGCGCGCCACCGAGCACGGCAACGTCGCCGAAGCTGCCCTTGTGGCTGGCATGGGGGCGTGCTTCGTCGGTGGGTGGTGCATTCAAATGCGCGACGGGTGGCTCGGAGCCCGTGGCGCAGCCCAGGTCGTCGAACCAGACCTGGCCTGCCGCGTCCCTGCCGTGGGCGGTGAACAGGCCGGGCTTGAGCGTCAGCAGGCTCAGGCAATGCCGCGCACCTGCATGCCGGAAGTCGAAGCCAGCCGCGCCGGTGTCGGCGTTCAGGCCGGATGGCAGGTCGACGCTGAGCACCGGCTGGCCGCCGTGATACATCCGTGCGAGCCACTGCGCCATGCGGCCCTCCGGCGCACGGGCCACGCCCAGCCCCAGGCCCAGCAAGGCGTCGACAGCCAGGTTGTACTGCTCGGGCGCCTCGGCATGGATGTCGAGACCGGCCAGTCGTGCGCGCTCCAGTGCGTCGCGCGCATCGGCGGGGAGCCTGCTTTCGTCGCCGGCGAAGCTCACGTGCACCTCGAAGCCGCGCAGGTGCAACTGCGTGGCGGCCTCGAAACCATCGCCGCCGTTGTTGCCCGGGCCGCAGGCGATCCAGATGCAGCGGGCATGCGGCGCCAGTGCCGCGGCCAGCCGCGCCACCGCCAGGCCGGCGCGCCGCATCAGCGTGTGCGCCGGTAGATGCGCGGCCGCCGCCTGTTCAATCCGCCGGCTCGCGGCGACATCGAACAACTCGGCGCGGCTGTGGGCGGTGATGCGGCGCATGGTCGGCAGCGGTACTACTGGGCAAGCAGGCGCTCGACGCCGAAGCCTTCGAGGTCGATGCCCGGGTCCTGCCCGGCCACCAGGTCGGCCAGCACACGCGCGCTGCCGCAGGACAGCGCCCATCCGCTGGACCCATGCCCGAGGTTGAGCCACACGCCCGGAATGCCGCTCGCGCCGAGCACCGGCGGGCCGTCGGGCAGCATCGGGCGCGCACCTTTCCATTGCTGCACGCCTTGTTGAAGGGTGACGGCGCCGGGGAACCAGTCGTGCAGCACCTTGTACAGAGTCTTCAGCGCTTCCGGGTTGATGCGGTCGGCCGGGCCGCCAAGTTCCGCACCGCCCGCCACCCGCACTCGCATGCCCAGGCGCGAGATCGCGACCTTGAAGCGCTCGTCCATGACTGCGCCACGCGGCGCATGCAGCGATTCCTTGATGTGCGCGCTGATCGAGTGGCCGTACACCGGCGTGAGCGGCACGCGCAGGCCCAGCGGACGCAGCAGCTGCGCCGAGGCCAGGCCCGCGCAGACGACGATGGCGTCAAAGTCCAGCGCCGGCGAGCCGCCCGCCAGGGTCAGCGAGCGCGGTGCCGAACGGGTGAGCGGCGCGATGTCGCAGCCGAAGTGGAATTGCGCGCCGAGCGATTCGGCCTCGCGCTTGAGCAGCAGGGCGAACTGGCGGCAGTTGCCGACCTCGTCGTCGGGCAGGTAGATGGCGCCGGCCAGTTCCGTGTCGGCATTCAGCGCCGGTTCGATCCGGCGCGCCTCGTCGGCGTCGATCTCGCGGAACTTGGCGCCGGCGGCGCGCAGCACCTCCAGGCCGGGCTGCGCCATCCTGGCTTCGCGCTTGCCGCGCAAGAGGACCATGTAGCCCTCGCCGCGGTCGTATTCGAGCTCGCGCGCCGCAACGATGTCATGCAGCCGCAAGCGGCTGTAGAAGGCCAGGCGCTGCATGCGCGCACGGTTCTGAAGATAAGCCTCCAGCGTGCATGCGCGCTGGAACTGCGCCATCCACCCGAGGTCGCGAAAGGACAGCGGCCAGCGCAGCTTGACAGCCCCGTGCGTGGAGAACAGGGAGCGCAGGACCTTGGCGCGCATGCCCGGCGCCGCCCATGGGGTGACGTAGCCGGGCGCCACCACGCCGGCGTTGGCAAAGCTCGATTCCTCGGCGGCCGAATTGCGCCGGTCGAATACCGATACCTCGTGGCCGTCGGCGGTCAATTCCCAGGCGGTGGTGATGCCGACGATGCCGGCACCCACGATCGCGATTTTCATTCTTGGATGCTTGGATTGCGGATGGGGCGGGCGTGCTTGCTGGCACTGCCCGCCGATGAACTCCTGCGAGCATAGACGAGCGCAAGGCGCGTGCCCGCGCCCGGGGGCTTACTTCAGCCGGCGCTGCACCAGAATGATCAGCGCCGCGCCCAGCGCCAGGGCGGCAAGCAGGCGATAGAGGTCCTCGCAGGACATGAGCAGCGCCTGCTGATCGACCAGGTGCGAGAGGGTGGCCAGCGCCGTGTGGCGCGCATCGTCGGCCGACATGCCCTGGGCGGCCAGAGTGGCCTGCACGCCCTCGATCCAGCCGCGTGCCTGCGGACCGGATGCATCGATGTGCCCGGCGATCTGCGAGTAGTTGGCAAATTGCCGGTCCTGCAGCCCGATGGCGGCCAGTGCGGATGCGAAGGTGCCGGCCACCTGGCGCATCAGGTTCTTGCTTTGATAGCCATGGGCGAAACGCTCTTCGCCCAGGTCGCGGAATGTGAGGCCGGCCACGGGGAGCACGAGGAGCGCACCGAACACGCCCTTGGCGGCCAGTGCCAGCAGGAGCGCGCCGGGTGGTGCCTGCGGCGGCATGTCGGCGAGCAGCCATGCGGCCAGCGCCAGTGCGAGCGCGCCCGCGGCCATGATCGGCTTCTTGCGGGGCAACCGCGCGCCGCGCTTGATGTACGCGTAGGCGGCGGCGAGCGTGACCAGGGCCGAAAAGGTGCTGAGCCAGCCCGCCGTGGTCAGCGGCATGCCCAGGCCGCGTTCGGCGTAGATGGGAAACACGTAGCCGGTCGCGCCCGCCAGGCAGTAGTGAACGAAGTACAGGCCCAGGCCGGCCAGGTAGACCGGATGGCCCAGTTCGCGAAGCCGCACCAGGGGTTCGTCATGCTTGAGCTGATGCGCGAAGAACCAGGCCAGCAGGCCCAGGCCGCACAGGGCGGTGATGGCCAGCCGGGCGGGGTGGGCGAACATCTCGAAGCGCGCCTGGGCCAGGCCCATCTGCACCAGCGTGACGGCCAGCGCAAAGAGCAGCAACGGGCCGGCCGCCCAGCGCACCGGCTCGCCGCCGCGGCCTACCGAGTCCGGTATCAGGGTCCATGCGCCGGCCATGGCCAGCGCCGCCAGGGGCTGCGCCGCCAGGAACACCCAGCGCCAGCCCCAGTGGTCGACCAGGGCCGCGGCCAGCAAGGGCGAGGCGGCCGACATGGCAAAGGCCACCAGCATGAAGTCCTTCAATGCCTGCGGCCGGTCGCGCGGTGTGAACAGCATGGGCACCAGCACCCGGCAGCTGGTGAACAGGGCGCCGCCGCCGAAGCCCTGCAGCAGCCGCGCGAAGGTGAGCGTGGCCAGGTCCTGCGCCGCGGCACATGCGAAGCCGCCCGCCATGAACAGGCCCAGCGCGGCGCTGAGGTAGCGCCGGTAGCCGAAATGGCGTGAGAGCCATTGCTGCAGCACGATCATGGTCATGCTGCCGATGGCGTAGGCCGCCTGCACTTGTGCGAACTCGCGCGGCGCCGCGTCGATGCCGCCCACGATGTGGCTGGCGGCAAAGACGAACATGCCGTTCTCGAGGAACTCGACCCCGACGATCAGGCCCAGCAGAAGCATCAGCAGGCGCTTCTTGTCGGCGTGCCAGCGCCAGTCCATCGATGTCATGGCGTTTCCGGCGGTGCCAGGTCCTTGTGCAGGCGCTTGAGCACCTGGAGCGCCCGCACGGTGCCCTCGGCCCCTACGGCGGCCCAGCCGGATTCGTAGGCGGCATGCACGGCCGGCGCCGCACGGCGCAGCAACTCGCGCGCAGCGTCGGTCTGGGCCAGGTGAAAGCTGCGGCGGTCGCCGCTGCCGGGCAAGCGCTGCGCCAGGCCCTTCTTCTCCAGCCCGTCCAGCAGCCGGGTGATCTGCGTGCGCGTGGCATCCAGAGTGGTGCTCAGGTCGGAAGGACGCAGCGGCTCGATCGCATCGTCGGCGATCAGCACCAGCGCCAGGTACTCGCGCATGTCGATGCCGAAGGGCTGCAGGGCGGCGTCGATGTGCGCCTCCAGCAGATGCGCCACCCGAAACAGCATGCGCGACGCGGCAATGGCGTTGGCCAGCTCGGGCGGGCGGCCGGCCAGCAGCCGGTCGAGGCGGGAGGGTTGCGTCATGGCAATCGATATTATTTCAAATGAAATTATATCGATTGAAATCAAATGGCGCAGGAGCGCGCCTCGTGGCCTCGGGGGTCAGGGGTGCTTCAGCAATGCCTCCACCTGGCGCGCGATTCCGAGGACGTCGTCGTCGTGCAGGGCCGCGTGCCAGATCATCAGTCCCACCGGCGCCTCGCCCGGCGCCTGGCAGGGCAGGGAGATGGCGCAGCCGTCCAGCATGTTGACCACCGAGGGATTGCGCAGCAGCAGGCCGTTCAGGCGGAAGAAGGCTTCATCGCGTTCGGCCCCCGGTGCTACGTCCGCGACGGGCGGCGCGGTGACGGGCACGGTAGGGGACAGCACTGCATCAAAGCCTTGCAACGCTTTCTCCATGCGGGAAATCCATTCGGCGCGGGCGTGCACGAGGTCGATGTACTCGAAGGCCCGCATTTCGGCGCCTTTGAGAATGCGCTGGGCCACGCGCGGGTCGTAGCCGGCAATGCTGCGCTCCAGCAATTGCCGGTGCCATGCATAGCTCTCGGCGGCGGAAAACCCGCCCGTGGCATTGATGGCGGGCAGGTCGGCCAGGGGCGGCAGCGAGATTTCCTCGACGCGGGCGCCGGCGCCGCGCACCGCCTGCAACGTCTTGTCGAAGGCGGCAGCGACGCTCGGTTCGAGCGCGTCCTGGAAGAGTTCCTTGACGACCGCGAACCGGCATTGCGCCAACGGCTTGGCAGCCGGCGCCACGCTGCGACCGGCCAGGATTTCATGCACCAGGACCGCATCGCGAACCGAGCGCGTCATGGCGCAGGCGGTGTCCAGCGTGGTCGACAGGGGCAGGGCGCCTTGGGTGGGCACCAGTCGCGCGGTGTTCTTGAAGCCGACGATGCCGTTGAGGGCGGCCGGGATCCGGATCGAACCGCCGGTGTCCGAGCCCAACCCCACGAAGGCGGCGCCCGTGGCGACTGAAACCGCAGCGCCTGACGACGAGCCGCCCGGCACGTGCGGCCCGCGGCTGCTCTTCACGGCGGCGTTGGGCGGGGTGCCATGGTGCGGGTTGACGCCGACGCCCGAGAAGGCGAACTCGGTCATGTTGGTGCGCCCGATCACGACGCCGCCGGCAGCGCGCAAGCGCGCCACGGCGGGCGAATCGCTGGCTGCCGACGGGGCGTGCGACAGCACCACCGACCCGGCCGGGGTGGGCTGGCCGGCGATGTCGAACAGGTCCTTCACCGACACCGCCAGTCCGGCCAGCGGCTGGTCGGGGCGGGCGGCGCCGGCTGCCGCCAAGGCTTCGTCGAACATCGTCCGGGTAAAAACATGCTCGCAGGCGGGCGACTGGGCGATGGCGATGGCGTGCTCCATGTCGGAGCGGGCGTTGCGGGTGCCGTTTCGAAGGTCGTCGCGGACTTGGTGGAGGTCTTGCTGCATGGCCACGAAGGGTACAAGGACAGGGGGAGCCGAGGGGCGCGTGCTATACTCGCCGGGTTTCGCTGATTGCGCGTTACGCCAATTTAAGGCATGCGCTCAAGCGGCTGGAAACGTATCCGCAAACCGGCCCACTCAAGGTGTTGCATCCCGCGCAAACGCAGGCGGGGCGCAAAAACGGGCCGGATTTTAGACATAACCTTTGGAGTTCATTCACATGTCGACCACCATGCGCGAAATGCTGGAAGCCGGTGTCCATTTCGGCCACCAAACCCGCTTCTGGAACCCGAAGATGGCCCCCTACATCTTCGGCAGCCGCAACAAGATTCACATCATCAACCTGGAAAAGTCGCTCCCGATGTTCCAGGACGCGATGAAGTACGCCAAGCAGCTCACCGCCAACCGCGGCACCATCCTGATGGTGGGCACCAAGCGCCAGGCTCGCGAAATCGTCGCCGCCGAAGCGCGCCGTGCCGGCGTTCCCTTCGTCGACACCCGTTGGCTCGGCGGCATGCTGACCAACTTCAAGACGGTCAAGACCTCGATCAAGCGCCTGAAGGACATGAAGGCCCAGCAGGAAGCCGGCCTCGACAACCTGAGCAAGAAAGAGCAGCTCACCTTCACCCGTGAAATCGAGAAGCTCGAGAAGGACATCGGCGGCATCCAGGACATGACCGCGCTGCCCGACGCCATCTTCGTGATCGACGTGGGCTTCCACAAGATCGCCGTGGCCGAAGCCAAGAAGCTGGGCATCCCGCTGATCGGCGTGGTGGACTCCAACCACTCGCCCGAAGGCATCGACTACGTGATCCCCGGCAACGATGACTCGTCCAAGGCTGTCACGCTGTACGCCCGCGGCATCGCCGACGCCATCATCGAGGGCCGTGCCAACGCCGTGGCCGACGTCGCCAAGGCCGTGGCCGAAGGCGCTGACGACGAATTCGTCGAAGTCGAAGAGGGCGCGTCCGCCTGATCTGCTCCCCCTGGAGCCTGAAGAAAGGGGCTTGGTTGCCCCTTTTTTTTAACCTGAATACTGAACGGATTACGGAGATTTAGAAATGGCAGCAATCACCGCAAGCATGGTCGGCGAACTTCGCGCGAAGACCGACGCGCCCATGATGGAATGCAAGAAGGCCCTGACCGAGGCCGACGGCAACATGGAGAAGGCCGAAGAGCTGCTGCGCATCAAGCTGGGCAACAAGGCTGGCAAGGCGTCGTCGCGCATCACCGCCGAAGGCGTGGTGGCTGCGTATGTCGAAGGCACCACCGGTGGCCTGATCGAGATCAATTGCGAAACCGACTTCGTCAGCAAGAACGACAGCTTCCTGGCCTTTGCCAACAAGGCGGCTGAACTGGTGGCCAAGAACAATCCGGCCGACCTGGCTGCCCTGGGCGCGCTGCCCTACGAGCAGGACGGTTTCGGCCCCACGCTGGAAGACGTGCGCAAGGGCCTGATCGGCAAGATCGGCGAGAACATGACCTTCCGCCGCTTCAAGCGCTTCGCATCGGGCGCCAAGCTGGCCTCGTACCTGCACGGCACCCGCATCGGCGTGCTGGTCGAGTACGAAGGTGACGACGTTGCGGCCAAGGACGTGGCCATGCACATCGCCGCCATGAAGCCCGTGGCCCTGTCCACCGCCGACGTCTCGAACGACCTGATCGAGAAAGAGCGTGCCGTGGCCGCCGGCAAGGCCGAAGAAGACCGCAAGGCCGCCGAAGCTGCCGGCAAGCCGGTGCAGTCGGCCGAGATCGTGGCCAAGCGCGTCGAAGGCGCGGTGCAGAAGTTCCTCAAGGAAGTGTCCCTGTACAACCAGGCCTTCGTGAAGAACGACAAGCAGACCGTCGAGGCGATGCTCAAGGGCGCCAATACCTCGATCAAGGGCTTCACGATGTACATCGTGGGCGAAGGCATCGAGAAGAAGGTCGACGACTTCGCCGCCGAAGTCGCCGCCCAGGTCGCCGCTGCCAAGGCCCAGGCCTGATCCTGGAAATTGTCGCGGCACCCCGAGGGGTGCCCGCGACAACCTGCAATCTCACCCCTTACACTCCGCCCGCCACATTCAAGGAAATGCCCATGCTCCAGACCCGCCCAGCCCACAAGCGCATCTTGTTGAAGCTGTCGGGCGAGGCGCTGATGGGGGACGACGCCTTCGGCATCAACCGCGCGACCATCGTGCGCATGGTCGAAGAGGTGGCCGAGGTGGTGAACATGGGGGTGCAGGTCGCCGTCGTGATCGGCGGCGGGAACATCTTCCGCGGCGTGGCCGGCGGCTCGGTCGGCATGGACCGCGCCACGGCGGACTACATGGGCATGCTGGCCACGGTGATGAACTCCCTGGCCCTGGCCGATGCCATGGACAAGCAGGGCCTCACCGCGCGCGTGATGTCGGCCATTGCCATCGAGCAGGTGGTCGAGCCCTATGTGCGCCCCAAGGCCCTGCAGTACCTCGAGGAGGGCAAGGTGGTGGTGTTTGCCGCCGGCACCGGCAACCCCTTCTTCACGACCGACACTGCGGCCGCGCTGCGCGGCGCCGAGATTGGCGCCGAACTGGTTCTGAAGGCCACCAAGGTCGATGGCGTCTATACCGCCGACCCCAAGAAGGATCCGGAAGCCACGCGCTATTCCACGCTGAGCTTCGACGAGGCCATCGCCCAGAACCTGGGCATCATGGATGCCACCGCCTTTGCGCTGTGCCGCGACCAGAAGCTGCCGATCAAGGTGTTTTCGATCTTCAAGAACGGTGCGCTGCGCCGTGTCGTGATGGGCGAAGACGAAGGCACGCTGGTGCATGCTTGACACAATGATGGGCCCGCGCCGCCGTGTTGGTGGCGCGGCTGCCGTCTTTCAGGAACGCTAGAAATGACCACTATCGCCGAGATCCGCAGCGCGACTGACGCCAAGATGAACCAGTCGCTGGCTGCATTCCAGAACAACCTGACCAAGATCCGTACCGGCCGCGCCAACCCGGCGCTGCTGGACACCATCCATGTGGAGTACTACGGCTCGATGGTGCCGCTGAGCCAGGTGGCCAACGTGGCACTGCTCGACGCACGCACCATCAGCGTCCAGCCCTGGGAAAAGGGCATGGGCGCCAAGATCGAGAAGGCCATCCGCGAGAGCGACCTGGGCCTGAACCCGGCCAGCATGGGCGACCTGATCCGCGTGCCGATGCCGCCCATGAGCGAAGAGCGCCGCAAGGAAATGACCAAGCTCGTGCGCTCGGAGGGCGAGAACGCCAAGATCGCCACCCGCAACCTGCGCCGCGACGCCAACGAATCGGTCAAGAAGCTGGTCAAGGACAAGCTGGCTTCCGAAGACGACCAGAAGCGCGCCGAAGCCGAGATCCAGAAGGTGACCGACCGCCACATCGCCGAGATCGACAAGTTGGTCGTGGCCAAGGAAGCGGAGATCATGGCCGTCTAGGCCTTTCCATGAGCAGTTCGACCGGGGCAGCCCCCCCTCATCACGTCGCCATCGTCATGGATGGCAACGGTCGCTGGGCGACCAAGCGCTTCTTGCCGCGCGTCGCGGGGCACAAGCAAGGGGTGGAGTCGCTGCGCCGTTGCGTCAAGGCCTGCGCCGACCGCGGCGTGGGTGTGCTCACGGTGTTTGCCTTCTCGTCGGAGAACTGGAGCCGGCCGGCCGAGGAGGTCTCGGGCCTCATGGAACTGATGGTGATGGCCCTGGGGCGCGAAGTGCCGCGCCTGCGTGACGATGGCGTGCGTCTGCATTTTGTCGGTGCGCGCGAAGGCTGGACCGACAAGATCGCCCGGGGAATCGTCCAGGCCGAAGCGGCGACGGCGGACAACACGCGCCTGGTGCTCAACGTCTGTTTCAACTACGGCGGGCGCTGGGACATCGCCCACGCCGCGCAGCAGCTGGCGAGCCGGGGCGAGTCGATCACCGAAGAAACCCTGAACCGCGAACTGGCGCTGGCGCACGTGCCCGATCCGGACCTGTTCATCCGCACCGGCGGCGAGCAGCGCCTGTCCAACTTCCTGCTGTGGCAGAGCGCCTATTCCGAACTCTTCTTCAGCCATCGCCTCTGGCCCGATTTCGACGAGGCCGCGCTGGACGAGGCCATTGCCGCCTACCAGGGCAGGGAACGCCGCTTCGGCAAGACCTCGGATCAACTGGCAACTTCGGGTACGCACACGCTGCGTACCGCCTGAGCCGCACATGCTCAAGCAACGCATCATCACGGCCGTCGTCCTGCTGGCCATCCTGCTGCCTGCGCTTTTCTATCCGTCCTACGTGCCGTTCGCGGTGGTGATGCTGGTGCTCATCGGCGCCGCGGCGTGGGAGTGGGGGCGCCTGAACGGTTGCGGCCCGCGCCTGTCGGTGTTCCTGGGCGTCGAGGCGGTGGCGCTGTGCGGGCTTTCTTGGTGGCTGGGCCTGTTGCAGCAGCGCCTTCCCTTGGTGTGGATCGTCGCGGGCGGCGCATGGGTGCTGTGCGGCGGACTCCTGCTGCGTGCCGGTGTGGCGGGCTGGCCGTCGGTCCCGCGCGCGCTGCGCCTGGTCGGCGGGCTGCTCGCGCTGTGGGTCGCGTGGCTGGCCGCGGTGCAGGCGCGCGTCGTCGGCATCAACTTCCTGCTGTCGCTGCTGGTGCTGGTCTGGGTGGCAGACGTGTTCGCCTATTTCGCCGGGCGCGCCTTCGGCCTGCGGTTCACGCGCGGCAAGCTGGCGCCCTCCATCAGTCCTGGCAAGAGCTGGGAGGGGGTGTGGGGCGGCGTCGTCGGTGTGCTGGTGCTGGCGCTGGCCTGGGTCTGGGCCGACGACGCAGCGCGCGCCGACGTCGCCAGCCTGTACACGCGGCTGGCCGAGCGCGGCTGGTGGCAGCTGCCCCTGGGCGTGGTGTTTCTCTCCATGATGAGCGTCGTGGGCGACCTGATCGAATCGCTGGTCAAGCGCAGCGCCGGTGCCAAGGACAGCAGCAACCTGCTGCCCGGCCACGGCGGCGTGCTGGACCGGGTGGATGCACTGTTGCCAACCCTCCCTCTAGCGATGATGCTGGCTTTCCTGTGAATCCGATTTCGAAAAAACGCGTCACGGTGCTGGGCTCGACGGGCTCGGTGGGCGTGAGCACGCTCGACGTGATCGCGCGCCACCCCGGGCACTTCGAGGTTTTTGCCCTGTCGGCCGCGACCCGCGTGGACGAACTGCTGGCGCAGTGCCGGCGCTTCAAGCCGCGCTTTGCCGTCATGGCCAGCGCGCCGCATGCGGCCCAGTTGGCCGGCAAGCTGCGCGACAACGATATTCCGACCCAGGTGCTGGATTCGCCCGATGCGCTCGAGCGCATTGCCGCGCACGAAGAGGTGGACGCCGTCATGGCCGCCATCGTCGGCGCCGCGGGGCTGCCGCCTTGCCTGGCGGCGGCGCGGGCCGGCAAGCGCCTTCTGCTGGCGAACAAGGAAGCGCTGGTGGTCGGCGCCGACCTGTTCATGACGGCCGTCCGGGAGGGAGGTGCCTCCTTGCTGCCGATCGACAGCGAGCACTCGGCCATCTTCCAGTCCCTGCCGGAAGACCCGGCCACCTGGCCGCGCCGGATCGACAAGATCATCCTGACCGCCTCAGGCGGCCCCTTCCGCACGCGAAGGCCCGCAACGCTTGGCGAGGTGACGCCGGAAGAGGCATGCGCCCATCCCAACTGGGTGATGGGCCGCAAGATCTCGGTGGATTCGGCCACCATGATGAACAAGGCACTCGAGGTGATCGAGGCGCGCTACCTGTTCGGCGTGTCGCCGGACCAGATCGAGGTGGTGATCCATCCGCAAAGCGTCATCCACTCGATGGTGCAGTTCACCGATGCCTCGGTGATCGCCCAACTCGGCACGCCGGACATGCGCGTGCCCATCGCGTGTGGCCTGGCCTGGCCGGAGCGCCTGGAAAGTGGCGCCACGCGGCTCGATTTCCGCAGCCTCTCGGCGCTGACCTTCGAGGAACCCGACGCGGTGCGTTTCCCGGGCCTGCAACTGGCCTGGCAGGCGTTGCGCGCGGCATCGGGAACCACGGCGGTGCTCAATGCCGCGAACGAGATCGCCGTCGAAGCCTTCCTGGACGGCCGGCTGCGCTTTGACCGGATTCATGCGGTCAACCTGGAAACTTTGGAGGCCGTGCTGCCCTCCAAGCCGGCATCGCTGGCCGACCTGCTGGACCTGGATGCCAGCGCGCGCCGTGCGGCCCGTGCGGCCGCGCAGCGCATGGCGGCCTGAAGCGCAACCTCAAGCCCTGGCTGCCATGCTCACCGTCATTGCCTTCATCGTCGCCCTGGCCGTTCTCATCGCCGTGCACGAGTGGGGGCACTACCGCGTGGCCGTGGCCTGCGGCGTGAAGGTGCTGCGCTTTTCCATCGGCTTCGGCCATGTGCTCTACCGGTGGCAGCCCAGGCGGCAGCACCCGGGCCAGGAAACCGAGTTCGTCATCGGCGCCTTCCCGCTGGGCGGCTATGTCCGCATGCTCGACGAGCGCGAGGCACCTGTGGAGCCGCACGAGCGTCACCGGGCCTTCAACACCCAGCCGCTTCGTTCGCGTGCGGCCATCGTGGCCGCGGGGCCGCTGGCCAACCTGCTGCTGGCGGTGGTGCTGTATGCCACGGTCAACTGGATCGGTGTCGATGAGCCGGTCGCCCGGCTGGCGCGCCCGGTGGCGGGCTCGATGGCGGAGCAGGCCGGCCTGCGCGGCGGCGAGCAGGTGACGCGCGCCGGGTTCGACGGTGAACTGGAGCCCGTTGCGTCCTTCGACGATCTGCGCTGGCGCCTCACCCGAGGCGCGCTGGAGAGCCGCGACCTGACGCTGGAGATCGATGCCGACGGACGGGGGCGGATTCAAACCCTGGTATTGCCGCTCAGCGATGTCGAGGCCAAGGATGCGGATGCGCAGCTGTTCAGGCGAATCGGGATCGTGGTTCCGCTGACGCTTCCCGAAATCGGCGACGTCATGGCAGGCGGTGCGGCCGAACGGGCAGGGCTTCGGCGTGGCGACCTGGTGTTGTCCGTCGGGCCGACCCAGATCATCGACGGCCAGCAGCTGCGGGAGGCCATCCGGGCTTCCATCGATGGCGACCAGCCGCGCGAGCAGGCCTGGCGCGTGCAGCGTGGCGGCCAGATGGTCGAGTTGCAGGTGGCCCCGGAGGTGCGAAGCGACGCAGCGGGCAAGTTCGGCCGCATCGGCGCGTACGTGGGCGCGCCGCCGGAAGTCGTCACGGTGCGCCAGGGCCCGCTGGACGGCCTCTGGGCCGGCGTGGTGCGTACCTGGGAGGTGTCGGCGCTCACGGTTCGAATGATGGGCAAGATGCTCATCGGCGAGGCTTCGCTCAAGAACATCAGCGGGCCGCTCACCATTGCCGACTACGCCGGCAAGTCGGCCAGCCTCGGATTCACCCAGTACCTGACCTTTCTCGCCCTGATCAGCGTCAGCCTGGGCGTGCTGAACCTCATGCCGCTCCCGGTCCTCGATGGAGGACACCTGATGTATTATCTTTGGGAGGGCCTCACCGGCAAGAGCGTGTCAGACGCCTGGATGGAAAGGCTGCAGCGTGGAGGCGTTGCGCTGCTGCTGGTCATGATGTCCATCGCGCTCTTCAACGACGTGACTCGGCTCTTTGGTTAACTTTCGCCCGGCCGCGTCGCGCCGGCCCAATCTCTGATGAAAAAAACATTCAGCAGCTTCCGCCTGCGCAGCATCGTCGTACTTGTTGCCGGGGCGGTTTCGACACTGGCTGCTTGGGCCGTCGAACCCTTCACCATTCGAGACATCCGGGTCGAAGGCCTGCAGCGGGTCGAGCCCGGCACCATCTTCGCTTCCATGCCCATCCGCGTGGGTGACACGTACACCGACGAAAGCGGCTCGGCGGCCATCCGCGCGCTGTTCGACCTGGGCCTGTTCAAGGACGTGCGCATCGACGTGAACGGCAACGTGGTGGTGGTGATCGTCGAGGAGCGACCCACCATCGCCGATGTCGACTTCGTCGGCGCCAAGGAATTCGACAAGGATGCGCTCAAGAAGGCGCTGCGCGATGTCGGGCTGGCCGACGGCCGTCCGTACGACAAGGCGCTGGCCGACCGCGCGGAGCAGGAGCTCAAGCGCCAGTACGTGAGCCGCAGCCTCTACAACGCCGAGGTCGTGACGACGGTCACGCCGATCGAACGCAACCGCGTGAACCTGACGTTCACCGTGACGGAAGGCGAGCCGGCCCGCATCCGCGAGATCCGGATCGTGGGCAACAAGGCGTACAGCGAGTCGACGCTCCTCGGGCTGTTCGACCAGGACACGGGGGGCTGGCTGAGCTGGTACACCAAGTCCAACCAGTACTCGCGTGCCAAGCTCAATGCCGACCTCGAAACCCTGCGCTCGTACTACCTGCAGCGCGGCTATCTGGAGTTCCGCATCGACTCCACGCAGGTGGCCATCTCCCCCGACCGGCAGGATCTGTCGGTGACCGTGAACGTCACCGAAGGCGAGAAGTTCGTGGTGTCCGGCGTCAAACTGGAAGGCAACTTCCTGGGCCGCGAGGACGAGTTCAAGTCGCTGGTGACCATCGAGCCGGGCGAGCCCTACAACGGCGAGCAGGTGACCCAGACCACCAAGGCGTTCACCGACTATTTCGGTACCTTCGGCTATGCCTTCGCACGCGTGCAGGCCCGCCCCGAGGTCGACCGCGTGAACAACCGCGTCGCCCTGACGCTGCAGGCCGATCCTTCGCGCCGCGTCTACGTTCGCCGCATTTCGGTCAGCGGCAACAACCGGACGCGCGATGAAGTGATTCGACGCGAGTTCCGCCAGTACGAGGCGTCCTGGTATGACGGCGACCGCATCAAGCTGTCGCGCGACCGGGTGGACCGGCTGGGTTACTTCACCGATGTCAACGTCGACACCACGGAGGTGCCCGGCTCGCCGGACCAGGTCGACCTGGCCATGACGGTGGTCGAAAAGCCGACGGGCGCCCTGCAACTCGGCGCCGGCTATTCGTCGGCCGAAAAGGTGTCGTTCAACTTCGGCATCTCGCAGGAAAACGTGTTCGGCTCGGGCAACTATCTCGGCCTGCAACTCAACACCAGCAAGTACAACCGCGTCATCCAGCTGACGAGTACCAATCCGTACTTCACGCAGGACGGCATTTCGCGCACCTTCGATATCTATCACCGGACCACCCGGCCGTACTATGTGGAAGACGGCGACTACACGTTGACCAACGAGGGTGGCAGCATCCGCTTCGGCGTGCCGTTCAGCGAAGTCGACACGGTGTACTTCGGCGTGGGTCTGGAGCGCTACGGCTTCGATCCGGGCAGCAACGCGGCAACCGCCATTCCGCAGGCTTACCGGGATTACTTCGGTTGTACGCTGTCGCCGGCGGATCCCAACTACATCGCGGGTTGCAGCAACGACAGCGTCTGGGGCATTCCTTTGACCGTCGCATGGGCTCGCGACGCACGGGACAGCGCCCTGGTGCCGACGCGCGGACGCCTGCAGCGCGCCAACCTGGAAATCGGCTCCGGCGGCGACATGAAGTACTACAAGGGCAGCTACCAGATCCAGCAGTTCATTCCGCTGTCCAAGCAGTACACCTTTGCCATGAACGCCGAGGTGGGCTATGGCAAGGCGTACGGCGACAACATCTACCCGATCTTCAAGAACTTCTACGCCGGTGGCCTCGGTTCCATCCGAGGCTTCGAGCAGAACTCGCTGGGTCCGCGCGACAGCGTCACCAGCGCTTCGCTGGGCGGTACCAAAAAAGCGGTCTTCAACGCCGAAATCAATGCGCCGTTCCCGGGCGCAGGCAATGACCGCACGCTGCGCCTGTACAGCTTCTTCGACATCGGCAACGTGTTCGCCGACCGCACCACGGACATGACCGACGCCCAATGGGATGCGCAGCGCAAGCTTCGCTCCTCGGTCGGCATCGGCATCAGTTGGGTTTCCCCGCTCGGTCCGCTGCGCCTGGCCTACGCCTTCCCGATCCAATACCAGGACGAAGAGGTCGGCACGCAGGGGCAGCCCGGCTACATCCCCAAGGATAGAATTCAGCGGATCCAATTCCAGATCGGAACCTCGTTTTAATGAACCATTTGCTTCGTGCCGCCGCGGCACTGCTGGTGCCGGCCTTTGCGCTCTGCGCAATGCCGGCGCAGGCACAGGAAACCTTTCGCGTCGGCTTCGTGAACCCCGATCGCGTGCTGCGCGAGGCGCAGCCGGCCAAGGCCGCGCAGGCCAAGCTGGAGGCGGAGTTCACCAAGCGCGACAAGGATCTGCAGGCGCAGGGAGCCGAGCTCAAGGCGGCGTCCGAGCGCTTCGAGCGTGAGGCCCCCACGCTGTCGGACACGCAGCGCGCGCAGCGCCAGCGCCAGCTGATCGAGCAGGACCGCGAATTCCAGCGCAAGCGCCGCGAGTTCCAGGAAGACCTCAACGCCCGCAAGAACGAAGAGCTGCAGGCCGTGTACGAGCGCGCCAATCGCGTCGTCAAGCAGGTGGCCGAGGCGGAGAAGTACGACGCCATCCTGCAGGAGGCGATCTACATCAATCCCAAGCACGACATCACCGACAAGGTGATCAAGGCCCTCAACGCCTCTGGCCCGACCGGCTCCCCGGCGCCCGGCGGCACCAACGGCAAGTAGGCCCGGCGCAAGCTGGCGGACCGGCGTGGCACTGCAACTCGCGGCCATCGTTGATGCTCTGGGAGGCGAGCTGCACGGCGACGGCGGCCGCACCATCGAGCGGCTCGCGCCCCTGCAGACGGCCGGCCAGAACGAGCTCACCTTTCTCTCCAACCCCAAGTTCGTGAAGGACCTGGCGGCCTCGCGTGCCGGTTGCGTGATCGTTTCGCCGGCGGTGCAAGAGGCGGCTGCGGCGCGGGGCGACTTCATTCTCACGCCGGACCCTTATCTCTACTTTGCACGACTGACGCAGCTCTGGAAGGCGCACCACGCACCGCCCAAGGGCGAGCGCATCCACCCCAGCGCGGTGGTCCACCCCGAAGCGGTGATCGACGCCACGGCCGAGATCGGCCCGCTGTGCGTGGTGGAGCGGGGCGCCCGCATCGGCGCCGGCACGGTGCTCAAGTCTCGCGTCACCGTCAGCGAAGGCTGCGTCATCGGTGCGCGCTGCCTGGTTCATCCGGGTGCCGTGATCGGAGCCGACGGATTCGGCCTGGCGCCGCACGAGGGGACATGGGTCAAGATCGAGCAGCTGGGCGCGGTGCGCATCGGCGACGACGTGGAAATCGGTGCCAACACCTGCATCGACCGTGGTGCACTTGAAGACACGGTGATCGAAGACGGGGTCAAGCTCGATAACCTGATCCAGATCGGCCACAACGTGCGCATCGGCCGCAACACGGCCATGGCCGGCTGCTCGGCGGTCGCGGGCAGCGCGGTGATCGGCCCGAACTGCACCATTGCGGGTGCGGGCATGGTGCTGGGCCACCTGACGCTGGCCGAAGGTGTTCATGTGTCGGCGGCTTCGCTGGTCACGCGCTCCATCCACAAGCCCGGCCAATACACCGGCGTGTTTCCCATCGACGAAAATGCGGCCTGGGAGAAGAATGCCGCGACCCTGCGGCACCTCCATTCACTGCGCGAGCGCGTCAAGGCGCTGGAGAAGGGCCTCGCGCAAGACAATAAATCATGACTGACAACACGCTCGACATTCATCAGATCCTCAAGCTGCTGCCGCATCGCTATCCCTTCCTGCTCGTCGACCGCGTCGTCGGCATGGAAAAGGGCAAGCGCATCACGGCCTTGAAGAACGTGACGATGAATGAGCCGTTCTTCAACGGCCATTTCCCGCACCGTCCCGTGATGCCCGGCGTGCTCATGCTCGAGGCGATGGCACAGGCCGCCGCATTGCTGTCGTTTCGCTCGCTGGACATCGTCCCAGACGACAACATGATCTATTACTTCGCCGCCATCGACGGCGCGCGCTTTAAGCGGCCGGTGGAGCCGGGCGACCAGCTCATCCTGGAAGTCGAGATCGAGCGCATGAAGGCCGGCATTTCCAAGTTCCGGGGCCGCGCCCTGGTGGGCGAGGAGCTGGCGTGCGAAGCGCAGCTCATGTGCGCCATGCGCCAGATCAGCTGAGCCTGGCCGCGAGCGCATGACGCAGATTCACCAGACGGCCATCGTCGATCCCAAGGCGCAGCTGGACTCGACGGTCTCTGTGGGGCCCTATGCCGTGGTCGGGCCCGAGGTGCGCATCGGTGCGGGCACTTCGATTGGCGCGCACTGCGTGGTCGAGGGCCGCACCACCATTGGCCGGGACAATCGCTTTTTCCAGTTCAGTTCGATCGGGGCCGATCCGCAGGACAAGAAATACAAGGGCGAGGACACCGAACTCATCATCGGCGACCGCAACACGGTGCGTGAGTTCTGCACCTTCAATCGCGGCGTGCCCGGCGCCGGTGGACGCACCACCATCGGCGACGACAACTGGATCATGGCCTACTGCCACATTGCGCACGATTGCCATATCGCCAACAACACGACCATGGCCAACAACACCACGCTGGCCGGGCATGTGCTGATCGGCGACTGGGTCACCGTGGGCGGACTCACCGGCATCCACCAGTTCGTCAAAGTCGGTGCGCACGCCATGCTCGGCTTTGCCAGTGCCGTGACGCAGGACGTGCCGCCCTTCATGCTGGTGGATGGCAATCCGCTGGCGGTGCGCGGCTTCAACACCGTGGGCCTCAAGCGCCGGGGATTTTCAGCAGCGCGCCTTGCCGCAGTGAAGCAGATGCACCGCATTCTGTACCGCGAGGGCAAGACCCTGCAGGAGGCGCGCGAGGCCATCGACGCACTGGCCGCCCAGAGCCCGGAGGCCGCGCCCGACGTGGCCCTGATGAGCGGCTTCCTGGCCGACGCCACGCGCGGCATCGCGCGCTGAGGCGGCCGTGAGCACGGGGCAGCAGCGACAGTTCGCGCTGGTCGCGGGTGAGGCATCCGGCGACCTGCTGGCCGGACTCATGCTCGACGGCTTGAAGGCGCGCTGGCCGGGCATGCAGGCGGCGGGCATCGGCGGGCCGCGAATGCTGGAGCGGGGCTTCCAGAGCTGGTGGCCGCAGGAAAAGCTGGCGGTGCGCGGCTACATCGAGGTGCTGCGCCACTATCCCGAAATCGCGGGCATCCGCCGAAAACTCAAGGCGCGCCTGCTGAGCGAGCGGCCCGATATCTTCATCGGCGTCGATGCCCCGGACTTCAATCTCGACCTGGAGGCGGGCTTGCGTGCCCAGGGCGTGAAGACGGTGCACTTCGTCTGCCCGTCGATCTGGGCCTGGCGCCCCGAACGCATCGAGAAGATCCGCGCGGCGGCCGACCGCGTGCTGTGCATCTTCCCCTTCGAGCCGGCGCTGCTGGCGGAAAAGGGCGTGGCCGGCAGCTACGTGGGCCATCCGCTGGCCCAGGTGATTCCGAAGGAGCCCGACCGCGCCGCCGCACGCGCCGCGCTCGGCCTGCCGGCCGATGCGCCGGTGGTGGCGCTGCTCCCGGGCAGCCGGCAGTCCGAGCTGCGCTACATCGCTTCGCGCTTTCTGGAGGCTGCAGCGCTGATTCGCAAGGAAGACCCGAGCATCCGCTTCGTGCTGCCGACCTTGCCCGCCCTTCGCGCCGAGGCCGAGCAAATGCTTCGGGCGAGCGGCATGGCCGAGCACGTGATGTTGCTCAACGGCCAATCACATGCGGTGCTGGCCGCCTGCGACGCCACGCTCATCGCCAGCGGCACGGCCACGCTGGAGGCGGCGCTGTTCAAGCGGCCGATGGTCATTGCCTACAACATGAATTCGCTGACCTGGCGGCTGATGATCCGCAAGCAGTTACAGCCCTGGGTCGGCCTGCCCAATATCCTGTGCCGCGAATTTGTGGTGCCCGAGCTGATCCAGCACGAAGCCACGCCGCAGGCCCTGGCGCAGGCCACGCTCGCTTGGCTGCGCTCGCCTGACAAGGTGCAGGCATTGCAACAAAGATTCACCGCGCTGCATGCCGAATTGCTGCGCGATACGCCCACACTGTGTGCCGATGCGATCGAGCAAGTTCTTGAAGGCTAAGCAGGCCCCGCTGGCCTGGGACGTCCCGGGCCTCGTGGCTGGCGTGGACGAGGCGGGCCGTGGTCCGCTGGCGGGCCCCGTGGTGGCCGCCGCCGTGATCCTGGACGACATGCGTCCGATTCGCGGCCTGGCCGATTCGAAGGCCCTCACGCCCAAGCAGCGCGAGCGCCTGTACGACCAGATCATGGCCAAGTCGCTGTGCTGCTCGGTCGCCCTTGCCAGCGTGGAAGAGATCGACACGCACAACATCCTGCAGGCCACCATGCTGGCCATGCGCCGCGCCGTCGAGGGCCTGCGCCTGAAGCCGGCCAAGGTGCTGGTCGACGGCAACCGCCTGCCGACGCTCGATGTGCTGGCCGAGGCGGTGGTGGGGGGCGATGCGCGCATCAAGGCGATCTCCGCCGCTTCCATCCTGGCCAAGGTTCATCGGGACCGGCTCTGCGAGGAGCTGCACAGCCAGTTTCCGAGCTACGGTTTTGCCTCCCACAAGGGCTACGGTACGCCGGAGCACCTGGAGGCGCTTCGCGTCCACGGCGCGTGCGTGCATCACCGTCGCTCCTTCAGCCCTGTGGCGGCGGTGATGACGAATCCCGGCATCGCCATCGACGTGCTGGCCGCCAAGGCGGGCTCGCCGGCTGCACCATGACCAGTCCCGACATCACGTCGATCACCTCGCGCGACAACCCGCTGCTCAAGGACTTGCGCAAGTTGGCGCAGGATCCCGGCGCATACCGCAAGCTCGGCCGGGTCTGGCTGGAGGGCGACCATCTTTGCCGGGCGGCGCGCGAACGCGGCGTGCGGCCCGCCATCGCCGTGTTCACGGAGTCGTTCTGGCAGGCGCGGCGCCACGAGTGGGAGGGCTGCGCCCCCAAGACCGTCGTGCTGCCCGATGCGCTGCTGCACGGCGTCAGCGGGCTCGAGTCGCCGGCGCCCATGGGCTTCGTGATCGGCACGCCGGCACCGGCCGAACTTCGGGCCGATGCGGCCACCGTGGTGCTGGACCGCCTGCAGGACGCCGGCAATGTCGGCTCGATCCTGCGCAGCGCGGCGGCCTTCGGCTTCCAGCAGGTGGTTGCGCTCAAGGGCACCGCGGCCTTGTGGGCGCCCAAGGTGCTTCGCGCCGGCATGGGGGCCCATTTCGGCCTGCGGCTGATCGAGGGCGTGACACTGGACGCCCTCGATGCGTTGCGGTTGCCCATGCTGGCCACCAGCTCGCACGACGGCCAGTGGCTGCACGAGGCGCAGGCCAACCGGAGCCTGCCCAACCCCTGCGCCTGGCTGATGGGGCACGAAGGGCAGGGCGTTTCGCCCGAATTGCAGCGGCGCGCATCCAAATTGATCCGCATCGCCCAGCCTGGCGGGGAAGAATCGCTCAATGTCGCCGCCGCGGCGGCCATATGCCTGCACGCCAGTGCGGCCATCGGACTGGCTTCTCAGTAGAAACACCGAAAGCACTGGCTATAATGAGAGGCTTTCCCGCTCATACCTAGCCCGCCGCGCACGCAAGCTCTACCTTCGACGAAAGTTGCAACCCCGCCGCCTTGTCGCACGACATGTTGGCATCTTGGGTTCGCTGTGGGCGTCATCCATCCGGAGAACCCAGTGCTTTTGTCTCTTCAGGGAACTTTCCCGCCCGCCATCCTGGCGCTTGCAGACGGCACGGTCTTTCTCGGTCAGTCGATCGGTGCCGCCGGCACCACGGTTGGTGAAGTGGTGTTCAACACCGCCATCACCGGCTACCAGGAAATCCTCACCGACCCCAGCTACTGCCAGCAGATCGTCACCCTGACGTATCCGCACATCGGCAACTACGGCGTCAACGAGGAAGACATCGAGGCCGACAAGATCCATGCCGCTGGCCTCATCATCCGCGACCTGCCGCTGGTGGCGTCCAACTTCCGCAAGACGGCCACGCTGACCGAGTACCTGCGTGCAGGGAACACGGTGGCCATCGCCAACATCGACACCCGAAAGCTGACCCGCCACCTGCGCACCAACGGCGCGCAGAACGGCTGCATCCTGGGCCTGAAGGACGGCGAAGCGGTCACGCAGGCGCTCATCGACAAGGCCATCGCGGCGGCCAAGGGCGCGCCGAGCATGTCGGGCCTCGACCTCGCCAAGGTGGTGTCGGTCAAGGAAACCTACGAGTGGACGCAGACCGAGTGGAAGCTCGGCGCCGGCTACGGCGTGCAGATCACGCCCAAGTTCCACGTCGTGGCCTTCGACTTCGGCGTGAAGAAGAACATCCTGCGCATGATCGCCCAGCGCGGCGCGCGCATCACGGTGGTGCCGGCGCAGACGCCCGCGGCCGACGTGCTCAAGCTCAAGCCGGACGGCATCTTCCTGGCCAACGGCCCCGGCGACCCGGAGCCTTGCGACTACGCCATTTCGGCCGTCAAGGAACTCATCGAGACCGGCATCCCCACCTTCGGCATCTGCCTGGGCCACCAGATCATGGCGCTGGCCCTGGGCGCCAAGACCTACAAGATGAAGTTCGGCCACCACGGCGCGAACCATCCGGTGAAGGACCTGGACAACGGCCGCGTGAGCATCACCAGCCAGAACCACGGCTTCGCGGTGGACGAGAAGTCGCTGCCCGCCACGCTGCGCCCCACGCACATCAGCCTGTTCGACAACACGCTGCAGGGCCTGGCCCACACCAGCAAGCCGGCCTTCTGCTTCCAGGGCCATCCGGAAGCCTCGCCCGGCCCGCACGACATTGCTTACTTGTTCGATCGCTTCGCGGCATTGATGGAAAAGCACAAGACGACGGAGAACAAGAATGCCTAAGCGTTCAGACATCAAGAGCATCCTCATCATCGGCGCCGGCCCGATCATCATCGGCCAGGCCTGCGAGTTCGACTACTCGGGCGTGCAGGCCTGCAAGGCGCTGCGCGAAGAGGGCTACAAGGTCATCCTGATCAACAGCAACCCCGCCACGATCATGACCGACCCGGCCACGGCCGACGTCACCTACATCGAGCCCATCACCTGGCAGACGGTCGAGAAGATCATCGCCAAGGAGCGCCCCGACGCGATCCTGCCGACCATGGGCGGCCAGACGGCGCTGAACTGCGCCCTCGACCTGTGGCGCAACGGCGTGCTCGACAAGTACAAGGTCGAGCTGATCGGCGCCTCGCCCGAGGCCATCGACAAGGCCGAAGACCGCCTGAAGTTCAAGGACGCGATGACCAAGATCGGCCTGGGCTCGGCGCGTTCGGGCATTGCGCACTCCATGGACGAGGCCTGGGCGGTGCAGAAGAACGTGGGCTTCCCCACCGTCATCCGCCCCAGCTTCACGCTGGGCGGCACCGGTGGCGGCATCGCCTACAACCCGGAAGAGTTCGAGATCATCTGCAAGCGCGGCCTGGAAGCCTCGCCCACCAACGAGTTGCTGATCGAAGAGTCGCTGCTCGGCTGGAAGGAGTACGAGATGGAAGTGGTCCGCGACAAGGCGGACAACTGCATCATCGTGTGCTCCATCGAGAACCTCGACCCGATGGGCGTGCACACCGGCGACTCGATCACCGTGGCCCCGGCGCAGACGCTGACGGACAAGGAATACCAGATCATGCGCAACGCCTCGCTGGCGGTGCTGCGCGAGATCGGCGTGGACACGGGCGGCTCCAACGTGCAGTTCTCGGTCAATCCGAAGGACGGCCGCATGATCGTCATCGAGATGAACCCGCGTGTGTCGCGTTCGTCGGCGCTGGCCTCCAAGGCCACCGGCTTCCCGATTGCCAAGGTCGCCGCCAAGCTGGCCATCGGCTACACGCTCGATGAGCTGCGCAACGAGATCACCGGCGGCGCCACGCCGGCGTCGTTCGAGCCCTCGATCGACTACGTGGTCACCAAGATCCCACGCTTCGCCTTCGAGAAGTTCCCGCAGGCCGATTCGCGCCTGACCACGCAGATGAAGTCCGTCGGCGAAGTGATGGCCATGGGCCGCACTTTCCAGGAATCGTTCCAGAAGGCGCTGCGTGGCCTCGAGGTTGGCGTCGACGGCATGAACGAGAAGACGCAGGACCGCGAAGTGCTCGAGAAGGAACTGGGCGAGCCCGGGCCCGAGCGCATCTGGTACGTGGGTGACGCGTTCGCACAAGGCATGACGGTGGACGAAGTGTTCGCCCTCACCAAGATCGACCGCTGGTTCCTGGTGCAGATCGAGGAGATCGTGAAGATCGAGCTCGAGCTGGAAACCAAGACGCTTCAAGAGATCGACGCTGCCACGCTGCGCATCCTGAAGCAGAAGGGCTTCTCCGACCGCCGCCTGGCCAAGCAGCTGCGCACCACCGACACGGCCGTGCGCGAAAAGCGCCGCGCCCTGGGTGTACGCCCGGTCTACAAGCGCGTGGACACCTGCGCGGCCGAGTTCGCCACGAACACCGCCTACATGTACTCGACCTACGAGGAAGAGTGCGAGGCCGCGCCGACCAACAAGAAGAAGATCATGGTGCTCGGCGGCGGCCCCAACCGCATCGGCCAGGGCATCGAGTTCGACTATTGCTGCGTGCATGCTGCGCTCGCCATGCGCGAGGACGGCTACGAGACCATCATGGTCAACTGCAACCCGGAGACCGTGTCCACCGACTACGACACCTCCGACCGCCTGTACTTCGAGCCGCTCACGCTCGAGGACGTGCTGGAGATCGTCGACAAGGAAAAGCCCACCGGCGTGATCGTTCAGTACGGCGGCCAGACGCCGCTGAAGCTCGCGCTCGACCTGGAAGCCAACGGCGTTCCGATCATCGGCACCACGCCCGACATGATCGACGCCGCAGAAGACCGCGAGCGCTTCCAGAAGCTGCTGCACGAGCTGGGCCTGCGCCAGCCGCCCAACGCCACCGCCCGCACCGAAGCCGAGGCCCTGGAAAAGGCCGCGTCGCTGGGCTACCCGCTGGTGGTGCGTCCCAGCTACGTGCTGGGCGGCCGCGCCATGGAAATCGTGCACGAGCAGCGCGACCTGGAGCGCTACATGCGCGAGGCCGTCAAGGTGAGCAACGATTCGCCGGTGCTGCTGGACCGCTTCCTGAACGACGCCATCGAGTGCGACGTCGACTGCCTGCGTGACGCCGAAGGCGCCACGCTCATCGGCGGCGTGATGGAGCACATCGAACAGGCGGGTGTGCACTCGGGCGACTCGGCCTGCTCGCTGCCGCCCTATAGCCTGCGCGCCGAGACGGTGGCCGAGCTCAAGCGCCAGAGCGCTGCCATGGCCAAGGCCCTGAACGTGGTGGGCCTGATGAACGTGCAGTTCGCCATCCAGGAAGTGGATGGCAAGGACGTGATCTACGTGCTCGAAGTGAACCCGCGTGCTTCGCGCACCGTGCCCTATGTGAGCAAGGCCACCGGCATCCAGCTGGCCAAGGTGGCGGCGCGCTGCATGGCGGGCACCTCGCTGGCCAAGCAGGGCATCACCAAGGAAGTCACGCCGCCTTACTTCAGCGTGAAGGAGGCCGTGTTCCCCTTCGTCAAGTTCCCGGGCGTGGACACCATCCTCGGCCCCGAGATGAAGTCCACCGGTGAAGTGATGGGCGTGGGCAAGACCTTCGGCGAAGCCTTCGTGAAGTCGCAGCTGGGCGCCGGCACGCACCTGCCCAAGTCGGGCAAGGTCTTCATCTCGGTGAAGAACAACGACAAGGCGCGTGCCGTCGAAGTGGCGCGCGGCCTGGCGGCGCTGGGCTTCGAGCTGATCGCCACCAAGGGGACGCAGGCGGCCATCCAGGCCGGCGGCGTCAAGTGCGAAGTGGTCAACAAGGTCACCGAAGGCCGCCCGCACATCGTGGACATGATCAAGAACAACGAGATTGCCTTGGTCATCAACACGGTGGAAGAGCGCCGCAACGCCATTGCTGACTCGCGCCAGATCCGCACGTCGGCGCTGCTGGCCCGCGTGACCACCATCACCACCATCTTCGGCGCCGAAGCCGCGGTGGAAGGCATGAAGCACATGAACGAGCTGAGCGTGATCTCCGTGCAGGAGATGCACGACCAGTTGGCAGCCGCCTGAGGCAGGCGACAGGAGAGCAGGTCACCATGGCATCGCAAATCGTCGAACTCGATCTGAACGAATGGCGCGTTCCCACGCCCAACGAGTCCTGGATCGAGGCGCTCGAGGCGGGCAAGGTGCTCTTCTTTCCCAAGCTCGGCTTCGAGTTCAAGCCTGAAGAGCGCGCCTTTCTCGACCCCAGGCTGCTCGCGCCCAAGGTGCGCAACATCAGCCTGGACGGCAACGGCAAGCTCAAGGGCGTGGTGGGCGACGAAAAGATCCAGCACGACGTGGCGGCCATGATCGGGCGCTTTCGCCAGCAGGCCAGGGCGCTCATCGACGGCCTGTTGCCGGCCTACGGTCCGCATCTGCGCATGGCGCCCACGAGCTTTCGGCCGGCGCAAGTGGAAACGCGCGTCCAGTCCTGGCGCGCGGACGACCGCCGGCTGCACGTCGATTCGTTTCCGTCGCGGCCCAACTACGGTGAGCGCATCCTGCGCGTCTTCACCAACGTCAATCCCGACGGCGCACCGCGCGTGTGGCGCGTCGGCGAGCCTTTCGAGGACGTGGCCAGGCGCTTCCTGCCGCGGGCCAAGCCCTATTCGGCATGGCAGGCCAAGGTGCTGCAGGCGCTGCACGTGACCAAGTCCTTTCGCAGCGAGTACGACCACCTCATGCTGCAACTGCACGACGGCATGAAGTCCGACCTGGACTACCAGCGCGACTCGGTCCAGGAAACGGTGCCATTTCCCGCAGGTTCCGTGTGGGTATGCTTCTCCGACCAGACCTCGCACGCCGTCATGTCAGGGCAATTCATGATGGAACAGACCCTGCACCTGCCGGCTGACAGCCAATACAATCCGGGTGCAAGCCCGCTGGCCATCCTCAGCCGTCTCACCGGCCGCACGCTGGTCTAGAATTTCCCCGAGACAAGTTCGCAACCAAGTTACCGCCGAACGGCGACGTTCGGCGGTTTCGCTTTTTGACGCTACAAGAAATCATGGCAACCATTCCCATCACCAAGCGCGGTGCAGAAAAGCTCAAGGAAGAGCTGCACCGCTTGAAGACCGTCGATCGCCCCTGGGTCATCAACGCCATTGCCGAAGCGCGCGCGCAGGGTGACTTGAGCGAAAACGCCGACTACGACGCGGCCAAGGACCGCCAGGGCTTCATCGAGGGCCGCATCCAGGAAATCGAAGGCAAGCTGTCCATTGCGCAGGTCATCGACCCCAGCGCGCTCGACGGCGGCGGCAAGGTCGTGTTCGGTGCCACGGTCGAGCTGGAAGAGGAAGATTCCGGCGAGGCGGTGCGCTACCAGATCGTCGGCGAAGACGAGGCCGACCTGAAGGAAGGCCGCATCAACGTCGGCAGCCCGATCGCCCGCGCCCTCATCGGCAAGGAAGAAGGCGACACTGCCGAGGTGCAGGCACCCGGCGGGGTCAAGCGCTACGAGATCGTCGGCGTTTCCTACGTCTGAAGACGCGGCAAGCCTTGAGCGCACGCCTCCCCGCCCTGGCCGCCGCCTTCTGGTGGGTGAGCCTGTCGGTCATCGGCTTCATCGTGGTGCCGATGCTGTTCCAGAACCTGCCGACGCCGGCCGAGGCGGGGCGCATGGCGGCGCGGCTTTTCACGGCCCAGGCCTGGGTGTCGATCGCCTGCGCGCTGTTGCTTCTGGGCGTTTCGCGTTCGGAGCGGATGGGGGATGCGGCCAAGGCGGTGGACCGCGCCATCCTCTTCGTGATTCTCGGCTTGCTGCTGGCCCTGGTGGGGGAGTTCGGCATTGCGCCGCGCATCATCGCCCGCGAGAACCTCAAGTTCTGGCACGCGCTCGGCAGCGGTGCCTACCTGGTCCAGTGGGCCTGCGCCGCCACGGTGCTGTGGCGCGTGCTCAGGCCGCCGCCGGCCTGAGCGCCTTCTTCCGCCTTATTCGTGCCAGTGCTCGGCCACCCAAGTGGCCGGGCGGATGAAGCGAAAGCGCCGGTTGCGGCGCCCCGCCAGCGCATCCGGCGGATTGCATTCCCCGTGGAAGATCACGATGCGCGCACCCTCGGGCACGAAGGGGCGGCGCCAGTAGTTGCTGGGCCACAAGGGAATGCCGTGGTACTTGAAGCTCGGGCACCACTCGCTCGGCCAGTACTTGAGCTTGCCCTTGTTGTGCAGGTAGTCCGAGAGGTAGGTCTGCTCGTTGCGAAAGCGCTCGCGCAGTTCCACTTCGTGGTCGCGGAAGTACTGCAGCACGTCGGGCAGGGCGCCGATCTCGAAGCGGTAGACCGACGAGTTGCCCGTCACGCGCCAGGGCCGGCGGTAGTCCTTGATGATCAGGAACTCGCCGGGCTGGGTGAAGAAGTCGTCGAGGCTGCCCACGACCACCACGTCCAGGTCCAGGAAGAGGGCGGTGCCCTCCAGCCCGTATTCATCCTTCAGCACAGGGCTGAAGGTGGTGAGCTTCTTCCAGGCGCGGTCGCGCACGCCGGCCGCCTCAGGGGCGATCTCCACCGGCGGAATGGGAAAACACTCGACCTCGCTGCGGATGCCCTTGGCATCGTCGGTGAGGCAGATGAAGCGAAACTCGCCGGTCAGGTGCCGGCGAGCCATCGCATAGAGGTTGTTGACGTAATAGGGCTCGTACTTCGTGCCCCATTTCATGCAGATGATGTGGCGCATCATGCGTCGTCAGTCGGCCTGGCGGCGCTTCTTGGTCGAGATCTTCTTCGGCTTGGCGCGCTTGATGGTGCCGCCGGCCGTCAGGCGCTGGTTGCCCAGCACGCGCAGCATCTTGACTTCGGGGCGCTGGCCGCCGCGCTTGCTGTACTTGAGGATCTTCACGTCGCGCGGGCCGGGCATGCGGTCTTCGTCGACCGTGCGTTCCTTCTCGGGCTTGGGGCGCCACAGCACCAGCAGCTTGCCGATGTGCTGGATGGGCGCGGCGTCGAGCTCGTCGGCCAGGGTCTGCAGCATGGCGTCGCGTGCGAGGCGGTCGTCCGAGAAGACGCGGATCTTGATCAGGCCGTGGGCCTTGAGGGCGGCGTCGGCTTCTTTTTTGACGGCTGGCGTGAGCCCGTCGCCGCCGACCATCACGATCGGATCCAGATGGTGCGCTTCGGCACGGTGCACCTTGCGCTGGGCGGGGGTAAGTTGAATGGCGGGCATCCCCGTATTATCGGGGCGCAGATGAAGGTCAAAACCAAAAGCAAGAAGATCAATAAAGCGTGGCTCAACGACCACGTCAACGACCCGTGGGTGAAACTGGCCACGCGGGAGGGCTACCGCGCGCGCGCCGCCTACAAGCTCAAGGAAATCGACGAGACGCTGGGCCTGATCAAGCCCGGGCACGTGGTGGTCGACCTGGGGTCGACGCCTGGGGCCTGGAGCCAGTACGTGCGGCGCCGCCTGTCGCCGGCCGGCGCAGCCGTGGGTGAACTGCACGGCACCATCATCGCGCTGGACATCCTGCCCATGGAGCCGATCGAAGGTGTGCACTTCATCCACGGCGATTTCCGCGAAGAAGCGGTGCTTGGCCAGCTCGAGGAAGCCATGGCCGGGCGCAAGGCCGACGTCGTGGTCTCGGACATGGCGCCCAACCTGTCGGGCATCGAGTCGGCCGATACCGCCCGGGTGGCGCACCTGATCGAACTGGCGGTGGATTTCGCCCAGCACCACCTCAAGCCCGAGGGCGCGCTGGTGGCCAAGGTTTTTCACGGCAGCGGCTACAACGAATTGGTTGCCCTTTTCAAGGTGCATTTCCGCGTCGTGAAACCATTCAAGCCCAAGGCTTCGCGGGACAAGTCGTCCGAAACCTTCCTGGTGGGGGTGGGCCTGAAGAAGGCCGATACCAATTGATACGGGCCGGGCGTGCTGAAATCCTGGAGCAACCTATGGCTGCTATGGGCTTTTCCAAAGGTTTCGCAGCTTGAAAAGCCTAAAATGAGCGCCAATTGCCGACTATCGGCATGCCGGCATCCTCATTTTGGGCGTGCCCGCGCTTTTCCCGACTGGAGCTTCGTTTGAACAATCAGTGGTTTTCCAAAGTTGCCGTCTGGCTCGTCATCGCCATGGTGTTGTTCACTGTGTTCAAGCAGTTCGACACCCGCGGCGCCGCCGGGGCCGGCTATGTCGGGTACTCCGATTTCCTTGAAGAGGTGCGCTCCAACCGCATCAAGAGCGCCACCATCCAGGAAGGCCAGGGCGGCAGCGAGATCGTCGCAGTCACCACGGACGACCGGAAGATCCGCACCACCGCCACCTACCTCGACCGGGGCCTGGTGGGCGACCTGATCAACAACAACGTCAAGTTCGACGTCAAGCCGCGCGAAGAAGGCTCCCTGCTCATGACCCTGCTGGTCAGCTGGGGCCCGATGCTGCTGCTGATCGGCGTGTGGGTCTACTTCATGCGCCAGATGCAGGGCGGCGGCAAGGGCGGCGCCTTCAGCTTCGGCAAGAGCAAGGCGCGCATGCTCGACGAGAACAACAACCAGGTCACCTTCGCCGACGTCGCCGGCTGCGACGAGGCCAAGGAAGAAGTCAAGGAGGTTGTCGACTTCCTGAAGGACCCGGCCAAATTCCAGAAGCTGGGCGGCCGCATTCCGCGCGGCCTGCTGCTGGTCGGCCCCCCGGGTACCGGCAAGACGCTGCTGGCCAAGTCCATCGCGGGCGAAGCCAAGGTGCCGTTCTTCTCCATTTCCGGCTCCGACTTCGTCGAAATGTTCGTCGGCGTGGGCGCGGCGCGCGTGCGCGACATGTTCGAGAACGCCAAGAAGAACGCGCCCTGCATCATCTTCATCGACGAAATCGACGCCGTGGGCCGCCAGCGTGGCGCCGGCCTGGGTGGCGGCAACGACGAGCGCGAGCAGACCCTCAACCAGATGCTGGTCGAGATGGACGGCTTCGAGACCAACCTGGGTGTGATCGTGGTGGCCGCCACCAACCGCCCGGACATCCTGGACGCCGCCTTGCTGCGCCCGGGCCGCTTCGACCGCCAGGTCTACGTGACGCTGCCCGACATCCGGGGCCGCGAGCAGATCCTGAACGTGCACATGCGCAAGGTGCCGCTGGGCCAGGACGTGAACCCGGCGATCATCGCCCGCGGCACGCCCGGCATGTCCGGCGCCGACTTGGCCAACCTCTGCAACGAAGCCGCGCTGATGGCAGCGCGCCGCAATGCCCGCGTGGTCGAGATGCAGGACTTCGAGAAGGCCAAGGACAAGATCTTCATGGGCCCCGAGCGCAAGAGCATGGTCATGCCCGAGGAAGAGCGCCGCAACACGGCCTACCACGAGTCCGGCCACGCCCTCATCGGCAAGCTGCTGCCCAAGTGCGACCCGGTCCACAAGGTCACCATCATCCCGCGCGGCCGTGCGCTGGGCGTGACCATGAGCCTGCCCGAGAACGACCGCTACAGCTACGACCGCGAATACATGCTCAACCAGATCAGCATGCTGTTCGGCGGCCGCATTGCCGAAGAAGTGTTTATGCACCAGATGACCACGGGTGCTTCCAACGACTTCGAGCGCGCCACCAACCTGGCGCGCGACATGGTGATGAAGTACGGCATGAGCGAGGCGCTGGGCCCCATGGTGTACGCCGAGAACGAAGGCGAAGTGTTCCTGGGCCGTTCGGTCACCAAGACCACCAACATGAGCGAATCGACCATGCAGAAGGTCGACGCCGAGGTACGCCGCATCATCGACGAGCAGTACGCCCTGGCGCGCCGCCTGATCGAGGAAAACTCGGACAAGATGCACGCGATGGCCAAGGCCCTGCTGGAATGGGAAACCATCGACACCGAGCAGCTGGACGACATCATGGCCGGCCGCGAGCCCCGTCCGCCCAAGGACTGGACGCCGCGCGTGCCGCCTTCGGCGGATGGCGGCGGCAGCGGCGGATCGCCCGCCGTCAAGCCCGACCCGTCGCCGACGGTGGCCTGAAGGCAAAAGCGACAATCAAGACGGGGCCTCGCGCCCCGTTTTTCGTGGCCGCCCGCATGGCGCGGCGAGATCATTGGCATGGGCATGAACTGGCAGACCTCGCGCTTCCTCATCGACCTCGCGCAGCCGCGCGTGATGGGCATCGTCAACGTCACGCCCGATTCGTTTTCCGACGGCGGCACGCACGGCACCGCGTCGCAGGCGCTGGCGCATTGCGAGCAATTGCTGCGTGAGGGCTGCCACATCCTGGACATCGGCGGCGAATCGACCCGGCCAGGCAGCCCTGCCGTGCCCCTCAACGAAGAATTGGCCCGGGTGATGCCGGTGGTCCGCGAGGCGGTGAAGCTGGGCGTGCCAGTCTCGGTCGATACCTACAAGCCGCAGGTGATGCGCGAGGTGCTCGATGCCGGTGCCGACATCGTCAACGACATCTGGGCGCTGCGGCAGCCGGGGGCGCTGGAAGCGGTCGCCTCCTACCCCGACTGCGGCGTCTGCCTGATGCACATGCACCGCGATCCGCAGACCATGCAGGCTGCCCCCATGAGCGGCGAGGTGCTGGGCGCGGTGCAGGCCTTTCTGGCTGAACGGGCCACCGCTTTGAGGGCTGCGGGCGTGCACCCATCGCGCATCGTCATCGATCCGGGCATCGGTTTCGGCAAGACAGTGATGCAGAATTTCGAGCTGCTCGAAAAGCAGGCCGAACTGCTGGCCCTGGGCTATCCGCTGCTGGCGGGGTGGTCGCGCAAGAGTTCGCTTGGCGCGGTCAGCGGCATCCAGAACGCGGCCGAGCGCATGGTGCCCAGCGTGGCAGCAGCGCTGCTGGCCGTCGAGCGCGGCGCGCGCATCGTGCGCGTGCACGACGTCAAGGAAACGGTGGCGGCCCTCGCTGTCTGGCGGGCCGTCCACGGCATGCAAACACAACAACAGGAAGGATCTTCCAGATGAGCAGTCGCCAATACTTCGGTACCGACGGCATTCGCGGCACGGTGGGCACCGCCCCCATCACGCCGGATTTCGTGCTCCGGCTGGCGCACGCGGTGGGCCGCGTGCTCAAGCGCAGCGAGCCGCGCCCCAAGGTGCTGATCGGCAAGGACACGCGGATCTCCGGCTACATGCTGGAAAGCGCGCTCGAATCGGGCTTCAACTCTGCCGGCGTGGATGTGGTGCTGCTCGGCCCGCTGCCCACGCCCGGCGTGGCCTATCTCACGCGGGCGCTGCGTGCGGACCTCGGCGTGGTCATCAGTGCCAGCCACAACGCCTATCCGGACAACGGCATCAAGTTCTTCAGCGCCCAGGGCACCAAGCTCGACGACGCCTGGGAGCTGGCGGTGGAAGACATCCTCGACGACGCACCCGTGTGGGCGGATTCGGCCAACCTCGGCAAGGCGCGCCGGCTGGACGACGCGGCCGGCCGCTACATCGAGTTCTGCAAGAGCACCTTTGCCAACGACCTGACCCTGCGCGGCATGAAGCTGGTGGTGGATGGCGCGCACGGCGCGGCCTACCAGGTGGCGCCCAAGGTGTTCCACGAGCTCGGGGCCGATGTCACGAGCATCGGCTGTGCGCCGGATGGCTTGAACATCAACAAGGGCGTCGGCGCCACGCACCCCCAAGCCCTGATCGAGGCGGTCAAGGCGCAGGGCGCGCACTACGGCATTGCGCTGGACGGCGATGCGGACCGCCTGCAGCTCGTGGATGCGGATGGGCGCCTGTTCAATGGCGACGAACTGCTGTACCTGATGGTGTCCGAACGCCTCGGCCGCGGCGAACGCGTGGCGGGCGTGGTCGGCACGCTGATGACCAACAAGGCCGTGGAAGTGGCCTTGCGCGAGCGCGGCATCGACTTCGTGCGCGCCAAGGTGGGCGACCGCTACGTGCTCGAGGAACTGGACAAGCGCGGATGGCTTCTGGGCGGCGAGGGTTCGGGCCACCTGCTGGCGCTGGACAAGCAGACCACCGGCGACGGCATCGTCAGCGCGCTGCAGGTGCTGCAGGCCTGCCAGCGCAGCGGCAAGACCGTGGCTCAGTTGCTGGCCGACGTTCAGCTCTTTCCGCAGACGCTCATCAATGTGCGCATGTCCAATGGCCAGGACTGGCAGCGCAACGGCGCCCTGCAGGACGAAACCCGCAAGGTGGAAGACGAACTGGGCGACAGCGGCCGCGTGCTCATTCGCGCCAGCGGCACCGAGCCGCTGCTTCGCGTGATGGTGGAAGCGCGCGATCCGCAGCAGGCCGAAGCCTGCGCGCGCCGCCTGGCTGCAACGGTCGGGGCGGCCTGAGGTGGCGCAGATCGACGTCCGCCTGGCCGACTACGCCGACCCGGCGCATCGCGAGGCGCTGCTGTTCTTGCTCGATGCCTATGCCCGCGATCCTGCAGGCGGTGGCGCGCCGCTGGGCGAGTATGTCCGGCGCCATCTGCTGGATGAGCTGGCCCGGCGTCCCTACGCATTCAGCGTGCTGGCCTTCGAGGGCGAGCAGGCGGTGGGGCTGGTCAACTGCTTCGAGGGATTTTCCACCTTCGCCAGCAAGCCGCTGGTCAACGTGCACGACGTGGTGGTGCTCGAAAGCCACCGGGGCCGGCGCATTGCGCCGATGATGCTGGCCAAGGTGGAGGAACTGGCGCGCGAGCGGGGCGCCTGCAAGCTCACGCTCGAGGTGCTCACCGGAAACACCCAGGCGATGAAGTCGTACGAGAGGGAAGGCTTTGCCGGCTACCAGCTCGACCCGAGCTTCGGCACCGCCACCTTCATGCAGAAGAAGCTCTAGATCGAGAATAGAAAAAGGCCCGCAGCGTCGAGCGCTGCGGGCCTTTTTTCTTTGCGTCCGGCCGATCAGAAGCGCGTGACGGGCATCGGCTCGTCCTTGTGGTTGGCCGAGTACTTGCCCAGCTCCCACTTGGCGATGGCGTTGCGGTGCACCTCGTCCGGGCCGTCGGCAAAACGCAGCGTGCGGGCGTGGGCGTAGGCGTTGGCCAGCGGGAAGTCGTCGCACATGCCGCCGCCGCCGTGCACCTGCATGGCCCAGTCGATCACCTGGCAGGCCATGCTGGGCGCCACCACCTTGATCATGGCGATGTCGTTCTTGGCGACCTTGTTGCCGGCCACGTCCATCAGCCAGGCGGCCTTGAGCGTGAGCAGGCGGGCCATGTCGATCTTGCAGCGGGCTTCGGCAATGCGCTCCTGCGTCACCGTCTGCGATGCCACGGTCTTGCCGAAGGCCACGCGCGAGGAGGCGCGCTTGCACATCAGCTCCAGCGCGCGCTCGGCCAGGCCGATCAGGCGCATGCAGTGGTGGATGCGGCCGGGGCCCAGGCGCCCTTGCGCGATCTCGAAGCCGCGGCCTTCGCCCAGCAGCATGTTGGAGGCGGGCACGCGCACGTTCTCGAAGTACATCTCGACGTGGCCGTGCGGCGCATCGTCGTAGCCCATCACGTTCAGGGGCCGCACGATGCGGATGCCCTTGGCGTCGGCCGGCACGATGATCATGCTCTGCTGCGAGTGCTTGGGCGCGTCCGGATCGGACTTGCCCATGGTGATGAACACCTTGCAGCGCGGATCGGCCGCCCCCGAGATCCACCACTTGTGGCCGTTGATGACGTACTCGTCGCCCTGGCGCTCGATGCGGGTGCAGATGTTGGTGGCGTCGCTCGACGCCACTTCGGGCTCGGTCATGGCGAAGGCCGAGCGGATCTCGCCTTCGAGCAGCGGCTTGAGCCAGCGCGCCTTGATCTCTTCCGAGCCGTAGCGGGCGATGGTCTCCATGTTGCCGGTATCGGGCGCGGAGCAGTTGAAGGCTTCGCTGGCCCATGGCACGCGGCCCATGATCTCGGCCAGCGGTGCGTATTCCATGTTGGTCAGGCCTGCGCCTTCGTAGCCCGACGCATGCGCGCTGTCCACCGGCAGGAACAGGTTCCACAGGCCTTGCGCCTTGGCCTTGACCTTGAGCTTTTCCACCGTCTGCAGGGCGCTCCAGCGCTTGCCGGCGGCGGTGTTGGCGGCCATTTCGGCCGAGTATTCGGCTTCCGCGGGGTAGATGTTGTCCTCCATGAAGGCGGTGACGCGCTTCTGCAGGTCCTTGGTTTTGGCGGAATAGTCGAAGTCCATGAGATGTCTCCAGGTGGGGAAGGGGTCAGGCGCGCTGGGCGAATTGCCAGGCCATCTGCGCCATGGGTCGCGCGCCGCGGGCGGAGGCCACGGCCTGTTCGCTCGAGGCGGTGCCGGCCTCGACGCGCTTGGCAATGCCTTGCAGGATCGCGGCCATGCGGAACAGGTTGTAGGCCTGGTAGAAGTTCCAGTCGGGCGCCAGCGCCTCGGGCGTGCTGATGCCGGTGCGCTCGCAGTAGCGGCGGATGTACTGGCTCTCGGTCGGAATGCCCAGCGCCGCCACGTCCACGCCGCCGATGCCGCGGCCCGTGGTGGGGGGCATGTGCCAGGACATGCAGTGGTAGGCGAAGTCGGCCAGAGGGTGGCCCAGCGTCGACAGCTCCCAGTCCAGCACCGCGATGATGCGCGGCTCGGTGGCATGGAACATCACATTGTCGAGGCGGTAGTCGCCGTGCACGATCGACACCTTGCTTTCGTCGCGTGCGCTGGCGGGCATGTTGGCGGGCAGCCAGTCGATCAGCCGCTCCATCTCGTCGATGGGCTGTGACAGTTCGCCGGCGCCGTCGGCCGAGGCCTTGTACTGTTTGCTCCAGCGGCCGATCTGGCGCTCGAAATAGTTGCCGGGCTTGCCGTAGTCGGCCAGGCCGCGTTCGGCGAACTTCACCGTGTGCAGCGCCGAAATGACGCGGTTCATCTCGTCGTAGTGGGCCGCACGTTCGGCATTGCTCATGCCGGGCAGCGACTGGTCCCACAGCACGCGGCCCTGCATGAACTCCATGACGTAGAAGGCGCGGCCGATCACCGATTCGTCTTCGCACAGGCAGTACATCTCGGGCACGGGCACGTCGGTGCCGGCCAGGCCGCTCATCACCTTGTACTCCCGCTCGATGGCGTGCGCCGAAGGCAGCAGCTTGGCGACCGGCCCGGGCTTGGCGCGCATCACGTAGCTCTTCGTCGGCGTGACGAGCTTGTAGGTCGGGTTGGACTGGCCGCCCTTGAACATCTCCACCGTGAGCGGCCCCTTGAAGCCGGGCAGGTTTTTGTCGAGCCAGGCCGCGAGTGCGCCAGTATCGAATGCGTGCTGGCTGGAAACGGCGCGCGTCCCGATGAAATTGCTGAAGTCCTGCTGTGTCATGTCTGGCTTCTTATTGCTCTGCTGCTTCGGAAATGCGCATCAGCGCCGCGCGATCCAGCACGACCAGTCCACCCGGTTCGATGCGAATGGCTTCCTCGCGCTCCATGGCCTTGAGTTCCTGATTCACCCGTTGGCGCGAAGCGCCCAGCAACTGCGCCAGTTCTTCCTGCGCCAGATGCAGGCCGATGCGCATCTGGCTTCCGTCCGCGAGGTTCGGGACGCCGTAGCTGCGCACCAGGTGGATGAGCTGCTTGGCCAGGCGCGCACGCAAGGGCAGCGTGTTGAGGTCTTCCACCAGGCCGAAGAGTTGGCGGATGCGCCGCGCCTGCAGCCGCATGAGCGCTTCGTACAGCTCGATGTGCGTGGCAAGGATCTTGTTGAAGTCGGCACGCGCCACGCACAGGATGGTGGTGTCGCCGTGCGCATAGGCATCGTGCGTGCGCCGGTCTCCGTCGAACATCGCCACGTCGCCGAACCAGATGCCCGGCTCCACGTAGGTGAAGGTGATCTGCTTGCCCGACACCGCCGTCGAACTCACCCGCACGGCGCCCCTGGCGCAGGCGATCCACGATTCCGGCGGATCGCCACGCGCGGCGATCAGCTCGCCGTCCTTGTAGCGTTTGACGAATGCGCATCGAAGAATGTCGTGCCGTAGCGAGGGGGAAAGGGAACTGAACCAGCGACCACTGTTGATCGCTTCACGTTCCTCGATGGTAAGAATGGGGTCGTCCATGGTCTGTCCTGTCCGCGACTGAAATCTGCGTGCTTGTCACGAGGGTGACCTCGTGGCTTTTCTTCAGGCGTAGCGCGGCTTCTCCTTCGCCAGGAAGGCAGCGATGCCGATGCCGGCGTTGGCATGGTGAAGATTGCGCACGAAATGGTCGCGCTCGGCATCAAGCTGCCCGGACAGGCTGGCGCCGCGGCCTTCGTTGAGCAGTTCCTTGGCGCTGGCCAGCGCATTGGGCGCGCGGCCATTCAACTGGGCAGCGAGCGCCAGTGCATCATTCAAGGCCTGGCCGCTTTCGGCGAGGCGGTTGACCACGCCCAGCGCGTGCAGCCGCTCGGCGCCGATGCGCTCGCCCAGCATCATCCATTCGCTGACGATCTGCCGCGGCAGGAATTGCGACAGGTGCCAGCTCATGCCGCCGTCGGGTGACAGGGCAATGTTGCTGTACGAGGCAGCAAAGATGGCGTCGCGCGCTGCCACGATGAAGTCGCACGCCAGCGTGAGCGAAAAGCCGGCGCCGGCCGCTGCGCCTTCCACCGCCGCGATGATCGGCTTGGGAAAGGCCCGCATCGCATCGATCCAGTTGTGCAGGCTCTCGATGCTCTGCGCCTGGAACTCGGGTTCGCGCTCGCGATTGGCCTGCAGGCGCTGCAAAGAGCCACCGGCGCAGAACCAGGGGCCTTCGCCGGTCAGCACCACGCTGCGCACCTCGGCGCTGGTGCCTGCGCGATTGAGTGTCTCGATGCCGGCGGCGTAGATCTCCGGCCCGAGCGCGTTGCGCTGCGAGGGGTTGGAAATCGTCAGCACCATGGTGCCGTCCTGCGTGCTGCTCTTGAGTTGTGCGGTCATGGGGTTGCCTTCGGTTGTTCAGTCTTCCTGGTGGGTGAGGCTCAGGCCCAGGGCGCCGCGGCGGCGCAGCCACGGGCTGGGGCGGTAGCGCGGGTCGCCGTACACCGTCTGCATGTTGAACAGCACCTCGAGCATGTTGGTCGGCCCGTACAGGTCGCCCATGGCGAGCGGGCCTTGCGGGTAGCCCAGGCCCAGGCGCACCGCGGTTTCCAGGTCGGCGGGCGAACAGACCTGCTGCTGGCACATGTCGGACGCGATGTTGACAATGGTGGCCACCACGCGTTGCGTGACGAAGCCGCCGGAGTCGCGGATCACGCTCACGGCCTTGCCGTCACGCGCGAACAGGGCATGCGCGGCTTCCCGAATGTCGCGGCGGGTGGCGGGCGTGCCGGCCAGCACGCGGCGCTTGGTGGCGGCGTCGTCCACCAGCATGTCGATGCCCACTGTGCGCGTGGCGTCGAGCCGGTCGACGGCCGCCACAGTCGTGACATCGAAGCCAAGCGGCGCCACAAGGATGAGCGCAGCGGAAGAGGGCCCGGCACCAGTTTCGATCTGGGCGCCCAGGTCGTGCACCAGCCGCAGCAGTTCCGGCCGGCGTGCCGCGCGCGGCGACACCCAGACGGCCGGCAACTTGTCGAGGGTGGGCGCGGGCGGCTCGGCCGGGACCTGCTGCACACCGTCGACGTAGCGGTAGAAACCTTCGCCGGTCTTGCGGCCCAGGGCGCCGGCCGCCAGGCGCTGGGCGGTGATCACGCTGGGGCGAAAGCGCGGCTCTTCATAGTACTGGTGGTAGATGGACTCCATGACGGGGTGCGACACGTCCAGCGCCGTCAGGTCCAGCAACTCGAAGGGGCCGAGGCGAAAACCGGCCTGGTCCTTGAGGATGCGGTCGATGGTGGCGAAATCCGCCACGCCTTCTGAGGCGATGCGCAGGGCCTCCGTGCCGTAGCCCCGGCCGGCATGGTTGACGATGAAGCCGGGCGTATCCTGCGTGTGCACGGCGCTGTGCCCCATTTCCTTGGCGTAGGTGGCCAGCCGGCCGCACAGGGCGCGTTCGGTCTTGAAGCCCGCGACCACCTCGACCACCTTCATCAGCGGCACCGGGTTGAAGAAGTGGTAGCCGGCAAAGCGCTCCGGCCGCGCCAGGCCGGCCGCGATGGCGGTGACCGAGAGCGACGAGGTGTTGGTCACCAGCGCAGCGCCTTCCGAAACGACCGACTCCAGTTCGCGAAAGAGGTTGCGCTTGACCTCCAGGTTTTCCACGACGGCTTCGATCACCAGGTCGCACTCGGCCAGCGCCTGGATCGACTCCACGGCATGGAGCCGGGTGGCCAGCGCGGCCTGGGTCGCCGCGTCCAGCTTGCCTTTTTCCTGGAGTCTGGCCCACTGGGCGGTGATGGCCTCGAGGCCACGCTGGGCCGCGCCGGGCTGGCTGTCCACGAGCAGGACGTCGCTGCCGGCCTGCGCGGCAATCTGGGCAATCCCGCGCCCCATCGCGCCTGCGCCAACAACGCCAATCTTGGAAAAGGTCACAGTCATTTTTTGAATGTCTCTACGTAAGTGTTAAGTGCTGGCCGACGTGTCAGAATGTGTTTACCTTTTATTACTGTCCGCTCCCTTGCAAGCTTTGCGACTCACTGCCGGCCTTCTCTTGATCGGCGCTGCGTTCCAGTCTTCGGCCCTGACCATCGGGCGGCCGGCGGGCAGCGCCTGGATAGGCAAGCCGCTGGACCTGGTGATTCCGCTCGAACTGGATCGCAGCGAGTCGGGCGACAGTCTGTGCCTTGAAGCGGATGTGCTGCAAGGCGAGGCCCGTCTGGACGACAAGCGGGTGACCCTTTCGCTCGACCCTGGCCCGAGCCCCGACGCCCCGAGGGTGCGCTTGCGTACCACGCGCGCCGTCGAGGAGCCGGTCGTCACGGTGAAACTCACCGCCGGTTGCGTGGCGAAGTCTACGCGCCAGTATGTCCTGCTGGCCGATCTCCCGGAGGCGCCGCCGGTCGTGGCGTCACCCTCGCGACTCCCGCTGCCGGCGCCGGCCGCGGCCGCAGGGGAAGGGGCGGGCGTGCCTGCTTCTTCTCTCTCGCAAGCGAGGCCCTCGCGTCCGGCACGTGTGGCCCAAGGTCCAGGTACGGGTACGGGTGTGGCTGCGGGCGGCTCTGCCGAGGCGGCTCCGGCGCCGCCGCCGCGCAAGCGGGTGGCGCCGCCTTCCTCGCCGGCCCCCGCGGCCGAGGCT
>NZ_BCUU01000048.1 GCF_001591385.1 Variovorax soli NBRC 106424
ATGGCGCAACACCGGCGCCCTCACCCCTGCCCTCTCCCAGAGGGAGAGGGAGCAAGACAAATCCAAGGAGTCGACCATGAAAGCAACGACCGCCGTCCTCGCGCTTGCCGCTGCACTGTGCGCCGCCCCCGCCCTGGCGCAGGTGAGCCCGGTGGGCACCTGGCGCAGCGTCGACGACAAGACCGGCGAAAGCAAAGCCCAGATCCGCATCGACGACAAGGGCGGTGCGCTGGATGGCCGCATCGAGAAAGTCCTGCGCAAGGACGCCAAGCCGGACGCCGCCTGCGATGAATGCACCGACGACCGCAAGGGCAAGCCCATGGTCGGCCTGAACATCATCCGCGGCGGCGCCAAGGCCGAGGGCAAGGACGTCTGGGAAGGCGGAAAGATCCTCGACCCCGAGAACGGCAAGGAATACCGCGCCAGCTTCACGCCCATCGAAGGCGGCAAGAAGCTCGAAGTACGCGGCTACCTCGGCCCCTTCTGGCGTACGCAAACCTGGACTCGTGTCCAGTAACCCATTCAACAGATTCACACCATGTCCAGATTCCAAGTGAAGAAAGTCGCCGTGCTCGGCGCCGGCGTGATGGGTGCGCAGATTGCCGCGCACCTGGTCAACGTGCGCGTGCCGGTCGTGCTGTTCGACCTGCCTGCCAAGGAAGGCCCGAAGAACGGCATCGTCACCCGCGCCGTCGAGAACCTGAAGAAGCTCAAGCCCTCGCCCCTGGGCGTGGCCAAGGACGCCGAGCTGATCGAGCAGGCCAACTACGAGGACGACATCGCCAAACTGGGCGAATGCGACCTGGTCATCGAGGCCATTGCCGAGCGCATGGACTGGAAGCTCGACCTGTACAAGAAGATCGCGCCCCACGTGGCCAAGCACGCCATCCTGGCGTCCAACACCTCGGGCCTGTCGATCACCAAGCTGAGCGAGGCGCTGCCCGAGTCGCTCAAGCCTCGCTTCTGCGGTATCCACTTCTTCAACCCGCCGCGCTACATGTTCCTGGTCGAGCTGATCAACACGCCGACCACGCAGCCTGAAGTGCTGGACCAGCTCGAAGCCTTCGTCACCAGCACGCTCGGCAAGGGCGTGGTGCGCGCCAAGGACACGCCCAACTTCATCGCCAACCGCGTCGGCATCGCCGGCATGCTGGCCACGCTGAAGGAAGTCGAGAAGTTCGGCCTCACGCCTGACGTGGTGGACGACCTGACCGGCAAGAAGCTGGGCCGCGCCAGCTCGGGCACCTTCCGCACCGCCGACGTGGTGGGCCTGGACACCATGGCCCACGTGGTGAAGACGCTGCAGGACAACCTGGACGAGAAGAGCGACCCGTTCTACCCCAACTTCGCCACGCCGCCGGTGCTGGCCGCGCTCATCGAAAAGGGCAACCTGGGCCAGAAGACCAAGGCGGGCTTCTACAAGAAGGCCGGCCGCGACATCCTGCGCTTCGACCTGGCCAAGGGCGAGTACGTGCCCAGCGGTGCCAAGGCCGACGAGGTCTATGGCCGCATGCTCAAGAAACCGGCTGCCCAGCGCCTGAAGCTGCTGCGCGAAAGCGAAGGGCCGCAGGGCCAGTTTCTCTGGGCCATCCTGCGCGACAGCTTCCACTACGCCGCCGTGCACATGGCCACCATCGCCGAGAGCGCACGCGACGTGGACTTCGCCATGCGCTGGGGCTTCGGCATGCAGCAAGGCCCCTTCGAGCTGTGGCAGGAAGCCGGCTGGACGCAGGTGGCCACCTGGATCAAGGAAGACATCGACGCCGGCAAGGCGCTGTCGAGCGCGCCGCTGCCCGACTGGGTGTTCGAAGGTCCGGTCGCCCGCGCCGGTGGCGTGCACACGCCCGAAGGCTCGTGGAGCGCATCGGAAAGCCGCTTCGTGCCCCAGCGCCGCCTGCCGGTGCATGCGCGCCAGCTGTTCCCCGAGAGCGTGCGCGGTGCCAACGCACCCAAGGCCGAAGAGGCCGGCCGCACCATCAGCGACGAAGGCGACGTGCGCGTCTGGACGCTGGATGAGGAAGTGCTCATCGCCAGCATCCATTCGAAGATGAACGCCATCAGCCCCGACGTGGCCGAGGCGCTGGCCGGCGCCGTCGAGCTGGCCGAGAAGGAATTCAAGGGCCTGGTGATCTGGTCGCCGGACGACAAGTTCTCCGTGGGCGCCGACCTGCAGGCCATGCTGCCGGCCTTCGTGGTCGCCGGCATCGGCGCCGTCGAAGGCGCCGAGCAGGCACTGCAGGAAGTGATGCTGCGCATCCGCTATGCCGGCGTGCCGGTGGTCTCGGCGGTTCGTGGCATGGCGCTGGGCGGCGGCTGCGAGCTGGCCATCCATTCGTCGGCCCGCGTCGCCGCGATGGAAAGCTACATCGGCCTGGTGGAAGTGGGCGTGGGCCTCGTCCCCGGCGCCGGCGGCCTGACCTACATCGCCCGCCGCGCGGCGGAGCGCGCCGAGGCCTCGACCGGCACCGACCTGCTGCCCTTCCTCACCGAAGGCTTCACGGCGGCGGCCATGGCCAAGGTGGGCACCAGCGCGCTCGAATCGCGCCAGCTGGGTTACCTGCTGGACAGCGATGTGATCGTGCCGAACAAGGACGAGCTCCTGTACGTGGCGCTGCAGCAGGTGAAGGCCATGAGCGAAGCCGGCTGGCGCGCGCCGATGAAGCGCAAGTTCAAGGTGGCCGGCCGCTCGGGCGCCGCCACCATCAAGGGCCAGCTGGTCAACATGAAGGACGGCGGCTTCATCAGCGAGCACGACTTCCACATCGCCAGCCTGATCGCCGGCGTGGTGACCGGCGGCGACGTCGATGCCGGCACGCTGGTCACCGAGGAATACCTGATGACGCTGGAGCGCAAGGCCTTCTGCTCGCTGATCCTGCATCCCAAGACGCAGGAACGGATCATGGGCATGTTGAGCACGGGAAAACCAGTCCGGAACTGACCCGCATTTCCTCTTCCTCCTTCCCCCTCTGGGGGAAGGCCGGGATGGGGGCAAGCAGCCCATGCAAAACCAATCCACCCCCAACGCGCAGCAAAACGCCCGCGCATTGCGCCGTGACATGACCGACTCCGAGCGCAAGCTCTGGCGTGGCCTGCGCGGCGAGCAGTTGGGCGTGAAGTTTCGCAGGCAGCATCCGCTTGGCAGCTATATCGCCGATTTCGCCTGCCTCGATCCGAAGCTGATCGTCGAGCTGGACGGAACGCAGCACCAGGCAGAAGAAAGCTATGACGCGCGACGCGACGCCTTCCTGCGTTTGCAGGGGTTCGATGTGTTGCGCTTTGGATCGAACGAGCCATTCCTCAATTTCGAAGGGGTGTTGCAGGCCATCGTCAATCGGCTGGATGAATTGACGGCCGCTTGCCCCCATCCCGACCTTCCCCCAGAGGGGGAAGGAGCCCAATCCAGGAGCCATCCATGAAGCAAGTTCAAGACGCCTACATCGTCGCCGCCACCCGCACGCCCATCGGCCGTTCGCACCGCGGCTACTTCCGCAACACCCGTCCGGACGATCTCCTGGCCACCACGCTGAAGGCGGCGCTCGCCCAGGCGCCTGGCCTGGATCCGAAGGCGATCGAAGACATCATCTGCGGCTGCGCCATTCCCGAGGCGCAGCAGGGCCTGAACGTGGCGCGCATCGGCGCGGTGCTGGCCGGCCTGCCCACCAGCGTGGGTGGCATCACCGTCAACCGCTTCTGCGCATCGGGCCTGTCGGCCGTGCAGATGGCCGCCGACCGCATCCGCGTGGGCGAGGCCGAGGTGATGATCGCCGCCGGCGTGGAAAGCATGAGCATGGTGCCGATGATGGGCAACTCGCCCTCGCTGTCGCCCTCGATCTTCGAGCGCGATGGCGACGTGGGCATCGCCTACGGCATGGGCCTCACGGCCGAGAAGGTGGCGCAGCAGTGGAAAGTCAGCCGCGAGGCGCAGGACGCCTTCGCGCTGCAGTCGCACCAGCGCGCCATTGCCGCGCAGCAGGCTGGCGAGTTCAAGGACGAGATCACCCCCATCGAGGTGACCGACCGCACCGCCAACCTGGAAACGGGCGAGGCCATCGCCAAAAGCCGCATCGTCACGCTCGACGAAGGCCCGCGCCCCGACACCAGCATCGAAGGCCTGGCCAAGCTGCGCACCGTGTTCGCCGCGCGCGGCTCGGTCACGGCGGGCAACAGCTCGCAGACCTCGGACGGCGCCGGTGCGCTGATCCTGGCCAGCGAGAAGGCCGTCAAGCAGTTCGGCCTGACGCCGCTGGCGCGCTTCGTGAGCTTCGCCAGCAAGGGCGTGCCGCCGGAGATCATGGGCATCGGCCCGATCGAGGCGATTCCGGCCGCGCTGCGCTATGCCGGCCTCAAGCAGGACGACATTGACTGGTACGAGCTGAACGAAGCCTTTGCGGCGCAGTCGCTGGCCGTGATCAACACGCTGGGCCTGGATCAATCCAAGGTCAACCCGATGGGCGGCGCCATCGCCCTGGGCCACCCGCTGGGCGCCACCGGTGCGATCCGCTCGGCCACGGTGGTGCATGCGCTGCGCCGCAAGAACCTGAAGTACGGCATGGTCACCATGTGCGTGGGCATGGGGCAGGGCGCCGCCGGCATCTTCGAGCGCGTGTAATCGGTGGCTACTGCGCGGGCGATCTGCGGCGTTGCGGGGCCCGTCGGGAAATCCTCACGACCTTCAAGGTCGTTCCGGTTTCCCGCCACCCGCGCCTTGCATCTCATCCCGCTCGCTACGCCCGATACGTCGCATTGATCCAAGTGACAGGAGACAGCATGCAGACGCAAACCTTGCAGTTGGAAGATGGGGCGCGCATCGCGGTGCGCTGCTACGTGCCCCCGGGCGCACCGCCGCGCGCCAGCCTTGTCATCGGCCCTGCCATGGGCGTTCCCCAGTCCTTCTACGAGCCTTTTGCGGGCTGGCTGGCGCAGCAGGGCCACGCGGTCTGGACCTTCGACTACCGAGGCAGCGGCGACTCGCTGGAGGGCGCATCGCTGCGCGCCGTCAAGGCCGACCTGTTTGACTGGGCGCGCGACTACGAAGCGGTGATCGACGCCGCCAAGGCGGCACTGCCGGATGCGCCGCTGTACCTGCTGGGCCACAGCCTGGGTGCGCAGCTGCCGGGCTTTCTGCAAAAGCCGGAGCAGGTCGATGGCCTGGTCAGCATTGCGGCCGGCAGCGGCTACTGGCGCGAGAACGCGCCCAAGCTCAAGCGCAGCGTGCTGTACTTCTGGTTCGTGGTGGTGCCGCTGGCCACGCGCATCTGGGGCTACTTCCCGGGGCGCAGGCTGCGCATCGTCGGTGACCTGCCGCGCGGTGTGATCCTGCAGTGGCGCAAGTGGTGCCTCAACCCGCACTACAGCGTGGGCGCCGAGGGCGAGCTGGCCGCGCAAAGCTATGCGCGCGTTCGCTTTCCGCTGCTGGCCCTGTCGATGACCGACGACGAAATGATGACGCTGGCGGGCACCCGCAGCCTGGTGAGCCTCTACGCCAGTGCGCCCAGTGTGGTGGAACGCATTGCGCCGGCCGACGTGCAGGCGCGGCGCATCGGCCACTTCGGATTCTTCCGGGAGCAGTTCAGCAGCAGCCTGTGGCCCCGGCTGGTGGACCAGCTGCAGCGCCTGGCCTCCATCGCTGCAGCGCAGCAAGCCGGCGTCGCGCAGAAGACTGCCTGAGTTCCGGGCCGGACGCACACTGCGGCGCATGACGACCAGCACACATCCCTTCGACCAGGCCCTGCGCCTGTCGCACAGCGACTTGCGCGCGGGCCTGTTCAGCGGCCGCACCAGCCCGGCGTACTGGAACATGGTCGGTCCTTTCGGCGGCGCCACGGCGGCGATCGTCCTGCAGTCGGTGCTGCAGCATCCCGACCTGCTGGGCGAGCCGGTGGCCCTGACGGTGAACTTCGCCGCCGCCATCGAGGAGGGCGAATTCGAGGTGCAGGCCACGCCGGTACGCACCAACCGATCCACCCAGCACTGGACCGTGACCGTGTCGCAGAAGGGGCTGATCAACACCACCGGCACGGTGTTCACCGCCCTTCGCCGCGAGACCTGGGGCGCGGGCGACCTGCCCATGCCCGAGGTGCCGAGGCCGGCCGACGTGAAACCCATCGCCATCGGCCCGCAGGGCGTGGCCTGGCTGCAGCAGTACGAGATGCGTCCCATCAGCGGCAAGCCGCCCGCGGAATGGGACGGCAGCGGCACGCACAGCGAAAGCCGCCTGTGGCTGCGCGAGGCGCCGCCGCGTCCGCTGGACTTCACCTCGCTGGCGGCGATGAGCGACATGTTCTTCCCGCGTGTGTGGCTGCGCCGCGCCACGCGCGTGCCGGCCGGCACGGTGTCCATCACCACCTACTTCCATGCCGATGCGCGCGTGCTGGCCGAGGTGGGCACCGGCTACCTGCTGGGCCGCGCGCATGCGCAGCAGTTCTTCAACGGCTATTTCGACCAGAGCGCGCATCTGTGGAGCGAGGCCGGCCAGCTGCTGGCCACCAGCAACCAGATCGTCTACTACAAGGAATGAGGCTGGCAGCCCCAGCCCACAAGGAGCCGATGCCATGACCGCAACAGCCAAGGCCGCCCTGATCATCGGCGCCGGCGACGCCACCGGCGGCGCCATTGCGCGCCGCTTCGCCAAGGAAGGCTATGTGGCCTGCGTCACGCGCCGCAGCCTCGACAAGCTGCAGCCGTTGGTGGCGCAGATCGAGGCCGAAGGCGGCCAGGCCCGGGCCTTTGCGAGCGACGCCCGCAAGGAAGAAGAGGTGGTGGCCCTCATCGAGCAGATCGAGGCCGAGGTCGGGCCCATCGAAGTGATGGTGTTCAACATCGGCGCCAACGTGCCCGAGAGCATCCTCACCGAAACCGCCCGCAAGTACTTCAAGGTGTGGGAGATGGCCTGCTTCGGCGGATTCCTCAATGCGCGCGAGGTGGCCAGGCGCATGGTGGCGCGCCCCATGCCGGCCAACGGGCACCGCGGCACCCTCCTGTTCACCGGGGCCACGGCATCGCTGCGCGGCGGCGCCAACTTCGCGGCCTTCTCGGGGGCCAAGATGGCCCTGCGCGCACTGGCCCAGAGCATGGCCCGCGAGCTGGGGCCGCAGGGCATCCACGTGGCGCACGTGGTGGTGGACGGCGCCATCGACACCGAGTTCATCCGCAGCAATTTCCCCGAGCGCTATGCGCTCAAGGCGCAAGATGGCATCCTGAACCCCGAGCACATCGCCGATAGCTATGCCATGCTGCACCGCCAGCCGCGCGACGCCTGGACCCATGAGCTGGACCTGCGGCCGTGGTCCGAAAAGTTCTGACAAGACAAGGCAAAGAGACAAGCCATGAGCAAGACCGTCGATTTCTATTTCGACTTCGGCAGCCCCGCTTCGTACATCGCCTACGCCCGGCTGCCGGGCGTCGCTGCCGAGGCGGGCGCCGAACTGGTGTGGAAGCCGATGCTGCTGGGCGGCGTGTTCCAGGCCACCGGCAACCGCTCGCCGGTGGAAGTGCCCGCCAAGGGCCCCTACGTGCTGGAAGACCTCAAGCGTTGGGCCCAGCGCCACGGCGTCGAGTTCAACCACAACCCGCACTTCCCCATCAACACGCTGCTGCTGATGCGCGGCGCCGCCGGCCTTCAGATGCACGAGCCGGCACGCTTTCGCGACTATGTGGCGGCGATCTTTCGCGCCATCTGGGTCGACGCGCTGAACATGAACGATCCAGCCACCGTCGGTGCCGTGTTGCAGCGCGCCGGCTTCGATGCGCCGAAAATCCTGGCCTTGACCCAGCAGCAGGACGTGAAGGACCGCCTGCGCGCGCTCACCGATGAAGCGGTGGCGCGCGGCGTGTTCGGCGCGCCCACGATGTTCGTCGGCACCCAGATGTTCTGGGGCCAGGACCGCCTGGACTTCGTCAGGGAAGCCCTCGTTTCAAACCAAGAGACCACCTCATCATGAGCAGCGACATCCTCGTGCACACCGAAGCCGGTGTGAGCACCATCACCTTCAACCGCGTCGAGAAGAAGAACTCGATCAGCTCCGCCATGTATGCGGCCATGGCCGACGCCGTGGAGCAGGCCGCCGCCGACAGCGCGGTGCGCGTGCTGATGATCCAGGGCGACGCCACCATCTTCAGCGCGGGCAACGACCTGGGCGACTTTCTCAACGCGCCGCCGGCCGGGCAGGATTCGCCGGTGTTCCGCTTCATGCGCGCGCTGTCGACCTTCGCCAAGCCGGTGGTGGCGGCCGTGTGCGGCCCGGCGGTGGGCATCGGCACCACGCTGCTGTTCCATTGCGACATCGTGGTGGCTGGCGACAACGCCGCCTTCTCCATGCCTTTCGTCAACCTGGGCCTGTGCCCGGAATTCGGCTCCAGCATGCTGGTGCCGCAGATGTTCGGCTACCACCGCGCGGCCGAGGCGCTGCTGCTGGGCGAGCCCTTCATGGCCGAGGCCGCGCTCGAGGTGGGCCTGGTCAACCGCGTGGTGCCGCCCACGGAGTGCAACGCCATCGCCCAGGGCCTGGCCCGCAAGCTGGCGGCCAAGCCCATCACGGCACTGGTGGAAACCAAGCGCCTGATGCGCAAGTCGGCCGTGGCCCAGCTGCCCGAGCGCATCGCCGAAGAAGGCGCGAGCTTCTCGCGCATGCTGCGCGAGCCGGCCGCTCGCGAGGCGTTCACGGCGTTCATGGAGAAGCGCAAACCGGACTTCAGCAAGGTGTGAAGTTCGTCGCCACGCCAGTGGCGGCAGCCGTACGGCTTGCCTACAGCAGTTCCAGCGTCGAGGCTCCGCGCGATACGGCCTCGGTGGCCAGGCGCCTGTCGAGGCTGGCAAGCTTGCCGCCCTGAGCGTGGGCGAGCGCGAGCAGGTAGCTGTCGGTCACGCGTGCGTGGTTGCTCAGCAAGCTTGCGTCCAGGTAATCCGGATCGGCGATGCTGACCGTATCGGGCCAGAAGACGTGGCCCGGCAATGCGCGCAGCGCAGCCAGCGCAGGCGCCACCGCGCTGGGCGGTCCCGGCGAGTTGGGGTACTTGGGATTGCCGACGATTCGCAGCAAGCCATTTTCAGTCAGAGGGCAGGTGGCAAAGCCCTTGCGGCCCTTGCGCGCGAACCAGTTGTGGGCCAGGTCGTGGTGAACATGCGCCGGATCGATCAATGCGATCAGCATGTTCACGTCCAGCAGGAAAACGGTCATGGCAACTCGTCGCGCAGCTGGTTGACCAACTCCAGGGTGACGGGTACCCCCGCTTGCTGGGTCGGCAGCAAGGGCACGCCGTTGCGCGCCGACCTTGCCGTGCGCGCTGCCTTTTGCAGGCCCTGCCGTGCCAGCATGGAGATCACTTCGCCCAGGCTCTTGTGCTCGCGCTCGGCCAGGTGCTTGGCGGCGGACAGGATGTCGTCATCAATGGCCAATGTGGTGCGCATCAGGGACTCCAGAGGCAAGGTTGATGCTGAACATCATACATCACGCATCAGATTCAAGCCCCGCTGCGCAGGGGTGGCGCCAGCTCAGTCCTTCTCGATGGGCCGCGGCCGGCCGCTCTCGTCGATGGCGACGTAGGTGAGGGTGGCTTCGGTCACCTTGATGTATTCGCCCTGCGCCTTGAAGCGCTCGGCAAACACCTCGACCTTGACGGTGACCGAGGTGCGCCCGATGCGCACCAGCGACGAATAGAAGGAAAGAATGTCGCCCAGCCGCACCGGCTGCTTGAAGACGAATTCGTTGACCGCCACGGTGGCCTGGCGCCCCTTGGCGTAGCGCGCCGGGATCACCGAGCCGGCCAGGTCCACCTGGGCCATGACCCAGCCGCCGAAGATGTCGCCGTTGGCATTGCAGTCGGCCGGCAGGGGGATCACCTTGAGCACCAGCTCCATGTCGGCCGGCAGGCTCTTGAGGGTGGGGGTCAGCTCAGCGCGGGAAATGGTCGACATGGGCACAATCGGGAGACAAAACGATACCCACGATTGTCACTCATGCGTCGCAGCGGCGAAGTCCTTTCCTCTCCCTCCCATAGCGGCCCGGCACCGGCCGGCGCCCAGCCGGGCGAACGCTCGGACACGGCCACCCTGGCCCGGCTCTTTCCCTACCTGTGGCACTACAAGTGGCGCGTGGTGTTCGCGCTGCTGTTCATGGTGGGCGCCAAGGTGGCCAACGTGGGCGTGCCGGTGCTGCTCAAGCACCTGGTCGATGCCATGACCCTCAAGCCGGGCGATCCGCGCGCGCTGCTGGTGGTTCCGGCGGCGCTGCTGCTGGGCTACGGCCTGCTGCGCTTCTCGACCTCGCTGTTCACCGAGTTGCGCGAACTCATCTTCGCCAAGGCCACCGAAGGCGCCTCGCGCCGCATCTCGCTCGAAGTGTTCCGCCACCTGCATGCGCTGTCGCTGCGCTTCCACCTGGAGCGCCAGACCGGGGGCATGACCCGCGACATCGAGCGCGGCACGCAGGCGGTGCATTCGCTCATCTCGTATTCGCTCTACAGCATCGTGCCCACCCTCATCGAGCTGGTGCTGGTGCTGTCCATCCTGGCGGTGCGCTTCGACCCCTGGTTTGCCGTCATCACCGCCACGGCGCTGGTGTTCTACATTTTTTTCACCGTGAAGGTGACCGAATGGCGCACCCACTTCCGGCGCACCATGAACGAGCTGGGCTCGAAGGCGCAGACCCGCGCCATCGATTCGCTGCTGAACTACGAGACGGTCAAGTACTTCAACAACGAGGACTTCGAAGCCAAGCGCTACGACGAGAACCTGGAGCGCTACCGCCGCGCCGCCGTCAAGAGCCAGGCGACGCTGTCGATGCTCAACACCGGCCAGCAGCTGCTGATCGCCATCAGCCTGGTCGCCATGCTCTGGCGCGCCACGCAAGGCGTGGTGGACGGCCGCATGACGCTGGGCGACCTGGTGATGGTCAACGCCTTCATGATCCAGCTGTACATCCCGCTGAACTTCCTGGGCGTGATCTACCGCGAAATCAAGCAGAACCTGACCGACCTGGACAAGATGTTCGGCCTGCTCGAGCGCGAGCGCGAAGTGGCCGACGCGCCCGGTGCCAAGGACCTGCGGGCCCATTGTGCCGAGGATGACAGCGGCGACGCCACGGTGCGCTTCGAGGACGTGAGCTTTGCCTACGAGCCCGCGCGGCCCATCCTCAAGCATGTGAGCTTCGAGATTCCGGCCGGCAAGACGGTGGCGGTGGTGGGGCCGTCGGGCTCGGGCAAGTCGACGCTGGCGCGCCTCCTGTACCGCTTCTACGACGTGCAGCAGGGCCGCATCCTGATCGGCGGCGAGAACATCCGTGAGGTGACCCAAGGCAGCGTGCGCCAGGCGATTGGCATCGTGCCGCAGGACACGGTGCTGTTCAACGACACCGTCGAATACAACATCGCCTACGGCCGTCCTGGCGCCACGCACGACGAGGTGGTGGCGGCGGCCAAGGCGGCGCGAATCCACGACTTCATCATGGCCACGCCCAAGGGCTACGAAACTACGGTGGGCGAGCGCGGCCTGAAGCTCTCGGGCGGCGAGAAGCAGCGCGTGGCCATCGCCCGCACCCTGCTGAAGAACCCGCCGGTGCTGATCTTCGACGAGGCCACCTCGGCGCTGGACTCGGCCAACGAGCGGGCCATCCAGGCCGAGCTCAAGAGCGCCTCGCGCAACAAGACCACGCTGGTGATTGCCCATCGTCTGTCCACGGTGGTGGACGCGCACGAGATCCTCGTGCTGGAAGCCGGCGAGATTGTCGAGCGCGGCACCCATGCGCAGCTGCTGGCCAGCCAGGGCCGCTATGCGCAGATGTGGGCGCTGCAGAAGATCGAGACGCCGCAGATTCTCTGAACAAACCCCAAGACCCCCGCGAATTCATGACCGACAAGATTCCCCTGCTGATCCTCAACAGCCTTTCCGAGGCGCACCAGGCGCAGATGGCCGCCGTGTACGACATCGTCTACGCGCCCACGGCGCAGGCCCGCGCTGCCGCCGTGGCGCAGCACGGCGCGCGCTTTCGGGCCGTGCTCACCATCGGCGTGGTCGGCATCACGCCCGAGGAGGTGGCGGCCATGCCCAAACTGGAGCTTGTGTGCTGCATGGGCGCGGGATACGAGGGCCTGCCGCTGGATCTGCTCAAGTCGCGCGGCATTGCCACCGCCAACGGCGCCGGCACCAACGACGACTGCGTGGCCGACCATGCCTTCGGCCTCTTGATCGGCATCGTGCGCGGCCTGCGCACGCTCGACATGCAGTGCCGCGCCGGCGTGTGGCGCGAGGCGATCCCGCATCCGCCCAACGTGTCGGGCAAGAAGCTGGGCATCTTCGGCCTGGGCACCATCGGCCAGAAGATCGCCAAGCGCGCGGTCGGCTTCGACATGCCCGTGGGCTACCACAACCGCAAGCCGCGCGAAGGCGCGCCGCACCGGTACTTCGACAGCCTGCTGGCCCTGGCGCAGTGGAGCGACATCCTGGTGTGCGCCACGCCGGGCGGCCCGGCCACGCGCCATGCGGTGAACGCACAGGTGCTGGACGCGCTCGGCCCGCAGGGCTTTCTGGTCAACATCTCGCGCGGCAGCGTGGTCGATACCGAGGCCCTGGCCAGTGCGCTGCGCGAAGGCCGCCTGGCCGGCGCGGGGCTGGACGTGTACGAGAGCGAGCCGCATCGGCCGGAGCAGCTCGTCGGCCTCGACAACCTCTTCATCACGCCGCACATGGCCGGCTGGTCGCCCGAGGCCACGCAGGCCAGCGTGGACCGCTTCATGGCCAACGCCGAAGGCCACTTCGCCGGCCGAGGCGTCGTCTCGCCGGTCTGAGCGCAGCGCCGACCGGCCGGCGAACTTCCGGCGCCCGGCGCCTCGAACCTTCCTGCCACCGGCCGGCCGTCCAACCTAGGGTTCACACCAGTCCGCCGGATTTCGTCCACTCATATAGTTGAAACATTCAACTATTGAAGAGTTCATGAAATCCGCGCGGCGCCGCCCCCTCGACATCAAGTCGGACTACCTCAACGTGCTGCTCGATGTCGCTTCCGAGCGCACGCGCTACCGGGGGTCGCAGGTGTACGAAACGGAACTGGGCGTGTCCGTGCGCGACCTGCGCCTGCTGCGCATGATCGGCACCGCACCCGACATCTCGATGGGCGACCTGGTCAATCTCTGCGGCATCGAGAAGACGCTGGTGTCCAAGCTGGTCAGCGCGCTGGTGCAGCGCGGCTGGGTCCAGCGCCATGTGGGTGCCGCCGACGCGCGGCAGATCCTGCTCACGCTGACGGATGCCGGCGAGGCGCTGGTGCTGCGCGCCGAGCCGATCGGACACGAGATGGAAGAGCGCTTCCTGGACATCCTCAGCGCCGCCGAGATCGACATGCTGCGGCGCGTGCTGCTCAAGCTCATCGCGGCCGAGTCCGGCTCGCGCGAGATCTTCGATTTCCTGGTGACCCAGTTGCGCGAGAGCAAGGCTGATGCCGCGCAGCCGTCTTCCCGCAATGTTCGCTAGAAAGGTGGTTCCGATGATCTCCCGATTCCTGCGCCGCGGTGGCGCCGTGGCCGCGCTGGCGCTGTGCAGCGCCTCCTTCGCCCAGGTGGCGCTGCGCGTGGTGCCCTCGTCCGACCTGAAGGTCCTGGATCCGGTGTGGACCACGGCGAACATCACGCGCAACCACGGCTACATGATCTACGACACCCTGTTCGGACTGGACGACAAGGGTGTGATCCGGCCGCAGATGGTGGACAAGTACAGCGCCAGCGCCGACAACAAGGTGTGGTCCTTCACGCTGCGCCCCGGGCTGAAGTTCCATGACGGTTCCCCGGTGACGCCGCAGGACGTGATCGCATCGCTCGCGCGCTGGGGCAAGCGCGACGTGCTGGGCCAGAAGCTCTATGCGGCCCTCGAAAGCATCGAGCCCGAGGGCGCCAACGGCTTTCGCATGACCTTCAGGCAGCCCTTCGGCGTGGTGCTCGATGCGCTGGGCAAGCCCAGCCCCAACGTGCCTTTCATCATGCCGGCCAAGGTGGCGCAGACGCCCGCCGACCAGCAGATCGACAGCCTGGTCGGCTCCGGGCCCTTCACGCTGCGCAAGGAAGACTTCCGGCCGGGCGACCGTGTGGTCTACCGCAAGAACCCCAACTACGTGCCGCGCCAGGAGCCTGCCGCGGGGCTGGCCGGCGGCAAGGTCGTGAAGGTGGACAGCGTCGAGTGGGTGTTCCTGCGCGATCCGCAGACGCAGGCCAACGCACTGCTCAACGGCGAGGTGGATGTGCTCGAGGTGGTTCCCTCGTCGCGCGCGGCCGAACTGCAGGCCAGCGACAAGGTGCAACTGCTGGACGTGCTGCCCGCCGGCACCTACACCGCCCATTTCAACCACAAGGTGGCGCCCTTCGACAACCCGAAGATCGTGCGCGCGGCCATGCTGGCGGTCAACCAGGAGGCGTTGCTGCGCGCCCAGGTCGTGCAGCGCGACTTCTACAAGACCTGCGCCTCGGTCTATCTGTGCGCTTCGGCGTTCGGCGGCTCTCCCACCGGCTTCTTCACGGGCAAGCCCCAGTTCGAGGCGGCCAAGAAGCTGCTCAAGGAGGCGGGCTACGACGGCAAGCCGGTGGTCATCATGCTGCCCAGCGACTCGCCCGCGCTCAACAAGCTGCCGCTGGTCTACGGCGAGCTGCTCAAGCAGGCCGGCTTCAACGTCGACGTGCAGCAGATGGACTGGGCCAGCCTGGTCACGCGCCGCGCCAAGAAGGACCCGGCCGACAAGGGCGGCTGGAATGTGTTCGTCACCTACTGGGGCGGCGTGGATGCCAGCAGCCCGTTGACGCACACGGCGCTCACCGGGAACGGCGATGCGGGCTTCTTCGGCTGGCCCGCCGACGCCGAGCTCGAGGCGCTGAAGCTGCGCTTCATCGAGACCGCCGACGCGGCGCAGCGCAAGAGCCTGGCGGCGCAGATCCAGACCCGCGCGCTGGAAACCGGCGTGTTCGCCCCGCTGGGCGAAGTGCGGGGCCTGACGGCGGCGCGGCGCGGGGTCTCGGGCCTGCTGCCCTCGTCGGTCAACCTGTACTGGAACATCGAGAAGAAGCAGGCGGCCACGCCCTGAGCCGAGCGCCGCCATCATGTCCAACTTTCTTGTTCGGCGCGGCCTTGCGACCTTGCCGGTGCTGCTGGTCGTCGCCGTCATCGTCTTCCTGCTGCTGCGCCTCACCCCGGGCGATCCGGCCGCCGCCATCGCGGGCGACGCGGCCACGCCCGAGCAGATCGCCAGCATCCGCGAGCAGCTCGGCCTGAACCAGTCGCTGCTCATCCAGTTCTTCCATTGGTCCGGGCAGGTGCTGCGCGGCGACCTCGGCTATTCCTTCTTCTACAAGATGGGCGTGGCGGAGCTGATCGGGCAGCGCCTGGAGCCGACGGTGTCGGTGGCGCTGGTCACCATCGTGCTGACGGTGCTCATCGCCGTGCCGCTGGGCGTGCTGGCCGCCTGGCGCCGCGGCAGCGTGCTGGACCGGGTGGTCATGGGCGCTTCGGTGCTCGGCTTCTCGGTGCCGGTCTTCGTGGCCGGCTACCTGCTGATCTGGCTGTTCGCCATGCAGCTGGGGCTGTTCCCGTCCCAGGGCTATCGCCGCCTGGCCGATGGCGTGCTGCCCTGGCTGCACCACCTGGTGCTGCCGTGCTTGGCGCTGGCGGTGATGTATGCGGCGCTGATCGCCCGCGTCACCCGCGCGGCCGTGTCGGAAGCGCTCACCGAGGACTACGTGCGCACGGCGCGCGCCAAGGGCATCGCCGAAGTGCGCATGCTGCTGCGCCATGCGCTGGCCAATGCGGCCGTCCCCATCGTCACCATCGTCGGCTTGAGCATCGCCGGGCTCATCGGCGGCGTGGTGGTGACCGAAACGGTGTTCGCCATTCCGGGGCTGGGGCAGCTCACCGTCGACGCCGTGCTCTCGCGCGACTACCCGCTGATCCAGGGCATCACGCTGTTCTTCTCGGCCGTCTACGTGGTCGTCAACCTGCTGGTGGACCTGAGCTACCTGCTGCTCGATCCGCGCATCCGCTATTGAGTTCGCCATGTCTTCCACGTCTTCCACGTCTTCCGCATCTTCCGCACTTCCCGCCGCGGCCGCGCCCCGTGCCATCTCGCCGCGCGCCTCGCTGCTGCGCCGGGTGCTCGCCAATGGCGCGGTGCGCCTGGGCGGCGCACTGCTGGCGCTGATGCTGCTCATGGCCCTGGCCGCGCCGCTGCTCTACACCATCGACCCCAATGCCATGGACCCGGCCAGCTCGCACCTGCCCCCCGGCGCGCGCGCCGAGTTCGTGACGCTGGCGGGCGACAGCTTCGAGCGCCTGTTCCCGATGGGCACCGACAGCCTGGGCCGCGACGTCTGGAGCCGCGTCGCCTACGGTGCCCGCGTGTCGCTGGTGGTGGGCGTGGCGGTGGCCGTGCTGTCCATGCTGGCCGGCACGCTGATCGGCCTGGTGGCCGGCTACTTCCGCCGGCTCGACGGCCCGATCATGCGGGTGATGGACGGCATGATGGCCATCCCCTCGATCCTGTTCGCCATCGCGCTGGTGGCGGCATGGCGGCCCAGCGTGCTCACGGTGATCCTCGCCATCGTCGTGCCCGACACGCCGCGCGTGGCCCGGCTGGTGCGCGCGGTGGTGCTGTCGGTGCGCGAGGAACCCTATGTCGAGGCCGCCGTCGCACTGGACACGCCGACCTGGCGCCTGATGCTGCGCCACATCCTGCCCAACGCCGTGGCGCCACTGATCGTGCAAGGGACCTTCATCTGCGCCGCCGCCATGCTGGTGGAATCTGCGATGTCCTTCCTGGGCATCGGCCTGCCGCCCGACATCCCGACCTGGGGCAACATCATGGCCGAGGGCCGCGGCCACTTCAGCGCGCATCCGCACACCGTGCTGCTGCCGGGTGCGATGCTCGCGCTGGCGGTGCTGGCTGTGAACATGCTGGGCGACGGCCTGCGCGACACGCTGGACCCCAAGTTCAACCAGCGGGGAGGCTGAAACCATGAATCAGCCGAACTCCCCCATTGGCGCATCCGGCGCGCCCTGCCTGTCGGTGCGCGACCTGCGCATCGCACTGCCGGCCGGCGCTGACCGCCCGCACGCGGTGCACGACATTTCCTTCGACGTGATGCCCGGCCAGGTGCTGTGCCTGCTGGGCGAGTCGGGCTCGGGCAAGTCCGTGATCGCGCAGGCGGCCATGGGCCTGCTGCCTGCGGCCCTGCGCCACGCGGGCGGGCGCATCGAGCTGCTGGGCGAGGACGTGACCACCGCCTCGCCGCAGCGGCTGCGCGCGCTGCGCGGCACGCGCATGGCCATGGTGTTCCAGGAGCCCATGACCGCGCTCAACCCGGTGATGCGCTGCGGCGCACAGGTGGACGAGATGCTGGCCGAGCACACGCAGCTCGACGCCGCCGCGCGGCGCGCGCAGGTGCTGCAGGTGTTCGAGCGCGTGCAGCTGCCGGAGCCCGAGCGCATCTACGACGCCTACCCGCACCAGCTCTCGGGTGGGCAGCGCCAGCGCATCGTGATCGCCATCGCGCTCATTCTTCGGCCCGCGCTGCTGATCTGCGACGAGCCGACCACGGCGCTGGACGTGACGACGCAGGCCGAGATCCTCGGCCTGATTCGCGAGCTGCAGCAGGCATCGGGCACGGCGGTGCTGTTCATCACGCACGACTTCGGCGTGGTGGCCGACATCGCCGACCAGGTGGTGGTGCTGGAGCTCGGGCGCCAGGTCGAGAGCGGCCCCAAGGAGCAGGTGCTGCGCCGGCCGACCCAGCCCTACACCCGCATGCTGCTGGACGCCGTGCCGCGGCTGGAGCCGGGGCGGCGCGCGCCTGCGGCAACCGGGCAGCCGCAGCCCCTGCTGAGCGCCCGCGGCATCAGCAAGACCTACCGCATGGGCAGCTGGCCCGCGCGCCGGCGCGAGGTGCATGCGGCGCAGGACGTGTCCTTCGACCTGCACGCCGGCGAAACGGTGGGCATCGTGGGCGAATCCGGCTCGGGCAAGTCGACCGTCGCGCGCTGCATCGCGCGGCTGACCGAGCCCACGGCGGGCGAAGTGCAGGTGCCGCACGCGCAGGCCCAGCCATCGGCCCGCGCCCGCCTCACCGCCTTTCGGCGCAGCGTGCAGGTGGTGTTCCAGGACCCGAACCGCTCGCTCAACCCGCGCCAGACCGTGGGCCGCTCGATCATCGAGGGTCCGGTCAACTTCGGCGTGTCGCCCGAGGCGGCCTGGCGTCAGGCCGAGGCCCTGATGTCGCTGGTGCGCATGAAGCCCGAGGCGCTGCACCGCTACCCGAGCGAGTTCTCGGGCGGCCAGCGCCAGCGCCTGTGCATTGCCCGCGCGCTGGCCTGCGAGCCGAAGGTGCTGATCGCCGACGAGGCCGTGTCCGCGCTCGACGTGTCGGTGCAGGACCAGATCCTCAAGCTGCTGGGCGAGATCCAGCAGCGGCTGGCCATCGGCATCCTGTTCATCACCCACGACCTGCGCGTGGCCAGCCAGATCTGCGACCGCGTGATCGTCATGCGCAAGGGGCGCATCGTCGAGCAGGGCGATGCGCATCAGGTGCTGCTGGCGCCGCGCGAGGACTACACCCGCGCCCTGCTGGCCGCCGCGCCGGGCCAGGGCTTCGTTTTCGGGCAGGGGTGAGCGGCCCCGGGGTCCATCCACATTCCTCCAACAACAAGAAAGCGCCATGTCTTCTCGCCTCTTCGAACTCTCCGCCACGGAACTGCTCGGCCGCTATCGCGCGCGCACCCTCTCTCCCGTCGATGTGGTGAAAGCCGTGCTCGGGCGCATCGACCAATGGGAGCCGCAGATCCGCGCCACCTACGGCCTCGATGCGCAAGCTGCGCTCGCGGGCGCCGCTGCTTCCGAGCAGCGCTGGGCGCGCGGCGAGCCGCTGGGCGACCTGGACGGCGTGCCCATCACCCTGAAAGAGAACATCGCCACCCGCGGCACGCCCAAGCCCCTGGGCAGCGCCGCGACCGAACTTGCGCCGGCCCCGGTCGACGCACCGGCGGCCGCGCGCGTGCGCGAGGCGGGCGCCGTCATCGTCACCAAGACCACGATGCCGGACTTCGGCTTTCTCGGCGCGGCGCCGTCCAGCTTCCATCCGCTCACGCGCAATCCCTGGAACACCGCGCACAACACCGGCGGCTCCAGCTCGGGCGCCGGTGCCGCCGCGGCGGCCGGCTACGGCCCGCTGCACCTGGGCACCGACATCGGCGGCTCGGTGCGCATTCCCGCCAGCTTCTGCGGCGTGTTCGGCCTCAAGCCCAGCCATGGGCGCGTGCCGTGCGAGCCGCCGGCGCCGGCGCGGGTGATCGGACCGATGACGCGCACCGTGGCCGACGCGGCGCTCCTGATGAAGGTGGTGTCGCGGCCCGATGCGCGCGACTACCTGAGCCTGCCGCCGCAGGACATCGCCTGGCAGCAGTTGGAGCGCGACGTGCGCGGTCTTCGCATCGGCCTGTGGACCGAGGCCGCGGTGCAGGGCTGGAAGGTCGACGCCGAGGTGCTGGCCGCCGTGCAAGCCGCGGCGCGCGTGTTCGAGGCGGCCGGCGCCATCGTCGAGCCGCTGGCCGACTGGACCACCGACGAGATGCGCCTGGGCCTGGCGCAGTTCTTCACCATGCGCTGCCGCGTCGACCTGGCGGCCATGCCGCCCGAGCGGGCCGCGCTGGCCGCCCGCTACATCCACGCCGCCGCCGAGAAGGCCGCGGACTGGACGCCGGAGGAAACCTTCCGGGCCTTCACCCGCATGCAGGCCATGCACGAAGCCACCGTGGCCGCCACGCTGGCGCACGACTTCGTGCTGGCGCCGGTCTCGCCGGTGCTGCCCTTTGCGGCGGAGGCCATCAACAGCGGCGGGGAGTTCGCCTTGCGCGATTCGCATTTCACCGTGCCGTTCAACCAGTCGGGCCAGCCGGCCGCATCGATCCGCTGCGGCCATTCGGCCGCAGGCCTGCCCATCGGACTGCAGATCATCGGGCGCCGCTTCGACGACCTGGGCGTGCTGCAATTGGCGCACTTCTACGAGCAGGCGCGCGGCCCGCAGGCTGCGTGGCCCGAACCGCGCTGAGCGACGGAGTGCTTGCGCCATGAACGTCTTCATCGCCGGCTTCCAGCACGAGACCAACACCTTCGCGCCTTCGCGTGCGGACTGGGCGGCCTTCGAGGCCGGCTCCGGCTTTCCCGCGTACCGCCGCGGCGGCGAGATGGTGCAGGCCTACCGGGGCCGCGCGCTGCCGATCGGCGGCTTCATCGTCGAGGCCGAGGCGCGGGGCTGGACGCTCAGCCCCTCGGGCTGGGCCGGCGCCAACCCGTCGGCCCATGTCACGCGCGATGCCTTCGAGCGCATTGCCAGCGACATCGACGAGGACCTGCGCGCCGCGCTGGCGGGGCCCGGCGTCGATGCCGTCTACCTGGACCTGCACGGCGCCGCCGTGGCCGAGCACCTGGACGACCCCGAGGGCGAACTGCTGGCGCGCATCCGTACCCGCGTGGGAGCCGATGTTCCCATCGTCGCCAGCCTGGACCTGCATGCCAACGTCACGGCGCAGATGCTGGCGCTGGCCGACGGGCTGGTGGCCTACCGCACTTATCCGCACGTCGACACGCACGACACGGGCGTGCTGGCGGCCCGGCTGCTGGCGCGACGGCTGGCGCGCGGCAGCCGCGAGCGGCTGGCCGTGCGGCGGCTGGACTTTCTGCTGCCCCTCAATGCCCAATGCACCATGGCCGCGCCGGCCGACGCCATCTACGAGGAACTGAAGCGGCTGGACGCGCAGCACGGCACCGTGCTCAGTTTCGCGATGGGCTTTCCGGCTGCCGACATTGCCGAATGCGGCCCGGTCATCTGGGCCCATGGCGAAACCAGCGAGGCGGCCGAAGCGGCCGTGGCCGCGCTCTTCGCCCGCGTCGACCAGCCCCGCAGCCAGTGGCAGACGGCGCTGCTGGCGCCCGAGGCCGCCGTGCGCGAAGCCATGGCCCTGGCGGCCGACGCGCAGCAGCCTGTCGTCATCGCCGACACACAGGACAACCCCGGCGCCGGCGGCGACAGCAACACCACCGGCCTGCTGCATGCACTGCTGGCCTGCGGCGCTGGCGCGCGCTTTCCCGGCCAGGTCGCCATCGGCCTGCTGGCCGACCCCGAAGCGGTGGCCGCGGCGCATGCGGCAGGCGAGGGCGCGCAGATCGAGGTGCGGCTGGGCCGCAGCGTCCCGACCTGGGGCGGGCAGTTCAGCGATCCGCCCGTGGCGGTGCGTGCCACGGTGCGCCGCCTCGGCGATGGACAGGTCACGCTCAGGGGCCCGATGGGCGCGGGCGCCCAGGTGCGGCTCGGCCCCTGCGCCTGCCTTGAGGTTCAAGGCGTGCTGGTGGGCCTGAGCACCCTCAAGAGCCAGATGCTGGACCGCGAGCTGTTCCGCTGCGTGGGCATCGAGCCGGAAGCCATGAAGATCCTGGTCAACAAGAGCTCGGTGCACTTCCGCGCCGACTTCGCGCCCATTGCCAGCCGCATCCTGGTGGCCAAGGCGGCGGGGCCGATGGCGGCCGACCCGGCCGACCTGCCCTGGACGAAGCTGCCGCCGTCGATGGCGCTTCGACCTTGATGTTCTGCGAGCGGCAAGGCGCGGCCCCGCGGGGGCGCGCACCATAATTGCCGTTCATGGAAACCAAGTGGCTTGAAGACTTCGTCAGCCTGGCCGAGACCCGCAGCTTCAGCCGCTCGGCGCTGTTGCGGCACGTGACGCAGCCGGCCTTCTCGCGGCGCATCCAGGCGCTGGAGGTCTGGGCCGGCGCCGACCTGGTGGACCGCAGCTCCTACCCCACGCGCCTCACGCCGGCCGGCCAGACCCTGTACGCGCAGGCCATCGAGATCCTGCAGGACCTGCAGAGTACGCGGGCCATGCTGCGCGGCCATTCCAGCGCGGGGCAGGACGTGATCGAGTTCGCGGTGCCGCACACGCTGGCCTTCACCTTCTTTCCGGCCTGGGTGACGCAGCTGCGCGAAGAAGGCTTCGGCGCGCTCAAGAGCCGGCTCATCGCCCTGAACGTGCACGATGCGGTGCACCGGCTGGTGGAGGGCGGCTGCGACCTGCTCATCGCCTACCACCACCCCTGGGTGCCGCTGGAGCTGGACGCCACCCGCTACGAGATGGTCAGCCTCGGCCAGGAAGTGGTGGCGCCCTGGGTGCGGCCGGACGCCGAGGGTGCGCCGCGCTACCGCCTGCCGGGCCGCGCCGGGCACCCGCTGCCTTACCTGGGCTATGCACCGGGTGCCTACCTGGGCCGCATCGTCGACCAGCTGCTCAAGGACTCGCCCCAGGCGATGCACCTGGACCGCGTGTACGAGACCGACATGGCCGAGGGCCTGAAGGCCATGGCGCTGGAAGGCCACGGCATCGCCTTCCTGCCGCAGAGCGCGGTGCGCAAGGAGGTTCGCTCGCGCAAGCTGGTGAGCGCCTTGCCGCCGGAGATCGATCGCCTCGAGGCCACGATGGAGGTGCGCGCCTACCGGCAGCGCCCCGTGCCGTCGGCCGCCGGCGGCAAGGGCGCCAATGGCGTGCAGCCCAAGGGCTCGGCCGCTGCCCTTTGGAACTACCTGCTCGCCCAGGCGCCCAAGCGCTGATTTTTGTGCGGCGCAGCAACTATGCGGCGCCCGCATAACCCCGCTTACAACAAGCATTGGCGCGATTTGGGCGGCAGGCATACAGTCGCTGCGTTTTCGCTGTCACGCAACTTTGCTTATCGAGTGCACGCCGTTTGGCGTGCACTCTTTTTTATACCCAGACGGAGCGCCTCCAACATGGAATCCCGATTCAGGATCGAACACGACTTTCTCGGCGAGCGGAAGATCCCCGCCGCGGCCTACTGGGGCGTACACACCGCCCGCGCGGTGGAGAACTTTCCCATCTCCGGCACGCGCATCTCGGCCATGCCCGACCTGGTTCGCGCGCTGGCGCACGTGAAGAAGGCGGCCACCCGCGCCAATGCCGACCTGGGCGCCATCAGCCGCGAGCGCGCCGATGCCATTCTTGCGGCCTGCGACGACATCGCGGCCGGCCACCTGCTCGAAGAATTCGTGGTCGACGTCATCCAGGGCGGCGCCGGCACCTCCACCAACATGAACGCCAACGAGGTGATCTGCAACCTGGCGCTCGAGAAGATGGGCCACCCCAAGGCCGCCTACGACGTGCTGCACCCCAACGACCACGTCAACGCCTCGCAGAGCACCAACGACGTCTACCCCACGGCGGTGCGACTGGCCCTGTGGTTCGCCATCGGCCGCCTGATCGACGCCATGGTCGCGCTGCGCGGCGCCTTCGAGGCCAAGGCGCACGAGTTCAAGGACATCCTGAAGATCGGCCGCACGCAGCTGCAGGATGCCGTGCCCATGACGCTCGGCCAGGAGTTCCTGACCTACGCCGTGATGATCGAGGAAGACGAGCAGCGCCTGCGCGAGGCGCGCGCGCTCATCGAGGAAATCAACCTGGGCGCCACCGCCATCGGCACCGGCATCAACGCGCCGCAGGGCTATGCCAACCTGGCCTGCCAGTACCTGGCCGAGCAGACCGGCGTGCCGCTCAAGCAGGCGGCCAACCTGGTGGAAGCCACGCAGGACACCGGCGCCTTCGTGCAGCTGTCGGGCGTGCTCAAGCGCGTGGCGGCCAAGCTCAGCAAGACCTGCAACGACCTGCGCCTGCTCTCCAGCGGCCCGCAGGCCGGCTTCGGCGAGATCCGGCTGCCGGCGCGGCAGGCCGGCTCGTCCATCATGCCGGGCAAGGTCAACCCGGTGATTCCGGAGGTGATGAACCAGGTGGCCTTCGAAGTCATCGGCAACGACGTCACGGTGACCATGGCTTCCGAGGCCGGCCAGCTGCAGCTCAACGCCTTCGAGCCGATCATGGGCTGGAGCCTGTTCAAGAGCATCCAGCACCTGGCCCGTGCCTGCCATACCCTGCAGAAGAACTGCGTGGAAGGCATCGAGCCCAACCGCGAGTTCCTGGCCAGGCGGGTGCGCGAGTCGGTCACGCTCGTCACTGCGCTCAATCCGCTCATCGGCTACGAGAAGGCGGCGCTCATTGCCAAGACGGCGCTGGCCACGGGCGGGCCCATCGACCAGGTTGCAGAATCGCTGGGCATCATGAGCCGCGCCGAGATGGACGCCCTGCTGGTGCCCGAGAAGCTCACCCAGCCGATGCGCCTGGCGGCACCGGTGCATCCGGAGATTGCACCAACGGGCACAAAGACTGCTTAGTATCCGGTTGCGAGGGGGGAGCGTTCCCCAAGGGCGTGCGCGGTGCGCACCGGGTTGGTACCTGTACGCCCTACTTTGCTGTTGTCTAGAATTTAGCTTTTCGTATCCATCCGTAAGTACAGGAGTAATCCGCATGAAGAAACAAATCGTCGCGCTGGCTGTCACGGCGCTGGCCATGGGCAGTGCCTTCGCACAGGCGAATGACACGCTTGCCAAGATCAAGGCCAGCGGCTCCATTGCCCTGGGCGTGCGCGACTCCTCCGCGCTCTCCTTCACGCTGGGCAACGGCAAGTACACGGGCTTCCATACTGAAATGGCCGAGCGCATCGTCGACGACCTGAGCAAGGACGCCGGCAAGAAGCTCGCGGTCAACTATGTGCCGGTCACCTCGCAGAACCGCATCCCGCTGGTGCAGAACGGCACCGTGGACCTGGAGTGCGGCTCCACCACCAACAACGCCACTCGCCAGAAGGACGTCGATTTCGCCCACACCACCTACGTGGAAGTGGTGCGCATCGCGGTCAAGGCCAACTCCGGCATCAAGGACCTGAAGGACCTGAACGGCAAGACCATCGCCACCACCACCGGCACCACCTCGGTCCAGACGCTGCGCAAGAACGAGCGCGCCCAGGGCATCGACTTCAAGGAAGTCATGGGCAAGGACCACGCCGACAGCTTCCTGCTGCTCGAGTCCGGCCGCGCCGACGCCTTCGTGATGGACGGCTCGATCCTGGCCGCCAACATCTCCAAGGCCAAGAGCCCGAAGGACTTCGCCATCGTCGGCCCCGAGCTGTCGGTCGAGCCCATCGCCTGCATGGTGCGCAAGGGTGACGCCGCCTTCCTGAAGGCGGTGAATGCTTCGATCGAGCGCCAGATCAAGGACGGTTCGCTCGCCAAGCTGTACGACAAGTGGTTCATGCAGCCCATTCCCCCGACCAACACGGCCATGAACCTGCCGCTGTCGGATGCCACCAAGGCGGCTTGGGCGACTCCCAACAACAAGCCGATGGAAGACTACGCCAAGAAGTAATCCGGCATGACCTGCAAACAAGCGCCCGCCCATGGAGGCGGGCGTTTGTTTATCGATTGAACATACAAGAACAGCGAGGAGTTCCGCATGGCATGGGACTGGCAGGTTTTCTGCAAAGACACAATCGATGGGGACCTGGTGCCCGGCTGCTTCGGCACCGGTGGCGCCTACACCTATCTCAACTGGATGATGTCGGCCTGGGGGTGGACCGTGTCGGTGTCGCTGTGCGGCCTGGCGATCGCCCTCATCGTCGGCTCCATCATCGGCATCCTGCGCACGCTGCCCGACAGCCCGTGGCTGGTGCGCCTGGGCAATGCCTGGGTCGAGCTTTTCCGCAACATTCCGCTGCTGGTCCAGATCTTCCTCTGGTACCACGTGGTGCCGGCGCTGTTTCCGGCCATGCGCGACTTCCCGCCCTTTGTCCTGGTTGTTCTTGCGCTGGGCCTCTTTACCTCGGCGCGCATCGCCGAGCAGGTGCGCTCGGGCATCCAGGCGCTGCCCAAGGGCCAGCGCTATGCGGGCATGGCCGTGGGCTTCACCACGGTGCAGTACTACCGCTACGTGATCCTGCCGATGGCCTACCGGATCATCCTGCCGCCGCTGACCAGCGAGTCGATGAACATCTTCAAGAACTCGTCGGTGGCTTTCGCGGTGTCGATCGCCGAGCTGACCCAGTTCTACCTGCAGGCGGGCGAGGAAACCGCGCGCAACATGGAGATCTACATCGGCGTGGTGCTGCTCTACATCTTCTCGGCACTGGTCATCAACCGGATCATGGCCTACATCGAGAAGAAGTCGCGCGTGCCCGGCTTCGTTGCCGCCGGCACCGGGGGAGGACACTGACATGATGAATCTCGACTTCGGCTTCTACAGCTGGGACGTCATCACGAGCTTCGTGCTCAAGGGCTTCTACTTCAGCGTGTTCCTCACGGCTGTGGCCACCATCGGCGGCATCTTCTTCGGCACGTTGCTGGCGCTGATGCGCCTGTCGGGCAAGAAGTGGCTGGACGTTCCGGCCGCCATCTACGTCAACGGCATGCGCAGCATTCCGCTGGTGATGGTGATTTTGGGCTTCTTCCTGCTGGTGCCCTTCGTCATCGGGCGGCCCATCGGCGCGGAGTACTCGGCCGTCATCACCTTCATCGCGTTCGAGGCGGCCTACTTCAGCGAGATCATGCGCGCGGGCATCCAGTCGATCCCGCGCGGCCAGGTCTTCGCCGGCCAGGCCGTGGGCATGACCTATGGCCAGAACATGAAGCTGGTGATCCTGCCGCAGGCCTTCCGCAACATGCTGCCGGTGCTGCTCACGCAGACCATCATCCTGTTCCAGGACACCTCGCTCGTGTATGCCATCGGTGCCTACGACCTGCTCAAGGGCTTCGAGACCGCAGGCAAGAACTTCGGCCGCCCGGTGGAGTCGTACCTGCTCGCTGCGGTGATCTACTTCATCATCTGCTATTCGCTGTCTTATGTGGTCAAGCGCATCCACAAGAAGATCGCCATCATTCGATAGCACATGACCCACCCCCGAATCTCCGCGGACTTCGTGTCGCTTCGCATCCCCCCTCAAGGGGGCAACACCAGCGGCCCGGCCAAGCCGGTTCCGCGGTGTTTCCCGCAAGCGACCGTATCGAATCAAGCGGCTTAAGCAAAGCCAGAAAAGAGGAAAAGCCATGGCTGAACAAATGATCAACATCAAGAACGTCTCCAAGTGGTACGGGCCGGTGCAGGTGCTCAACGACTGCTCCGTCAGCATCGACAAGGGCGACGTGGTGGTGGTGTGCGGGCCCTCGGGCTCGGGCAAGTCCACCCTCATCAAGACCGTGAACGCACTGGAGCCCTTCCAGAAAGGCGAGATCACCGTCAACGGCATCCCGCTGCACGACCCCAAGACCAACCTGCCCAAGCTGCGCTCCAAGGTGGGCATGGTGTTCCAGCACTTCGAACTGTTCCCGCACCTGTCGGTCACCGAAAATCTCACCATCGCGCAAGTGAAGGTGCTGGGCCGCAGCCTGGACGACGCCAAGGTGCGCGGCCTGAAGATGCTCGACCGCGTGGGCCTGATGGCGCACAAGGACAAGTTCCCGGGCCAGCTCTCCGGCGGCCAGCAGCAGCGCGTGGCCATCGCACGGGCCTTGTCGATGGACCCGATCGTGATGCTGTTCGACGAGCCCACCTCGGCGCTCGACCCCGAGATGGTGGGCGAAGTGCTCGACGTGATGGTGAGCCTGGCCAAGGAAGGCATGACCATGATGGTGGTCACGCACGAAATGGGCTTTGCCCGCAAGGTGGCCAGCCGCGTGATCTTCATCGACGTGGGCGGCCGCATTCTGGAGGACTGCTCCAAGGACGAGTTCTTCGGCCACCCCGAGAACCGCCAGCCGCGCACCAAGGATTTCCTCAACAAGATCCTGCAGCACTGAGCCTGCTGGAGGCTGGCGCGTGCCGGCCACCGGCCCGGGCGAAGGTGCTGCCGAGCTTCGATTCGTCAGGCCGCCAGCGCCGGCGCCGTATTCGACGCCGCATTGGCCGCAGCAGCGGTCGCCCGCGTGCCCAGCTGCGGGTGGTTGGCGAACAGCTCGGCCGTCCAGTCGACGAAGGCCCGCACCTTGGGGCTGAGGTGGCGGTTGGGCGGATACACCACGTACATCGGCAGCGGCTCCACGTTCCAGTCCGGCAGCAGCTGCACCAGTTCGCCGCGCTCGATGTAGGGCTGGGCCTGGAAGCTCACGCACTGCGAGATGCCGAAGCCCGCCACCACCGAACTGAAGTGGGCATTGGCTTCGTTCACCGACACCCGGTAGGGCAGGGTGAGCTCGTAGTACTCGTCGCCCTTCTTGAACTCGTGCGGGAAGTTGCGCCGGGTGCGGCTGTTGAAGTAGGCCACCACGTGGTGGCGCTTTTCCAGGTCGCGCGGATGCTCGGGCATGCCGTAGCGCTTCACGTAGCTGGGCGAAGCCACGGTGATGAAGGGCAGCAAGGCGATGCGCCGGGCCACCAGCGACTGGTCGGTGAGCTGGCCGGCGCGGATCACGCAGTCCACGTTCTCGCCCAGCAGGTCCACCGGGCGGTCGGTCACGCCCAGGTCGACCTGGATGTCGGGGTACTTGTCGCAGAAGGACTGCAGCGCCGGAATGATCAGCAGCTGCGCGGTGGACGAGCCCACATCGATGCGCAGCCGCCCCTGCGGGCTGGCCTGCGCATTGGTCATGCTCGACTCCAGGTCGTCGAAGTCGTTCAGCAGGCGAGCGGCGCGCTCGTAGTACGCGGCGCCGTCGGGCGTGACGGTGACGCGGCGGGTGGTTCGGTTGAGCAGCTTGCTCTGCACGCGCTCCTCCAGCGCCTGGATCTGCTTGGTGACCGTGCCCTTGGGCAGGGCCAGCGACTCGGCCGCGCGGGTGAAGTTGCCGGATTCGACGACGCGCACGAAGGCGCGCATGGAAAGAATGGGGTCCATTGTTTTCAATCTCCGGGGATGCCCTGGCCCTGGGGGTTTCCCCAGGGGAGCGGGATTCTCACACGCGGTTTGGCCTCTGATTGTTCCTTCGGAAGAAACAGACTTGAATGTGCATTGGGGGTTTTCAGCACAACGAAGCGTCCTAATATCCAGACCATCGCACTTTGTCGATTCCCCTTTTCAAACTCAGCCCATGTCGCCCCGCCCAACAACCGCCAATCCGAATGCGCAAGCCGCGCCAGGCGTGGCTGAGCAGGACGTGCGCATCGAGCTGGCCGGGCGCGCGCCTGTCCAGGCCCGCATCTACGGCGACAAGGTGGCCGGCGGCGGCCCGCTGGTGCTGCACTTTCATGGCGGCACCTTCGTGTGCGGCGACCTGGACGACGGCCGCATGGTGGCCCGGCTGCTGGCCGCCAGCGGCGCGGTGGTGGTGTCGCTGGCCTATCCGCTGGCGCCGCAAAACCCCTTCCCGGGCGCCATCGAGGTGGGTTTCGACGTGCTGGAGTGGCTGTTCAAGAACCGCACCAGGCTGGCCGGCAAGGGCGCCCGCATCTTCCTGGCGGGCGAGGAAGCCGGCGGCAACCTGGCGGCAGCCGTGGCGCTGATTGCCCGCGACCGCGGCCATCCGCCGCTGGCGGGGCAACTGCTGCTCTCGCCCATGCTCGACCCGTGCGTGGGGACCGAGTCGCTGCGCAAGGCCACGGCCGACGACGGCATGCATTGCAAGTGGGCCGAAGGCTGGGCCAAGTACCTGGGACGGCCCAAGGATGCCTTGCATCCGTACGCGGTGCCCAGTGCATCGCTGCGGCTCGGCCAGTTGGCGGCCACCCTGGTGGTGGTCGGTCAGGACGATGCCATGCGTGACGAAGGCCTGGCCTATGCGGCCCGCCTGCGTGACGCGGGCAATACGGTCACCAGCATCGTGCTGCCCAGCGCAGCCGGTTGGGAGGAGTCGCTGGCGCAGGGCGCTAGCGGCGAATGTCCCTGTGCAGTGACGGTGAAGCAGCACTTTCGCGAGTTCTTCAGCGCGGCGCCGCCGCCTGCGGACTGACTGACGCTTCGCCAGCCTGAGTTCGTCGCCGGCGGAGATACCGGCGAAACCGGCCTATCGGCCGGCCTGCTCCCAAAAAAACAAACCACGCTTTCCAGCGCGCCATCCGCGCAGGAGGGCCCGTTGCATCTCGAATGGAACCGATAAGGAAGAGAAGACCATGACCAAGCAACAGATCCGCTCCGCCGCACGCAAGAGCCTGTGGCCGACGCTCACCGCCCTCACGGCCGCCCTGGCGCTCGCCTCGGCCGTGTTCGGCCTGAACAGCCAGCGCGCCGAAGCCAGCGCGCCGCCCGCCGCACCGCCGGCGGTGCCGGTGTCGGTGGCCACGGTGGAAGCCACCGAGATCAACGCCTGGGACGAGTTCTCGGGCCGGCTCGAAGCCGTCCAGCGGGTGGATGTCCGCCCCCGCGTGGCCGGCGCCGTGCAGGCCGCGCATTTCACCGAAGGCGCGCTGGTCAAGCAGGGCGACCTGCTGGTGACCATCGACCCCGCGCCCTATGCCGCCGAGGTCGATCGCGCCGAGGCGCAGGTGGCCGCCGCCCAGGCCCGCCTGTCGTATACGCAAAGCGAGCAGGTGCGTGCCACGCGCCTGTGGAACGAGCAGGCCATCGCCCAGCGCGAACTGGACGAGCGCAGCAATGCCAAGCGCGAGGCTGAGGCCAACCTGCGCGCCGCGCAGGCCGCGCTGCAAAGCGCGCGGCTGAACCTGGGCTACACGCAGGTGCGCGCCCCGGTGTCCGGACGCATCGGCAAGCTGGAAGTCACCGTGGGCAACCTGGTGGGTGCCGGCGCCGCGGCGCCGGTGCTGACCACGCTGGTCTCGGTGAGCCCCATCTACGCGAGCTTCGATGTGGACGAGCAAGCCATCGGCCGCGCGCTGAAGGCGCTGCCCGGCAACGGCTCGCGCGCCCGCATCGACGAGATTCCGGTTCAGATGGGCACCGCCGCCACCAACGGCACGCCCTTCGAAGGCCGGCTGCAGCTCATCGACAACCAGGTCGACGCCAAGAGCGGCACCGTGCGTGTGCGCGCCGCCTTCGACAACAAGGACGGCAACCTCATTCCCGGCCAGTTCGCCCGGGTGCGCATGGGCCAGGCCCAGGCCGCCAAGGTACTGCTGGTGAGCGAGCGGGCCATCGGCACTGACCAGAGCAAGAAGTTCGTGATGGTGGTGAACGCCGACAACAAGACCGAGTACCGCGAGATCACGCTCGGCGCACCGGCCAACGGGCTGCGGGTGGTGGCCTCGGGCCTGAAGCCGGGCGAGCGCATCGTGGTCAACGGCCTGCAGCATGTGCGCCCCGGCGCCGCGGTCGAGCCGAAGGATGTGCCGATGGACGCCGCCGCGCAAGCAGGGGCGGGCAAGGACACCAAGGTCGCCACCAACTAATTGAGCAGTCTGCCCGACGGGCGACTGACCGAATCCTGAGAGCAGCGCACAGGCGCCGGCATGGCGCCCGGGATGCGCTCGCCCTCGAAAAAGGAGAAGAGAGATGAATCTGTCCAAATTCTTCATCGACCGGCCCATCTTTGCGGGCGTGCTGTCGGTGCTGATGCTGCTGGCCGGCCTGATCGCGCTGCGCGGCCTGCCGATTTCCGAGTACCCCGAAGTGGCGCCCCCCTCGGTGGTGGTGCGCGCCCAGTACCCGGGCGCCAACCCCAAGGTCATTGCCGAGACGGTGGCCACGCCGCTGGAGGAATCCATCAACGGCGTGGAAGGCATGCTCTACATGGGCAGCCAGGCCACCACCGACGGCGTGATGACGCTCACCGTCACCTTCAAGCTGGGCACCGACCCCGACAAGGCGCAGCAGATGGTGCAGAACCGCGTCTCGCAGGCCGAGCCGCGCCTGCCGGAAGAAGTGCGGCGCCTGGGCCTCACGACGGTGAAGAGTTCGCCCAACATCACGATGGTGGTGCACCTGGTCTCGCCCAACGGCCGCTACGACATGAACTACCTGCGCAACTACGCGGTGCTCAACGTCAAGGACCGGCTGGCGCGCATCAACGGCGTTGGCCAGGTGCAGGCCTGGGGCGGCGGCGAGTACGCCATGCGCGTGTGGCTCGACCCGCAGAAGGTGGCGCAGCGCGGCCTGTCGGCCAACGACGTGGTGGCGGCCATCCGCGGCCAGAACATCCAGGCCGCCGCCGGCGTGGTGGGCGCTTCGCCCGGCCTGCCGGGCGTGGACCTGCAGCTCTCGATCAATGCGCAGGGCCGCCTGCAGAGCGAGGAAGAGTTCGGCGACATCATCGTCAAGACGAGCAGCGACGGCGCCGTGACCCGGCTGCGCGACGTGGGCCGCATCGAGCTGGGCGCCTCCGAATACGCACTGCGCTCGCTGCTGGACAACCAGCAGGCGGTGGGCATCGGCGTATTCCAGTCGCCGGGCTCGAACTCGCTGCAGATCTCGCACGACGTGCGCGAGACCATGACGGAGCTGGCCAAGTTCATGCCCGAGGGCCTGGAGTACCGCATCGCCTACGACCCCACGCAGTTCGTGCGCGCCTCCATCGACTCGGTGGTGCACACGCTGCTGGAAGCCATTGCCCTGGTGGTGCTGGTGGTGATCCTGTTCCTGCAGACCTGGCGCGCCTCGATCATCCCGCTCTTGGCAGTGCCGGTGTCGGTGATCGGCACCTTCGCGGTGCTGCACCTGCTGGGCTTCTCGATCAATGCGCTCACGCTCTTCGGGCTGGTGCTGGCCATCGGCATCGTGGTGGACGACGCGATCGTGGTGGTGGAGAACGTGGAACGCAACATCGCCTCGGGCCTGTCGCCGCGCGATGCGACCTACCGCGCCATGCGCGAGGTGTCGGGCCCCATCATCGCCATCGCGCTGACGCTGGTGGCCGTGTTCGTGCCGCTGGCCTTCATCTCGGGCCTCACGGGCCAGTTCTACCGGCAGTTCGCGGTGACCATCGCGATCTCCACCGTGATCTCGGCGATCAACTCGCTCACGCTGTCGCCGGCCCTGGCTGCGCTGCTGCTCAAGGGCCATGACGAGCCCAAGGACGCGCTCACCCGCGGCATGGACCGCACGCTGGGCGGGCTGTTCAACGGCTTCAACCGGTTCTTCCACCGCGGTTCCGAGGCCTACAGCGGCGGCGTGAAGCGCGTGCTGTCGCGCAAGGCGCTGATGATGGTCGTGTACCTGGCGCTCATCGGCGTGACCTTCGGCCTGTTCAAGGCGGTGCCCAACGGCTTCGTGCCGGCGCAGGACAAGCAATACCTGATCGGCTTTGCCCAGCTGCCCGACGGCGCCACGCTGGACCGCACCGACGAGGTGATCCGCCGCATGGGCGACATCATGGCCAAGAACCCGAACATCGAGGGCTCGCTCTCGTTCCCGGGCCTGTCGATCAACGGCTTCACCAACAGCTCCAACTCGGGCATTGCCTTTGCCATGCTCAAGCCCTTCGACGAGCGCAAGCGCAAGGACCAGAGCGGCGGCGCGGTGGCGCAACAGCTCAACGCCGAGTTCGCCAAGATCCAGGACGCCTTCATCGTGATGTTCCCGCCGCCGCCGGTGGAAGGCCTGGGGACCACGGGCGGCTTCAAGCTGCAGCTGGAAGATCGCGGCGGCGTCGGCTATGCCGCCATGGACCAGGCGGTGCAGGCCTTCATGGCCAAGGCCTACCAGACGCCCGAGCTCACCGGCATGTTCACCAGCTGGCAGGTCAATGTGCCGCAGCTGTACGCCGACATCGACCGCACCAAGGCGCGCCAGCTGGGTGTGCCGGTGCAGGACATCTTCGACACCATGCAGATCTACCTGGGCAGCCTGTATGCGAACGACTTCAACAAGTTCGGTCGCACCTACAGCGTGCGCGTTCAGGCCGATGCGCCGTACCGCGCCCGCGCCGAGGACATCGGCCTCTTGAAGGTGCGCTCGAACTCGGGCGAGATGGTGCCGCTGTCGGCGCTGATGAAGGTGGATTCCAGCTTCGGCCCCGAGCGCGCCATGCGCTACAACGGCTACCTCACCGCCGACATCAACGGCGGCCCGGCCCCGGGCTTTTCCTCGGGCCAGGCGCAGGACGCCATCAAGCGCATCGCCGCCGAGACGCTGCCCAAGGGCATCGACTTCGAGTGGACCGACCTGACCTACCAGGAGATCTTGGCGGGCAACTCGGCGGTGATCGTGTTCCCGCTGGCGATCCTGCTGGTGTTCCTGGTGCTGGCTGCGCAGTACGAAAGCCTGACGCTGCCGCTGGCCATCATCCTGATCGTGCCGATGGGGATCATGGCCGCCATGACCGGCGTGTGGATCTCGGGCGGCGACAGCAACGTGTTCACGCAGATCGGGTTGATGGTGCTCGTGGGGTTGTCGGCGAAGAACGCGATCCTGATCGTGGAGTTCGCGCGCGAGCTGGAGTTTGCCGGCCGCACGCCCTGGCAGGCTGCGGTGGAAGCCAGCCGCCTGCGACTGCGCCCGATCCTGATGACCTCGCTGGCTTTCGTGATGGGCGTGGTGCCGCTGGTGCTGTCGTCCGGCGCGGGTTCGGAGATGCGCAGCGCCATGGGCGTGGCGGTGTTCGCCGGAATGATCGGCGTCACGGCCTTCGGCCTGTTTCTCACGCCGGTGTTCTACGTGCTGCTGCGCAGGCTGGCGGGCAACCGCGCGCTCAAGCTGCACGGCAAGGAAGTGCACGACGAAGAGGCCTTTGCGCCGGCGGCCGACGTGTCGCACGGCAGCGGCGGCGGTGCTCAGCCCCAGCCGGCCGCGCCGCGTGGCGTTCACGAGTAAGAAATAGAAGGAGTGCAGACCATGAACAAGAAGATCTCCTGGACCTGGCTGCCGCTGGTGGCGGCCCTGGTGCTCGCCGGCTGCTCGACGCCGCCGGCCATCGACCTGCAACTGGAGACGCCGTCCGGCTACAAGGAAGGCGTCAAGCCCACGGCGGACCGTGCCGGTGCGCCGGCCGAGGCGCCGCTGCCCGGCGATGCGCAGTGGTGGACCGTGTTCCGCGACCCGCAGCTCGAGGCGCTGGTGGCCCGCGCGGCCGACCGCAACACCGACGTGCAGCAGGCCGCGGCGCGCCTCGCGCAAGCCCGCGCGTTGGCGCGCGAAGTGGATTCGGAGCGCATGCCGCAGGTGGGCCTGGGCGCATCGGCTGCGCGCGGCGCCGGCATCGACAAGGTGCAAGGCATGCGCCCGGCCAACCTGTTCACCGCCGGCCTGGGGGCGTCGTGGGAACTGGACCTGTTCGGCCGCCTGGCCGGTGCCAGCCGCGCTGCGTCGTTGGATGCAAGGTCGCGCGAGGCGCTGCTGCAAAGCACCCGCCTGGCGGTGCAGTCGCAAACAGCGCAGCTGTACCTCGCGGTGCGCGCGCTGGATGCCGAGGCACTCATCATGCAAGAGACGGTGGACGCCTACCGCGACACGCTGCAGCTCACCGAGCGCCGCCAGCGTGCGGGCGACCTGGGCGAGCTGGATGTGGAGCGCGTGCGCACCGAGCTGGCAGCCACCGAGTCGGACGCGCTGGCCGTGGCGCGGCAACGCACACAGGTCGAGCATGCGCTCGCGGTGGTGCTGGGCGAATTGCCCACGGGCTTCTCGCTGCCGGTGGCCGACTGGACGACGGCATTGCCCACCATCCCCGCCGGCTTGCCGTCGCAGATGCTGGAGCGCCGCCCCGACGTGCAGGCCGCGCAGTGGCGCGTGCAGGCCGCGCAGGAACGCGTGGGCGTGGCGCAGGCCGCGTGGTTCCCCACCATCGCGCTCACCGCGGATGGGGGCTATGCCTCCACCGACCTGGGCGATCTGCTGAAGTGGTCCGCGCGGTCGTGGGGCGTGGGCGCGCTGCTGTCGCTGCCGATCCTGGACGGCGGCCGTCGCGAGGCGGGCGAGCAGAGTGCACGCGCGGCCTTCGACGGTGCCATGGCCGACTACCGGGCCGAGGTGCTGGGCGCCTTCCGCGACGTGGAGGACCAGCTGGCCGCGCTGCGCCTGCTGGCGCAGCAGTCCACCGTGCAGGCCCAGGCCGTGAGCTCGGCGCGCCGCGCCACGCGCCTGTCGGACGTGCGCTACCGCAACGGCGCCATCAGCCAGCTCGACCTGCTGGACGCGCGCCGCAGCGAGTTGCGCAACAGCCGCCAGGCTTTGCTGATCAAGGCGCAGCAATACCAGGCCACGGTGGCGCTGGTGCGGGCGCTGGGTGGCGGGTGGGAGGTGTCCGCCTCCTAGGCGGTGCGTCGCGTGATCGGCGTCACCTCGGGACCTGCCAGTACAGAATTTTTCACCAGTTAATCCAAAAGTATCTGCCTATGAGTTGACGCTCTTTTGTTGCTTGTTTACAAACGCGCATCCTTTGAAAAGCAATAAGCGAAAGAAGGAGGCGCCGACCGATCCTGGTTGCGCGCGAATTGACGTGCGACAAGCACAGGAGAGGGTCAATGAACACACGCAGCAAGGCGCGTCCGCGCCTGAACTATGTCTATTCGGCCTTGGTTGCCAGCACGGCGGCCCTGGCGGCCGGGACGGTCGGGGCACAGCAGGTCAATGCCGACGGAACCACGGTAGACATTCCGGCCAACACCACCATCGACACCGGGACCGCCGGCGGCACCGGGGGACGGGCCATCCAGGTGCAGAACGGCGGCGCGGTCAGGGCACTGGGCCCGATCACCGTCATCACTGGCGGCGGCGGGGCGCAGGCCGTGGTCGTGGTGGGCAGCGCCGGCGGCGGGGGCACGATCAGCCTTGAACAGGGTGGCTCGATCACCACGACCGGAGACTTCGTGGCCTACGGGCTTTCGGCTGCCGGCGATGGACCGAAGGCAGGCACCATCATCGGCCGGGGCCTGACGATTCGTACCGTCGGTACCAGTGCGCTTGCGCAGGCCGGAGGCAGCATCGTCCTGGCTAATTCCGACCTCGTCTCGAGCCAGGGTTTCGGGCTTCATGCGCTGGGCACCAACGCGCTGGGGGATGTCACCACCATCCACGGTACGGATGTCAGCATTGCAACCTCGAGCCGCAGCGCCGTGGAAGCGTACGGCTACGCGACGGTGGTGCTCGACACCTCGACGCGGGCGGCCAACACCATCACCGCCCAATCTGGGGAAGGCATCCTGGCGCAGCAGCATGGCACCGTGCAGACCACCGGCGGTCTCATGGTCAGCGCCGCGGGCGCCGATACCGCCGCCGTGCGCGCGCTGACGGGCGGCCAGGTGCGCATCACCGGCAACGGCGCCTCCACCAGCAAAGTCGAGACGACGGGGAGCAACTCGTCTGGCTTGAATGCCAACGGTGCAGGCTCCGGCATCGTGGCGTCCGGACTCACGGTGAGCACCTCGAAGGAACGCGCCCGCGGCGCCTTTGCCGCGGCGGGCGGCACCATCGCGCTGAGCGATGCCGTGATCACCACTGTCGGCGACGACTCGCGAGCCATGAACGCCACAGGGGCCGGCTCGGCCGTGACGGCATCGGGTGTCCAGGCCTCGACGCAGGGATTGCGTGCCCACGGCGCCTATGCGCAGTCCGCAGGGACCATCGTGCTGGACGGCAGCCGCGTGGCGACCACCGGTGCCAATGCGCACGGCCTGTTCGCGCAGTTCGCCGATTCCGCCGTGACCGCCACGGCGGTGAACGTCATGACGTCCGGCGCGGATGCCCATGGCGCGGACGCGCTGACGGGCTCGAGGGTAACGATCAACGGCGCCTCGACGGTCTCGACCAGCGGCAGCAGCGGCGTCGGGTTGATCGCCGAGGTGGACGTTGCACCGGCGCAGCCCGATACCGTGCTGTCGTTCAATGGCGCTGCGGGCGCCAGCGTCACGACCTCGGGTGACCTGGCCCATGGGGCGCAAGCCTGTTCGCGCCTGGCAAGCGGGCCAGGTTGCACCATTGGAACCCTGAATGCAGACGTTCCGACCGGCACTGGCTCGCGCGCCATCCTGAACATCAGCAACGCCACCCTGTCCACCCAGGGCGCCAGCGCCTACGGCCTGTTCGCCTGGGGCGCCTCCGCCGAACTGAACGCCAGCGCGGTCGACGTCAGCACCGGCGGCGCAAACGCGCACGCGGGCGTGGCACGCAACGGCGGCACGCTGTCGGTGGCGGGCAGCACGCTCGGCACCACGGGCGCCAACGCGGCCGCCCTGTACACCGCGGGCCCGGCAGGCGTGACCAGCACGATCAACCTGAGCGACTCGACGCTGACCACCGTCCAGGGCCCCTCGATCCAGGCCGATGGCGGCAGCGCCAACATCACGTTCACCAACTCCAAGGCCGAGAAGAACAACGGGCTGTGGCTGCAGGTGGGTTCCACCGACGCGGCCAATCCCGCCAACCTGAACATCACGGTGGATCCGTCCACGCTGGTCGGCGCCGCCGTCACCCAGGCCGGCAGCACAAGCAACGTGACGCTGGCCGATTCGCAGTGGACGATGACGGGCAATTCCAACGTCACGACGCTGAACAACATCCGAAGCGTGATCCAGTTCAGCGCGCCTGCCGGTGCGGTCGACCAGCTGTCCAGCTACAAGACGCTGACGGCGGTCAACTACCAGGGCCAGGGCGGCACGCTGGGTCTGAACACCTACCTGGGCGGCGATGGTTCGCCGTCGGACCGCCTGGTGGTCGATGGTGGGGCGGCCACGGGCAGCACCAGCCTGCGCATCAGCAACAGCGGCGGGCCTGGCGCATTCACGCCGGGCAACGGCATCCAGGTGGTCAGCGCCAACAACGGCGCCACCACCGAGGCCGGCGCCTTCTCGCTGGGCTCGCGCGTGGTCGGTGGGCCCTACGAATACATGCTCTACCGCGGCAGTGTGGATACGAGCGATGCGCAAGGCTGGTATCTGCGTTCGGCGCGGCCGGTGGAGCCCCCCGCACCGCCGACACCGCCCGAACCGCCGGCGCCACCCGCACCGCAGCCACCCGCACCGCAGCCTCCTGCACCGCCTCCTCCTCCCGCGCCGCCGGCCCCTTCCGTGGCCGCGCCGGCCGAGTGGGTGCCCCTGTACCGTCCCGAGGTGGGCGTCTACCTGGCCAACCAGCACGAGACGGCCAACATGTTCGTGCACAGCCTGCACGACCGCCTGGGCGAGCCGCAGTGGATCGAGGGGCAGAACGCGGGCCAGTCCTCGGCGGCCAGCAGGCAGCAAGGCGACAAGCGCAGCTCCGCCTGGCTGCGCGTGGTGGGCCGGGTCACCGACACCGACAGCGCCGACGGCGGCTTCGGCGTGAGCACCGAGAACGTGCTGCTGCACGGCGGCGGCGACGTGGCCCGCTGGGGCGTGGGCGGCGATGCAGGCCGCCTGCACCTGGGCGGCATGCTGGGCTACGGCGGCTCGCGCACCGATGCGCGCGCCACGGGCAACCCCTATACGGCCAAGGGCAAGAGCGAAGGCTGGAACCTGGGTGCGTACGCCACCTGGTACCAGAACGATGCCGACAAGCTGGGCTGGTATGCGGACGTGTGGGGCACCTACGGCTGGTACAAGAACACGGTGGACGGCCAAGGGCTGCCCAGCGTGCGCTACGACTCCACCGGCCTGACCCTGTCGGGCGAGACCGGCTATGCCTTCAGGCCGCTGAAGGACAGCACCTGGGTGATCGAGCCGCAGGCGCAGCTGATCTATGCCAAGGCCGACCAGGACGATGTGCAGGAGGCCAACGGCACGCGCATCACCAGCGCCGAGGGCAGCGGCTGGATCTCGCGCCTGGGCGTGCGCACCTACGGCACGTGGGTGGGCGATGACAAGATGCGTGCGCAGCCGTACCTGACGCTGAACTGGTGGCGCGACAACACGGACGCGGCGCTGGCGTTCAACCAGGTGGCGATCTCGGGGCTGTACCCCAAGGACCGCTACGAGGTGAAGATGGGCGTGAACGCGGACCTGGCCAACGGCTGGACCGGCTGGGTCAACGTGGGCCACCAGTGGGGCAAGCAGGGCTTCCAGGCGGTCACCTACC
>NZ_BCUU01000049.1 GCF_001591385.1 Variovorax soli NBRC 106424
ATCGCCCCGGGCATGGTGCGCGCCATCGGCATCGAGCATGTCGAGGCCATGCCGCCTGGCCAGGACTTCGCGGTGCGGCAGGCGGCCGGCGTGGTCGCGCTGGACGGCGAGCGCGAGCTGGCCTTCGGCGCCGGCGAGCGCGTGCACATCAGCGTGCGGGCCAACGCCTTTTCCACCATCGACGTGGGCCGCTGCCTGCACGAAGCCGCGCTGCGCGGCCTGCTGTGCGGCGCGGCCTGAATGGATTTCTTTCACCACCACCCCAAGGAGACGCACCATGCCTAGTGACAACCCCTTCCCGCTGGACAAGCCCTCATTGCTGGCGGCCTACCGCCGCATGCGCACCATCCGCGAGTTCGAGGAACGCCTGCACGTGGACTTCGCGCGCGGCGACATCCCCGGCTTCGTGCACCTGTACGCCGGCGAGGAAGCCACCGCCGTCGGCATCATGAGCCACCTGGGCGACGGCGACCGCATCGCCTCCACCCACCGCGGCCACGGCCACTGCATCGCCAAGGGCGTGGACGTGATCGGCATGATGAAGGAGATCTACGGCAAGACCGGCGGCTCGTGCAACGGCAAGGGCGGCTCCATGCACATCGCGGACCTGTCCAAGGGAATGATGGGCGCCAACGGCATCCTCGGCGCCGGCGCGCCGCTGGTGTGCGGCGCGGCGCTGGCCGCCAAGTACCGCGCCAAGGCGGGCGGCCCCAGCGACGTGGGCATCTGCTTCGTGGGGGACGGCGCCAGCAACCAGGGCACCTTTCTCGAAAGCCTGAACCTGGCGGCGGTGTGGAACCTGCCGGTGATCTTCGTGGTGGAGAACAACGGCTATGCCGAATCCACCTCGCGCGACTACGGCACCGCGGTCGACAGCTACGTGGACCGCGCCGCCGGCTTCGGCCTGCCCGGCGTGACGGTGGACGGCACCGACTTCTTCGCCGTGCACGAGGCCGCGGGCGAAGTGATCCGCCGCGCCCGCGAAGGCGGCGGCCCCTCGCTGCTGGAATGCCAGATGGTGCGCTTCTACGGCCACTTCGAAGGCGACGCGCAGACCTACCGCGCCAAGGGCGAGCTGGACCACATCCGCGCCAACCGCGACTGCCTGCGCCGCTTTGCCGATGCGGTGACCGGCGCCAACCTGGTGAAGGCCGACGAGCTGGCCGCCATCGACCGCGAGGTGCTCGACCTGATCGAGCGCGCCTGCACCGAAGCCAAGGCCGCCCCGCAGCCCGCGCCCGCCGCGCTGACCACCGACGTCTACGTCAAGTATTGAGAAGAACCCAAGGAGATTCATCATGGCCAGAAAGATCAGCATGAAGACCGCCATCAACGAGGCGATCGACCAGGAGATGGCGCGCGACCCGAGCGTGATCATGATGGGCGAGGACATCGTCGGCGGCGCCGGCGCCCAGGGCGAGCAGGATGCGTGGGGCGGCGTGCTCGGCGTGACCAAGGGCCTGTACGCCAAGCACGGCGACCGGCTGCTCGACACGCCCCTGAGCGAGAGCGCCTACGTGGGCGCCGCCATCGGCGCCGCAGCCTGCGGCATGCGGCCCATTGCGGAGCTGATGTTCATCGACTTCATGGGCGTGTGCTTCGACCAGATCTTCAACCAGGCGGCCAAGTTCCGCTACATGTTCGGCGGCAAGGCCGAGACGCCGGTGGTGATCCGCGCCATGGTGGGCGCGGGCTTCCGGGCCGCAGCGCAGCATTCGCAGATGCTCACGCCGCTGTTCACGCACATCCCGGGCCTGAAAGTGATTTGCCCGAGCACGCCCTACGACACCAAGGGCCTGCTGATCCAGAGCATCCGCGACAACGACCCGGTGATCTTCTGCGAGCACAAGAACCTCTACGGCCTGGAAGGCGAAGTGCCCGAAGGCAGCTACGCCATTCCCTTCGGCGAAGCCAGCGTGGTGCGCGACGGCAAGCACGTGAGCATCGTGACCTACGGCCTGATGGTGCACCGCGCGCTGGAAGCCGCCACGCTGCTGGCCAAGGAAGGCATCGAAGCCGAGGTGATCGACCTGCGCACGCTCTCGCCGCTGGACATGGACACGGTGCTCGACAGCGTGGAGCGCACCGGCCGCCTGGTGTGCGTGGACGAGGCCAGCCCGCGCTGCAACATCGCCACCGACATTGCCGCGCAGGTGGCGATGCAGGCCTTCGGCGCGCTCAAGGGCCCCATCGAGATGGTGGCGCCGCCGCATGTGCCGGTGCCCTTCTCGCCTGCCCTGGAAGACATCTACATCCCGAGCGCCGCGCAGATCGCCAGTGCTGCGCGCCGCACCTTGGGCAAGGGAGCGCACTGACATGAGCGACAAGCAGATCACCCCCATCGTCATGCCCAAATGGGGCCTGGAGATGCGCGAGGGCACGGTGCAGGACTGGCTGGTGAAGGAAGGCGATCGCATCGCGGTGGGCCAGGCCATCGTCGAGGTCGAGACCGACAAGATCTCGAATGCGGTGGAGGCCGCGGATGCAGGCCTCCTGCGCCGCATCGTCGGCCAGAGCGGCGAGCTGCTGCCGGTGAAGTCGCTGCTGGCGGTGCTGGCGGAAGAGGACGTCAGCGATGCCGACATCGATGCCTACATCGCCGCCTTCGAGGTGCCCGATGCCGGCGCCGACGACGAGGACAGCGGCCCCGCCTTCGAGAGCGCCGAGGTGGACGGCATCCGCATCCGCTACGCGCGGCGCGGCCCCGAGCAAGGCGTGCCGGTGCTGTTCATCCACGGCTTCGGGGGCGATCTGAACAACTGGCTGTTCAACCTCGATGCGGTGGCCGAGCGGCATCCCGTCCTGGCGCTGGACCTTCCTGGCCACGGCAGCAGCGATGCGAAGCTGCCCGGCGCTTCGCTGCCTGCACTCGCCGGCTTCGTCGCGCGCTTTCTCGACGCAGCGGGCGTGCAGAGGCCGGTGCACCTGGTGGGCCATTCGATGGGCGGCGCCATCGCGCTGCAGCTGGCGCTGGACGCGCCCGCACGCGTGGCCAGCGTGGCGCTGGTCAGCCCCGCGGGGCTGGGCGAGGCGATCAACACCGGCTACACCGACGGCTTCGTGCAGGCGCAGTCGCGGCGCGATCTCAAGCCCGTGCTGGAGCAGCTGTTCGCCGACCCGGCGCTGGTCAGCCGCCAGATGGTGGACGACATGCTCAAGTACAAGCGCCTGGACGGCATCGAGCCGCTGCTGGCCGAGCTGGGCGCCGCGCTGTTCGCCGACGGCCGGCAAAGCACCGTGCTGGCCGAAGGGCTGCAGGCGCTGGACAAGCCGCTGCTGGTGTTCTGGGGCGAGGACGACCAGGTCATCCCTGCGGCGCAGGCCGCCAACGCGGGGCCGCGTGCCGAGGTGATCCGTTTCCCGGGCACCGGCCACATGGCCATGCTCGAGAAGGCCAGCGAGGTCAATGCGGCCCTGCTGAAGCACCTGGCGCGCGCCGCTGGTTAGCATTGCCGCATGCCGCTGCCGCGCTTTGCCACGCTCGAGCACCACGCCATGCCGTTGGCCGATGGCATCGCCGCCGAGCGCGGCTGGGCACAGGCGGTGGCCGCCGGCTCGGGGCCGCAGGCGCACCTGTGGCAAGGCCAGCCCGGCTGGGCGGTACCGGCCAGCTATGCGCGTGCTGCCGGCTGGGCCGACTGGCAGGCGCAGTGCGCGCGGGCCGGCACGCCGGTGCATGTGCGTTCATCCGGCGGCGGGCTGGTGCCGCAGGGGCCGGGCCTGTGGAACCTGAGCCTGCTGTGGCGCACCGCGCAGTCCGAGCCCGTGCAGGCCGATGCGGTCTACCGGGCGCTGTGCGCGCTGCTCGAACGCACGCTGGCCGCCCTGGGCGTGGCCGCATCGCCCCAAGCGGTGGAAGGCTCGTTCTGCGACGGCCGCTACAACCTCGCGGCCAACGGCCGCAAGCTGGTGGGCACCGCACAGGCATGGCGCCGTGTGCAAGGCGTGCCCGTCGTGCTGGCGCATGCCGTCATCGTGCTGGACGCCGACCCCGCTGCGCTCACCGCCGCCACCAATGCCTTCGAAGAAGGCCTGGGCCAGGCGCGCCGCTACCGCGAAGACGCGCTGACCAGCGTCGCCACCGAAGCCATGCGTGCCGGGCAGTCGCCCGGCCCTGGCGGCTGGGCCGGCCGCTTGGCCGAGGCACTGCGCACGCACGGCCTGGCCGCCATGTGATCGACAAAAAACCGCAAGAGAAGCAACAGACGCAACAAACCCAGCAAGAGGAAGACCATGGTCCTGCTTGAATTCCAGATTTCCCCGCGCGCCGACGGCGACAGCGTCAGCGCCTACGTGGCCCAGGTCATCGACATCATCGACAGGAGCGGCTTGCCCTACCAGCTCACGCCCATGGGCACCATCGTCGAGGGCGAATGGGACGAAAGCTTTGCCGTCGTGAAGGCCTGCTTCGACCACCTGCGCCAGGCCGGCTGCACCCGCATCGGCCTGAACCTGAAGGTCGACTGGCGCGACGGACCCGGCGGGCGCCTGACGGCCAAGACCGCGAAGGTCGAGCAACTGCTCGGGCGCAAGCTGCGCACCTGAACCCGCGCGGGGTTTATATTGGCCGCCACACCCAGGCCCGTGGCGATGCCGCGGCGTGCCCACAGCAGGAGACAAGCGCCATGCAGACAGCGCAGCGCGAGCACATTCACGAGGTGATCCGGCTGGTCGACCCGCATGCGGGCGCAGCCGGGCCCGCGGTCGACCCGCTCATCCGCGAAAGCTGGTCGCGCTGCGTGCACCAGCACAAGCTGGACCCCACGCGCATGCAGGAAGCCATCATCCTGCCTTCGCAGCGGGTGCGCGAGCACCGCGAGCGCATCGAGGAATTCCTGTCCATCGCACGGCACGGGCTGGAGGCCATCCACCAGCAGGTGGGCGGCCTGGGCTACTGCGTATTGCTGGCCGACGCGCGCGGCGTCACGGTGGACTACCTGGGCGACCTGCGGCTGGACCCCGACCTGCGCCGCACCGGCCTGTACCTGGGCAGCGACTGGAACGAGCACCTGGCCGGCACCTGCGCCATCGGCACCGCCATCGCGGCGGGCCAGGCGCTGGTGGTGCACCAGACCGACCACTTCGACGCCACCCACATTCCGCTGACCTGCACGGCCGCCCCCATCTTCGACCCGCTGGGCCACCTGACGGCAGTGCTCGACATCTCGGCGCTCACCTCGCCGCAGGCCAAGAGCAGCCAGCACCTGGCGCTGCAACTGGTCAAGCTGTATGCGCACCGCGTGGAAAGCGCGAACTTCCTGCGCTGGTTCCGAAGCGACTGGGTGCTCAAGCTGCATCCGTCGCCGGAGTTCGTGGAGATCAGCCCCGACTACCTGGTGGCGCTGGATGCCGGCGGCCGCATGGTCGGCCACAACCGCGCGGCGCAGCTGCTGCTGGAAGCTGCCCATGGCAGCTGCGTGCTGGGCCTGGCCTTCGAGCAGTTGTTCGACCTTCGCTTCAACGACTTGGGCCGCTACCTGCGCGCAATGCCGGGCGAACGCCGCGCCGTGGCGCTGCGCGGCGGCACGCGCCTGTTCCTGCATGCCATTGCACCGCCCAGCCGCGTGGTGATGCCGACCGTGGCCGACGCCATCGCCCTGCCCTCGCCGCTGGCGGCGCTCAGCGGCGGCGATGCGGCACTCGACCAGCAATTGCAGCGCGCCGCGCGCCTGGCAGAAACCGAGGTGAGCGTGCTGGTGACCGGCGAGACCGGCAGCGGCAAGGAATACCTGGCGCGCGCGCTGCATGCGGCCAGCCCGCGCCGTGATCAGGCCTTCGTGGCGGTCAACTGCGCGGCCATTCCCGAGACGCTGATCGAAAGCGAGCTCTTCGGCCACCTGCCCGGCGCCTTCAGCGGCGCCGCGCCCAAGGGCAAGCGCGGCCTGGTGCAGGAGGCCGACGGCGGCACCCTGTTCCTGGACGAGATCGGCGACATGCCGCTGGCCATGCAGGCGCGGCTGCTGCGCGTGCTGGCCGAGCGCGAAGTGCTGCCCATTGGTGCCACCCGGGCCGTCAAGGTCGACGTGCGGGTGCTGGCCGCCACGCATGCGGACCTGCCCGCGCGCGTGCGCGAGGGGCGCTTTCGGGAAGACCTGTACTACCGCCTGGCCGGCGCGCACCTCACGCTGCCGCCGCTGCGCCGGCGGCGCGACCTGGCCTGGCTGATCGGCCGCTTTCTGGGCACATCGGGCGTGCAGCTCGACCCCGCGGCCGAGCAGCGCCTGCTGGCCTATGCATGGCCCGGCAACCTGCGCGAGCTGCGCAATGCGCTGGACTTTGCACGCGCCATGGCGGGACCGGGCGGCACCATCGGGCTGCCCGAACTTCCGGAAAGCGTGCTGGCCGCGACGTCCATGACGGCCATCGAGGCGGCCGAACCGTCAGACGGTGCGGGCGAGGTGGCCGGCCACGCAGGCCATCCGCCATCGCCCGAAGCCATGCTGCTGCTGCAGTACCTGCGCGCGGCACGCTGGAACATCAGCGCCGTGGCCCATCAGATGGGCGTGGCACGCATGACGGTGTACCGGCGCATGCGCCGCTGGGGCATCCAGCCGCCGGCCTGAACCCTGTCGGCTACTGCTTGCCCAGTTCCTGCAGGAGACGCGTGACGAGGTAGAGGCGCGGAACGATCGAGTCGACCTCGATGTATTCGTCCCGCGCGTGGTAGCCGAAGCCAGCGAGGCCGAAGCTCTCGACCACGGTCGCCTTGCCCGAGCGGCCGGCAAAGCCCGCGTCGGTACCACCGCCGGTCATGGGTGCGAGCCCGAGTTCGCGGTCTATTTCCTTGTAGATCTCCTGCCCCTTCTTCGCCACGGCCAGGCCCTTGTCGCCGGCCAGGAATGCGGGCCGGTTCACGTCGACCTTGACCGTGGTCTCGGTATCGGGAATCAGCTTGCCGCTGGCGACCTTGGCCTGCAGGGCGGCGTCGAGCTTCTTCTCGGCGCCAGGCTGCGTGATGCGGATGTCGCCCAGCGCCTGCGCTTTCTCGGTGATCTGGTTGAGCGGACCGTTGGCCGTGGCGACGGTCCAGTTCAGCGTCACGCCGGGGATGTCCTTGGGCAGGTCCTTGGTCTGCAGCATCTGGTAGGACAGTTCATAAAGGGCATTGCGGCCCATTTCGGGCGCAGCGCCCGCGTGCGCCGCCCGGCCCTTGACGTCCATCGTGGCTTTCGCGATGCCCGCCGCGCCGAGCAGCAGGGACTCGCCCTTGGCAACCGACTTGGCCGCCGTCGGCTCGAACGACAGCACGTAGTCCTGCTGGTCGGCGGTGCTCGCGATCAGTTCGCCCGATGCGCCGGACCCGACCTCCTCGTCGGTGTTGAGCAGCACCGTGAGCGTGTCGAAGTCCTTCCAGCCCGAATCCAGCAGGATCTTGAGCGAGGCCAGGATCACCGCGATGCCGCCCTTGTCATCGGCAATGCCGGGGCCGTAGATGCGATTGCCGTCGACCTTGTAGCCCTGCGTGTTGAGGATGCCGGCCGGGTACACCGTGTCCATGTGGGCCTGCAGCATGAACTTGCGCTTGCCGCTGCCTTTCATCGTGCCGACGACGATCTCGGCGGGCGCGCCGGTCGTGGTCTTGACGCGCCGGGTCTGGAAGCCCAGGGACTTCAGGCGGCCGTCGGTCAGGTCGGCCATCTTCATGAGGCCTTCCGAATTGAGGCTGCCCGATTCGATGAGAACCATCTCCTTGAGGTTCTCGATCAGCGCCGGCTGGGCCTTCTCGGCAGCAGCCAGCAGCTTGGCATCGGGCGCGGCCTGCACGGCGCCGGCGGCAAACGCAAGGCTGCAAACCAGGGCGACGGAGGAAAGCGAGGGCAAGTGGCGCATGGCGATTCTTAGCGGCGGCCGCCTTTGCGCGAACGGCTGTTCAGCATGCCCAGCTGGCTGCGCTGGCGGTCGATGCGGTCCTGCCGGCGCTGGTCCTCGCGCTCGACCGCCTTGCGCTTGGTGTAGCCGGACCAGTCGGCCCAGGCCCACCACACGATCGCCAGACCGAAGGGAATGAGCACCACCAGCCAGGACCACTGCGCGACCGGCCCGATCTCCAGGAACTTGAGTGCTACGCCTAGCAGGCCGAGGCCCAGGAACCACATTGCAATACCCTCCGGGATGTATTCTTCAGGGCGCCGCGCGGCACTCCTAGAATGTCACGTAGCGTTACCTCCGCACTGTAGCGCAGGCCCCAACGATAGAGAGCCCCATGAAGAAAGCATTGTTGTTTTTGTCCCTGTCCGCCGGATTGGCAGCCCCCGCGCTGGCCGACCTGCAACTGGCCCAATCGAAGAACTGCATGGCCTGCCATGCGGTGGACAAGAAGGTGATCGGCCCGTCCTTCAAGGATGTGGCGGCCAAGTACAAGGACACCAAGGGCGCAACCGACCTGCTGGCCGGCAAGATCCTGAAGGGCGGCTCGGGCGTCTGGGGTCCGGTGCCCATGCCCGCCAACACGCAGGTGAGCGAGGCGGACGCCAAGAAGCTGGCCGCCTGGGTTCTGCAAACCAAGTAAGCCGCGGGGGCGCATGCCCCCTGGTTCAAATCTGCGGGTTGATGTCCGCCGGCGCGGCACGCCGTTCGATGCGGTCTTCCAGCTGGCCGATGTGCGCGGCCGTGCTGTTGTCGGACTGGTCCACGCGCGACTTGAAGGTGGACTCCATCTGCTCGATGCGCGTCGTCAGGCGCGACAGCAGCTCGGCATTGCGCGCGGCACGGGCCTGCTCCTGGGCGTCGAGGTAGTTGCGCAGTTCGGTGAAGCGCGAGGCCTCGGCCTTGTCGGCCAGGTCGCGCTGGGTCTGCATTTCCTTGTTGTGGCGGCGTGTTTCCAGCATGACCGAGCTCTGCAGGTAGAACACGTAGGCCAGGCACACCACGCCGAGCACCACCGTCAGCCCCAGCATCACGAGGCCCAGCGGCGCCGTCACCTGGGTGAAGCCCACCGACATGGACGTCGGCTGCGACAGGGTTCCCCAGTTCAAGAATGCCAGTGCTGCAATGAGCAGCACGATCACGAGCAAGAATCCGGTTCGCAAACGCATATCAAGACCTCCTGAATTCGTTATTAGGAAGTCCGATTTTTAACCTATTTGCCCGCGAGCCCTGTCGGACATGGGCCCGCGGTGCTTCGCACCGGCACGGCTGGCGCCGTGCCCTGGATCAGTTGGCTTGCGCCAATTGCTCCAGGATGGCCGGGTTCTGCCGGCACGTCACATCGCCTTCGGCGATATGAGTGCCGTCTTCACCTTCCTCGGTGCTTCGCACCGGCACGGCTGGCGCCGTGCCCTGGATCAGTTGGCTTGCGCCAACTGCTCCAGGATGGCCGGGTTCTCCAGGGTGCTCGTGTCCTGCGTGATGGCCTCGCCCTTGGCGATGCTGCGCAACAGGCGCCGCATGATCTTGCCGCTGCGGGTCTTGGGCAGGTTGTCGCCGAAGCGGATGTCCTTGGGCTTGGCGATGGGGCCGATTTCCTTGGCCACCCAGTCGCGCAGTTCCTTGGCGATGGCCTTGGCCTCGTCGCCCGTGGGGCGGGGACGCTTCAGGACCACGAAGGCGCAGATGGCTTCGCCCGTCAGCTCGTCGGGGCGGCCCACCACCGCGGCCTCGGCCACCATGTCGGTCTTGGCGACCAGGGCCGACTCGATCTCCATCGTGCCCATGCGGTGGCCGCTGACGTTGAGCACGTCGTCGATGCGGCCGGTGATGCGAAAGTAGCCCGTCTTGGCGTCGCGCACCGCGCCGTCGCCGGCGAGATAGATCGTGCCGCCCATCTCGGCCGGGAAGTAGGCCTTCTTGAAGCGCTCCGGGTCGTTCCAGATGGTGCGGATCATCGAGGGCCAGGGGCGCTTGACGACCAGCATGCCGCCCGAGCCGTTGGGAATGTCCTTGCCCGTCTCGTCGACGATGGCGGCCGCGATGCCCGGCAGCGGCAGCGTGCACGAGCCCGGCACCAGCGGCGTGGCGCCCGGCAGCGGCGTGATCAGGTGGCCGCCGTTCTCGGTCTGCCAGAAGGTGTCGACGATGGGGCACTTCTCGCCGCCCACGTTCTTGTGGTACCAGACCCAGGCTTCGGGGTTGATCGGCTCGCCCACCGAACCGAGGATGCGCAGCGAAGAGAGGTTCCAGTTCTTCGGGTGCACCTTCTCGTCGGAGTCGGCCGCCTTGATGAGCGAGCGGATGGCCGTGGGCGCCGTGTAGAACACCGACACCTTGTGCCGCTCGATCATCTGCCAGAAGCGGCCCGCGTTCGGGTAGGTGGGAATGCCTTCGAAGATCACCTGCGTGGCGCCGGCCGCCAGCGGGCCGTAGGCCACGTAGGTGTGGCCGGTGATCCAGCCGATGTCGGCGGTGCACCAGAACACGTCCTCGGGGCGGATGTCGAAGGTCCACTCCATCGTCATCCGGGCCCACAGCAGGTAGCCGCCGGTGGAATGCTGCACGCCCTTGGGCTTGCCGGTGGAGCCGGAGGTGTAGAGGATGAACAGCGGATGCTCGGCGCCCACGGGCGTCGGCTCGCAATGGGTGTTCTGCCCTTCGAGCACTTCGGTGAAGGTCTTGTCGCGCCCCTCGACCCGGTTCCAGTTGCCCAGCGTGCGCTCGTACACCAGCACGGTCTTGATGGATTCGCAGCCGCCCAGCGCGATGCCTTCGTCGACGATGGACTTGAGCGGAAGTTCCTTGCCGCCGCGCAGCTGGTAGTTGGCCGTGATGACCGCCACCGCGCCGGCGTCGATGATGCGCTCCTGCAGCGCCTTGGCCGAGAAGCCGCCGAACACCACGCTGTGCGTGGCGCCGATGCGCGCGCATGCCTGCATGGCGATCACGCCCTCGATGGTCATGGGCATGTAGATGATGACGCGGTCGCCCTTGCCGATGCCCTCCTGCTTGAGCGCGTTGGCGAACTGGCTCACGCGGGTGAGCAGGTCCTTGTAGCTGATCTGGGTGACGCTGCCGTCGTCGGCTTCGAAGATGATGGCGGTCTTGTTCTCGGCGGGCGTGCCGATGTGCCTGTCCAGGCAGTTGGCCGAGGCATTGAGTTCGCCGTCATCGAACCAGCGGTAGAACGGCGCATTGGATTCGTCGAGCACGCGGGTGAAGGGCTTGGTCCACACGAGCTTCTCGCGGGCCCGCTTGGCCCAGAAGCCGTCGGGGTCGGTCTCGGCTTCCTTGCGCAGCGCCTCGTAGGCGGCCATGCTGGAAATCCTGGCGCCCTTGCTGGCTCTTTCGTCAGGCGGGAAAACCCGGTTCTCGACCAGCACGGATTCGATGGTGCTCGCCGTGTTCGTTGCGGTACTCATTGCACTTGCCTCCGGTTCTTTGCTTGGAAATTGCGACAGGACTATGGCGGCCGGGTCTTACGGGCCACTGACGTTGCATGGTAGCCGCTGATGCCCCGGGCCATGGCGGCCCGGCGGAGCGCCGCCTTTAGAATCCCGGGCTTTACGCCGTCCTGGCGCCCGGACCTTCCTTTACTCAAATTCATGGCCCGACCCGAATCCTCCCAACCGACGGTGAACCCGTCGTCCCCGATGCGCCCGCTGCCCAAGCTGATCTTTGCCAGCCGCTGGCTGCAGCTGCCCTTGTATCTCGGCCTGATCGTTGCGCAGGGCGTGTACGTGATGCACTTCCTGGTCGAGCTGCTGCACCTGGTGGAAGCCGCCTTCGGCAGCCAGACGGCGCTGGAAGCGCTGGTGAGCAGCATCGGCTACAAGACCGACGCGCCCATCACCACCCTGAACGAGACGGTGATCATGCTGGTGGTGCTGGCACTGATCGACGTGGTGATGATCTCCAACCTGCTGATCATGGTGATCGTGGGCGGCTACGAGACCTTCGTGAGCCGCATGGACCTGCGCGGCCACCCCGACCAGCCTGAATGGCTGAGCCATGTGAATGCGTCGGTGCTGAAGGTGAAGCTGGCGATGTCCATCATCGGCATCAGCTCGATCCACCTGCTCAAGACCTTCATCAACGCAGGCAACTACACCGACACCGTGCTCATCGCGCAAACGTCGATCCACATCACCTTCCTGCTGTCGGCCATGGCCATTGCCTACACCGACAAGATCATGATGAGCGGCTCGGGCAACGGCAAGCACTGAACGCGGCTGCCGCTATGAACGAAAAACGGGGCGCTTCGGCGCCCCGTTTGCTTTTAGGTCGGCCAGGCTGGCCGCTCAGCGGCCGATCATCTTCTCGGGCACCACCCAGGCGTCGAACTGCTCGGCCGTCAGGTGGCCGGAGGCAATGGCCGCCTCCCGCAGGCTGGTGCCTTCCTTGTGCGCCTTCTTGGCGATGAAGGCCGCCTTGTCGTAGCCGATGTGGGTGTTGAGCGCGGTCACCAGCATCAGCGAGCGCGACACCAGTTCGGTGATACGGTCGCGGTTGGGCTCGATGCCGACCGCGCAGTGGTCGTTGAAGCTCACCATGCCGTCGGCCAGCAGGCGCACGCTCTGCAGGAAGTTGTGCGCCACCATGGGCCGGAACACGTTCAGCTCGAAGTTGCCCGAGGCCCCGCCGATGTTGATGGCCACGTCGTTGCCGAAGACCTGCGCCGCCAGCATGGTCACCGCCTCGCTCTGCGTGGGGTTGACCTTGCCCGGCATGATGGACGAGCCCGGCTCGTTCTCCGGAATGCTCAGCTCGCCGATGCCGCTGCGCGGGCCGCTGGCCAGCCAGCGCACGTCGTTGGCGATCTTGTTCATGCTGGCCGCCAGCGTCTTGAGCGCACCGTGCGCGTGCACCAGCGCGTCGCAGCTGGCCATGGCCTCGAACTTGTTGGGCGCCGTCACGAAGGGCAGGCCGGTGATGCGCGACAGCTCGGCCGCCACGTTCTCGGCGTAGCCCTTGGGCGCGTTCAGGCCGGTGCCGACGGCCGTGCCGCCCAGCGCCAGTTCGCACAGGTGCGGCAGCGCGGCGCGCACATGCGCCTCGCCGTGCTGCAACTGCGCCACGTAGCCCGAGAACTCCTGTCCCAGCGTGAGCGGCGTGGCGTCCTGCAGGTGCGTGCGGCCGATCTTGACGATGTCGTCGAACTCTCGCGCCTTGGAGGCCAGGGTGTGGCGCAGCTTGTCGATGGCCGGCAGCAGCCTGTGCGTGATCGCCTCCACCGCGGCCACGTGCATGGCGGTGGGAAACACGTCGTTGCTCGACTGGCTGCGGTTGACGTCGTCGTTGGGGTGCACCAGGCGCCCTTCCCCGCGCTCGCCGCCGAGCAGCTCGCTCGCACGGTTGGCCAGCACCTCGTTCACGTTCATGTTGGTCTGCGTGCCCGAGCCGGTCTGCCACACCACCAGCGGGAATTCATCGGGATGCTTGCCGGCGATCACCTCGTCGGCCGCGGCCACGATGGCCTTGGTCTTCCTGTCGTCCTGCAGGCCCAGCTGATGGTTCACCACCGCCGAGGCCCGCTTGACCTGGGCCAGCGCCTTGATGATCTCGCGCGGCTGGCGCTCGCCCGAAATGTCGAAGTTCTGCAGCGAACGCTGCGTCTGCGCGCCCCACAGGCGCGCGGCCGGCACCTCGATCGGGCCGAAGGTGTCGCGTTCGGTGCGGGAGGTCGGGGATGTGCTCATCGAAAGGCTCCTGGATCAGCCGGGCGTGGCAAAGCCCATCACCATACGCCAAGGGCGCCCATGGTGCCCGGGGGTGACAATTTCATTCTCAAAAGTTATAATTTCCCCCTTCTATTGATCTGCAACTGCATGTAGCAGTCTCCCGCAGATCTCGCTGGTGCTACTCGCGGATCGTTTCTGCATCCCGTCGCGGCACCGGTTCGTTCTTTGCCGGGCGCCTAGCCGCCCGGCATCCTTGTCCCGGTTTTTCCGGGGCCATTGCCACGCCCGCAGGCGACAAGGCACTGGCGTCGTCGTTTTCCAGCGTGCGTGTCCTGTGCCGGCCTCTCCCCTATTCCAGCGGGCGTGACGTGGTGGCGCGTGCCCGGCATGGGCGTGCGCTGCTGCCGTCAACCACAAAAGGAGAAACGACAGCACATGGCCAAGTCCATTCAGATCGATCACGTCTTCAAGGTGTTCGGCGACCGCCCCCAGCACGCGCTGGAACTGGTGCGCCAGGGCCTGAGCAAGCAGGAGATCGTGGAGCGCAGCGGGCAGTCCATCGGCGTGTTCGACGCCACCTTCGAGATCGGCGCCGGCGAGATCTTCGTCGTCATGGGCCTTTCGGGCTCGGGCAAGTCCACGCTGGTGCGGCTCATCAACCGCCTGATCGAGCCCACCGCCGGCCGCATCGTCATCGACGGAACCGACATCAACGAGCTCGATGACGCCAAGCTGCGCGCCCTGCGCCGCAAGGACATCAGCATGGTGTTCCAGTCCTTCGCGCTCATGCCGCACATGACGGTGCGGGACAACACCGCCTTCGGCCTGGAGCTGGCCGGCGTGAGCCGCGCCGAGCGCCTGCCGCTGGCCGACGCCGCGCTGGAGCAGGTGGGCCTGGGCGCCTGGGGCCAGAGCTATCCGGACGAGCTCTCGGGCGGCATGCAGCAGCGCGTGGGCCTGGCGCGCGCGCTCGCGTCCGACCCGTCGATCCTGCTGATGGACGAGGCCTTCTCGGCGCTCGATCCGATCATCCGCACCGAGATGCAGTCCGAGCTGCTGCGGCTGCAGCAGGTCAAGCGCCGCACCATCGTCTTCATCTCGCACGACCTGGACGAGGCCATGCGCATCGGCGACCGCATCGCCATCATGAAGGACGGCCACGTGGTGCAGGTGGGCACGCCCGACGACATCCTGCGCAACCCGGCCAACGACTATGTGCGCGACTTCGTGCGCGGGGTGGATGCCTCGCGCGTGTTCAAGGCCGGGGACATCGCGCGCCGCGCCCTCACGGTGGTCAGCGAACATGCCGACCGCGGCTCGCGCGCGGCGCTGCGCATGCTCGAGGACGAGGACCGCGACTATGCCTACGTGCTCAGCCCCGACAAGCGCTACCTGGGCACCGTCTCCGCCGACTCGCTGCGCAGCGCGCTGCGCGGCCACTCCGGCCAACTGGGCCTGCAGCACGCGATGCTGCCGAACGTGCAGGGCATCGATGCCGAACTGCCCGTGGCCGAGCTGTTCGGCCAGCTGGCGCAGGCGCCCTGCCCCTTGCCGGTGCTGCGCGGCGGGCGCTTCTGCGGCGCCATCAGCAAGACCACCCTGCTGAAGTTCCTGGACCGCGACACGCCGCCGATCGAGCCTGCGTCCGCAGCGTCCACCGCCACGGCAGCACATTGAACGAGAAGGGAGAGGACATGAACGAACTCGCAACCACCGCCGCCGCGGACAACGCATCCGCCATCGCCAACTACAACGACCCGTGGGCCGCGGCCGGCGCCGCGCCTTCGCCCGATGCCGCGCTGGCGGCGCCCACCCCCGACGTCTTCGTCGACCCATGGACCGCCAGCGGCGATCCATCGTTCGGCGGCGCCTGGCTCGACGGTCCGGCGCAGGCTGCGCACGATGCGTCTTCCAACGCACTCGCGCAGGCCGCCACGTCCGCGCCCGATGCCGGCGGCCTCGCCCTGCACCGGCTGTGGGACGGCACCCTGCCCATCGAGCAATGGATCAACCACGGCCTGGACTGGGTGGTGGCGCACTTCCGCCCCTTCTTCCAGTCGGTGCGCGTGCCGGTGGACCAGGCCCTCTCGAACATCGAGCGCATGCTGGGCGGCCTGCCGGCGCCGATGGTGATCGCGCTGGTCGCCCTGCTGGCCTGGCAATTCGCCGGGCGCGCGGTGGCCACCGGCATCACGCTGGCGCTGGTGGTGGTGGCCATGCTGGGCATCTGGCCCGAGGCCATGACCACCCTCTCGCTGGTGCTGACTTCGCTGGTGTTCTGCATGCTGGTCGGCCTGCCGCTCGGCGTGCTGCTGGCGCGCAGCGACCGCGCGCAGAAGCTGCTGCGCCCGCTGCTGGACGCCATGCAGACCACGCCCGCCTTCGTCTACCTGGTGCCGGTGGTGATGCTGTTCGGCATCGGCAACGTGCCGGGCGTGATCGTCACCGTGGTCTTCGCGCTGGCGCCGCTGGTGCGCCTGACCAGCTTGGGCCTGCGCCAGGTCCGGCCCGATCTGGTGGAGGCGGCGCGCGCCTACGGTGCCTCGCCCTGGCAGCTCTTGGCGAAGGTGCAGCTGCCGCTGGCCATGCCGTCCATCATGGCCGGCATCAACCAGGCGCTGATGATGTCGCTGTCGATGGTGGTGATCGCCTCGATGATCGCCGTGGGGGGCCTGGGCCAGATGGTGCTGCGCGGCATCGGCCGGCTGGACATGGGCCTGGCGACCGTCGGCGGCCTGGGCATCGTGCTGCTGGCCATCTCGCTGGACCGCCTGACACAGGCCATGGGCCGGCCGCGCCGCGGTGTGCGCCACTGGTGGCACACCGGCCCGGTGGGCCTGCTGTTGAGCGTTCTGCGCCGCCTGGTGCCCCGCAGCGAATCCAGCGCACAGACCGGTCGCGATGCAGGCGCCTTGCCGCAAGGCGCCGCGCGACTGGCTGCCGCCGACTGACCCGGAACACGATGAGGAGAGACACCATGCACACCCACTCGCTCCCCCACCGCGCCGCGCGCCGTGCGCTGCTGGGCGCCTTGCTGGCATCCAGCCTGGTTGCCATGGCCCCGGCACTGCATGCGCAGACCACGAAGGCCGCCTTGCCCGGCCAGGGCATCACCATCAAGCCGCTGCGCAGCTCGCTGGCGGAAGAAGCCTTCCAGACCCAGCTGGTGGTGCGCGGCCTCGAGCGCCTGGGCTACAAGGTGGAGCCGGTGCAGGAGATCGAGCCGGCCACCGCCCACCTGGCCGTGGCCAACGGCGACGCCACCTTCATGGCCAACCACTGGACCGGCCTGCAGGATGCCTTCTATGCCAACAGCGGCGGCGACGCCAAGCTGTGGCATTCGGGCGCCTACATCCAAGGCGCCGTGCAGGGCTACCTGATCGACCGCAAGACCGCCGATGCGTACGGCATCAGCAACGTGGACCAATTGCGCGAGCCGAAGATCGCCGCCCTGTTCGACACCGACGGCGACGGAAAGGCCGACCTCACCGGCTGTACGCCCGGCTGGGGCTGCGAGCTGATGGTCGAGGACCACCTCAGCGCCTACAAGCTGCGCGACGCCGTCACGCACAAGCAGGGCAACTACCCCGCGCTGATGGCCGACACCATCCAGCGCTACAAGGCCGGCAAGCCCATCCTCTACTACACCTGGACGCCCTACTGGGTGAGCGCCGAGCTGGTGCCCGGCAAGGACGTGGTGTGGCTGCAGGTGCCTTTCTCCTCGGCACCGGGCGGCAAGAAGGTGGACACCCGCCTGCCCAACGGCAAGAACTACGGCTCGCTGCCTTCTGAAGAATGGATCGTGGCGAACAAGGCGTTCATCGAGAAGAACCCGGCCGCCGCGAGGCTGTTCGAGCTGATGAAGCTGTCCATTGCCGACATCAACGCACAGAACCTGCGCATGCGCGCCGGCGAGGACAAGCCGGCCGACATCGCGCGCCATGCCGACGGCTGGATCGCGGCGCACCAGAAGGAATTCGACGGCTGGATCGCGCAGGCGCAGGCGGCTGGCGCCGGAAGCTGAGGCCGCGCGCCTTTCCGAACGCGGCCAGGGGGCAAGCGCGCCCCCTGCCAGGGCCGTGGGCGGCCGGTAGGATAATTGCGGGAGCCTTTGACTACCCCGAAGACCCATGCCCACGACCATCAAAGCCGCCGACCTGACCGAATCGATCAGCGCCGCGCTGCAATACATCAGCTACTACCATCCCGCCGACTACATCGCCCACCTGGCGAAGGCGTACGAGCGCGAGCAGAGCCCTGCCGCCAAGGACGCCATGGCGCAGATCCTCACCAACAGCAAGATGAGCGCCATCGGGCACCGCCCGATCTGCCAGGACACCGGCATCGTGAACGTGTTCCTGAAGGTGGGCATGGACGTGCGCTGGGAAGGCTTCGAGGGCAGCCTGGACGACGCCATCAACGAAGGCGTGCGCCGCGCCTACAACCATCCTGACAACATGCTGCGCGCCTCGGTGGTGGCCGACCCGCAGTTCGCCCGCAAGAACACCAAGGACAACACGCCGGCCGTGATCTTCACCGAGATCGTGCCCGGCAACACCGTCGAGGTGACGGTGGCCGCCAAGGGCGGCGGCAGCGAGAACAAGAGCAAGATGGTGATGCTCAACCCGGGCGACAGCGTGGTCGACTGGGTGCTCAAGACCGTCCCCACCATGGGCGCCGGCTGGTGCCCGCCCGGCATGCTGGGCATCGGCATCGGCGGCACCGCCGAGAAGGCCGCGCTCATGGCCAAGGAAAGTCTGATGGACGACCTGGACATGCACGAGCTGCAGGCCAAGGCGGCCCGCAAGGAAGATCTGAGTGACGTCGAGAAGCTCCGCCTGGAGCTGTTCGAGAAGGTCAACGCCCTGGGCATCGGCGCGCAGGGCCTGGGCGGCCTGGCCACCGTGCTGGACATCAAGATCAAGATGTACCCCACCCACGCAGCCAGCAAGCCCGTGGCCATGATCCCCAACTGCGCCGCCACGCGCCACGCGCACTTCGTACTCGACGGCTCCGGCCCCGTGTACCTCGAGGCGCCGTCGCTGGACCTGTGGCCCAAGGTCGACTGGGCACCCGACACGCAGAAGAGCACCCGCGTCGACCTGAACACGCTCACGCCCGAAGTGGTGGCCAGCTGGAAGCCGGGCCAGACCCTGCTGCTCAACGGCAAGATGCTCACCGGCCGCGACGCCGCGCACAAGCGCATCCAGGGCATGCTGGCCAAGGGCGAGAAGCTGCCGGTGGACTTCACCAACCGCGTCATCTACTACGTGGGCCCGGTCGACCCGATCGCCGGCGAAGCCGTGGGCCCCGCCGGCCCCACCACCGCCACCCGCATGGACGGCTTCACCGAGATGATGCTGTCGCAGACCGGCCTGATCGCCATGATCGGCAAGGCCGAGCGCGGCCCGGTCGCCATCGAAGCCATCAAGAAGCACAAGAGCGCCTACCTCATGGCCGTGGGCGGCGCCGCCTACCTGGTGAGCAAGGCCATCAAGAAGGCCAAGGTGGTGGGCTTCGAGGACCTGGGCATGGAAGCCATCTACGAGTTCGACGTGGTGGACATGCCCGTCACCGTGGCGGTGGACGCCGGCGGCACCAGCGCGCACATCACCGGCCCGGCCGAGTGGAGCAAGCGCATCGCCAGCGGCGAGTTCAAGGGCATCGCGCTGGAAACGGCCTGAGCCAGGTGCGGCCGCCGGCAGGGTGGCCGCATTTGCAAAGCTGCATCGGCAACCGTGCATGAGTAATTCGCCCATCGGCGTGTTCGACAGTGGCGTCGGCGGCCTGAGTGTGCTGGCCGCGCTGCAGGCCGAGTTGCCGGGCGAACGCTTCGTCTATTTCTCCGACGGCGCGCATGCGCCCTACGGCGAGCGCGGCGATGCCTTCGTGATCGAACGCACGCTGGACATTGCGCGCCAGCTGGTCGAAGCGCACGGCATCAAGGCGCTGGTGGTGGCCTGCAACACCGCCACCGCAGCGGCCATCGGCCTGCTGCGCGCCGCCTACCCGGACTTGCCTCTCGTGGGCGTGGAGCCGGCCCTCAAGCCGGCGGCCGCGGCCACGCGCACCGGGCACGTGGGCGTGCTGGCCACGCGCGGCACGCTGGCCAGCGGCAAGTTCAAGGCGCTGCACGACGGCCTGAAGACCGACCGGGTGCGCTTCAGCCTCATGCCATGCGACGGCCTGGCCGGCGCCATCGAGCGGCTGGACGAAACCGCCATCCAGACTTTGGCCGCGAAGTATGTCGGCGCCCTCGGCCGCTTCGGCCACGCGCCAGGCGAGATCGACACGCTGGTACTGGGCTGCACGCACTACCCCTTCATCGCCGCCGACCTGCAGCGCCTGGCCGGAGAGCCCGTGCGCCTCATCGAAACGGGACAACCCGTGGCGCAGCAGGCGCGACGGCTGCTGGCGGCCAAGGGGCAGTTGGCCGTTGGCGGCTCGAGCGGCTCGCTGCAGTTGCTGACCAGCGGCGATGCCTCGGCACTGGATGCGGCCGCGGGGCGCTGGCTGCAGGTTGGGGCCGGGGCCGTCGCGCTCGGCTGAAGGTTTTCTCGCCATGCAGCGCGCGGCTCTTCTTGCCGTCCTGGCCGCCGCACTGCACACCGGCGCGCAGGCAGCGTGCCAGAGCGGCCTGGCCGAACGGCTGCACGACAAGATCGATCCGCAGCGAGTCCTGATTCACGAACTGACCGTCTGCCATGCCTGGCATGGGCATCTGGGCCGCAGCGTGGTCGTGCTGCCGACCCGGGGCACGGCACCCGGCACGCTGGACCTGGACATCCTGGTGGTGCAGCAGCCGGACAACGGCAACAGCGAGCGCAGCACCATCGTGGCCCGGCAGCGGCAGACCGTGCCCAGCAGCCGGGGCAGCGACGCCATGGCCGTGAGCGACATCGAATTCGATGCGGCCCGCTATCGCCTACACGCGCAATGGCAGAGCTTCGGCCTGCGCATCCACCGGCGCAGCATGGCCACGAGCCAGCCGGCATCGAGCGAAACACTGTCGCTGTACGGGCTGGACCGCGGCAATCAATTGCACCTGTTGCTGGACGAGTTCGAGACGCGCCGGGAGCGCGGCCGTTGGGGCCCCGGCTGCACCGGCCATTTCAAAAAGCAGGAGCGCCAGCTGGCGGTCGTGCATTCGGCATCATCCAGCGCCAAGGGCATGGCCGATCTGCAGGTGCGCCAGACGGAGACGAGCTCGGTCAACGAACTGCAGGGCAACGATTGCGTGGAAAGCAGCGAACTGCCCCGCTTCAGCGAAAGCACGCTGCGCTACGACGGACGCCAGTACCGCGCGGTCGACTGAATCGCGGACCGCGCCACTGCCAACGCACGGCGCCCGCTAGGCGGCCAGCGCCACGGTACGCCCGCGCCGCATGTCAATGGGCAGCAGTAGCGCAATGCCGGCCACGAACAGGCCCGTGGTGGCCAGGATCGCGATGCGCTGGTTGCCGCCGGTGGCCCAGGTGATCAGGCCATAGCCCATCGGGCCGACGATGCTGGCCAGCCGGGTCGCAAAGCTCCACAGGCCGAAGAACTCGGCCAGTTGCCGCGGCGGTGCCAGCACGCCCGCCATCGCGCGACCGGCGGATTGGCTGGAGCCCATGGCCAGGCCCGCGATGGTCGCCGCCACCCAGAACTGCCCCTTGCTCGTGGCCGTGGCCGCCACCAGGCACACGGCGATCCACGCGACCAGGGTCGTGGCCAAGGCCAGGCGATGACCGATGCGGTCCTGCACATAGCCGAAGCCGAAGGCGCCCAGGGCCGCCGCGATGTTGAGCACGAAGATCAGCACCATGGTCTCGTGCGGCACGAAGCCGATCACCTGCTCGGCATAGATCGCCGCCAGTGTGATCGCCACGGCCACGCCACCCTGGTAGCACACGGTGCAGGCCAGCAGCCACATGAAGTCGCGGTGCGCCCGCGCCTCGCCGAAGGTCTTGCGCAGGCGTCGCCAGGCACTCCCTTCGCCACGCGCCGCCTGGGGCTGGGCACGCTCGGGCAGCAGCACAAAAGTCACACAGGCAGCGGCGCCGTAGATGGCCGCCGTGATGAGCATGGTCATCGGCACGAAATGCGCGGCCGGCAGCCCCCTGGCCTGCGCCCACAGCACGTAGGCCAGGCAGATGCCCAGCGCCAGCATGCCGCCCACGTAGCCGAAACCCCATCCCCACCCGCTGACCTTGCCCATGCCTTCGGACGTGGCCAACTCGGGCAGGAAGGCGCCCGTGAGCGACTCGCCATACGAGTAGAAGGTGTTGGAGGCGACGATGATGAACATGGCCAGTGCGATGCCGCCGGCGGTGCCGGCCATGCCCGGCGTGAGGGCGAGCGCGGCCGTGGATAGCACGCAGCCGGCAGTCGACAGCATCAGCAGGCGCTTCTTCGCCGCATGCTGGTCAGCCCAGGCGCCAAGCGCCGGCATGGTGAACATGACGACGGCGTACGAGATACTCAGCGCGACCGTCCAGGCCAGGGGCCCCCAGGCCGCGCCCTGGGCCAGGCCGCCCACGAAATAGGCGGCGAACACCGCCGTGATGACGACTGTCGTGTAGCCGGAGTTGGCGAAGTCGTACATGGCCCAGCCGAACACCTCGCGCTTGCGCACGCCGGCTTGAAGGGCAGACTCGGGAAACAGGGCCAACGGCGCCTCCAGGAAACAAAGGTTGCCGGGAGCATAGCCGAGGCTTGTTGCGCTGCACCGAACCGCGCGCGCAGCGCGGCATCAGCGGGCAGGCTGGTTCAGCGCCTCAGTGCAGGTGGCGCGGACGCCGTCCGCCGCCATGGGTGCCGCCACCCGCACCGCCGCTGCCGCCACCGCGCGGCGGCTTGCCGATTTCGAGCGAGTTGACCAGTGCGTCGAAGCGGTCTGAGAAGAGCTTGTCGATCTCGGCCACCACGCCACCCAGTTCGGCCCCTTCGAAGTGGCGCTCCATCAGGTTCACCACGTCTTCCACCAGCAGGTCGCGCTGCACCTGCATGATGGCCGCCGGATTGGGGCCGACGAAGAGCATGAGGAAATCGTCGCGCGATTCCTCGTTGGGATCGCCCTCTTCCTCGTCGTAGTCGGTGTCGTAGAAGGTGACCTCGATCGCGGCGCCCTGCTCGGCCAGTTCGTTGACGCCCATGCACATCTCGTCCAGGGCATGGCGAAAGTCCTCGTCGCCCGCCACGGTCCAGCAGATCTGCAGCACGTGCTCCTTCTGGTCGAAGCGGATGCCGGGCTCTTCCTCGTAGCTGCTGGCAGCGCCGTCGGCCAGCGACTTCGCGCCGGCATACGCCCACAAGGGTTTGAGCGCTTCCTGGATCTGGGAGAAGTTGACGTCGGTGCGCAGCGGAATGTCGCCGTGCACATGGATTTCGAATGGAGCGTTGTAGCGGGACATGTCGTGCTCCCTTTATCGTGTTGTGGTGCCCGGAACCGGGGTCGAACCGGTACGCCCCTTTTCAGGAAGCGGCGGATTTTAAGTCCGATGTGTCTACCAATTTCACCATCCGGGCGCCGGGTCGGAAGGATGCTGTTCGAAGATACCCGAAAACAAAACAGCCCCGCGACCTGGGTTGCGGGGCTGTTGAGCAAGAGTATTGGAGGCGCGATCCGGAGTCGAACCGGACTAGACGGATTTGCAATCCGTTGCATAACCGCTTTGCTATCGCGCCGCGTAGACCCTCTTTCAAAAAGAAAGGGAAGCTTGCGGCTTCCCTTCTTCTTCAAAACCTGGAGCGGGAAACGAGACTCGAACTCGCGACCTCAACCTTGGCAAGGTTGCGCTCTACCAACTGAGCTATTCCCGCGTAAGCCCTAGAGTATAGCGTAGTTTTTTGCGCCTTCTCAAGCTGGCGCAAAAAACTTCGACCCTCCAGGGCGCTGGGTCAGTGCTTCACCGACCCTTCGCTCGCCTGAGCCCGCTGCTTGGCGATCTCGGCCAGCGCTGCCTGCGACGCTGCAACCTCCTCGTCCGACAGCGGCGTGGGCTGGCGCTCCAGCGCCACTTCCAGCACCTTGTCGATCCACTTCACAGGAATGATCTCCAGGCCGTTCTTCACGTTCTCGGGAATCTCCTGCAGGTCCTTGGCGTTCTCTTCCGGAATCAGCACCGTCTTGATACCACCGCGCAAAGCAGCCAGCAGCTTTTCCTTCAGGCCGCCAATGGCCGTCACCTCGCCGCGCAGCGTGATCTCGCCGGTCATGGCGACGTCGCTGCGCACCGGGATGCCGGTGAGCGCAGACACAAAAGCCGTCGTCATGGCCGCACCCGCGCTCGGGCCGTCCTTGGGCGTGGCGCCGTCGGGCACGTGGATGTGGATGTCGCGCTTCTCGAACATCTCGTCCTTGATGCCCAGCACATGCGCGCGGCTGCGCACCACCGTGCGGGCAGCCTCAACCGATTCCTTCATCACGTCGCCGAGCGAGCCGGTGCGCGAGATGATGCCCTTGCCGGGCATGGTCACGGCCTCGATGGTGAGCAGGTCGCCGCCCACCTCGGTCCAGGCCAGGCCCACGACCTGGCCCACCTGGTTTTGCTGCTCGGCACGGCCGAAGGTGAACTTGCGAACACCCAGGAACTCGTTGAGGTTCTCGCCCGTCACGGTGACCAGCGGCGTCATCTTCTTGAGCTGGATGCCCTTGACCACCTTGCGGCAGATCTTGGACAGCTCGCGCTCGAGCGAACGCACGCCGGCTTCGCGGGTGTAGTAGCGCACGATGTCGCGCACCGCTTCTTCGGTGACAAGGAGTTCGTTGTCCTTCACGCCGTTGTTCTTCAGCTGCTTGGGCAGCAGGTACTTCAGCGCGATGTGCGTCTTCTCGTCTTCGGTGTAGCCCGACAGGCGGATGACTTCCATCCGGTCCAGCAGGGCCGGCGGAATGTTCATCGAGTTGGACGTGGCGACGAACATCACGTCGCTCAGGTCGAAATCGACCTCGACGTAGTGGTCGCCGAAGGTGTGGTTCTGCTCGGGATCGAGCACTTCGAGCAGCGCGCTCGACGGGTCGCCGCGGAAGTCGGTGCCCAGCTTGTCGATCTCGTCCAGCAGGAACAGCGGATTGCGCGTGCCCACCTTGTTCAGGCTCTGCAGCACCTTGCCCGGCAGCGCGCCGATGTAGGTGCGGCGGTGCCCGCGGATCTCGGCCTCGTCGCGCATGCCGCCCAGCGCCATGCGCACGTACTTGCGGCCCGTGGCCTTGGCCACCGACTGGCCGAGCGAGGTCTTGCCCACGCCCGGAGGGCCGACGAGGCACAGGATGGGCGCCTTCACCTTGTCCACGCGCTGCTGCACGGCAAGGTACTCAAGGATGCGGTCCTTGACCTTGTCCAGGCCGTAGTGGTCTTCGTTGAGCACTTCTTCGGCATGCCCGAGGTCGTGCTTGATCTTGGTCTTCTTGCTCCAGGGCAGGCCGACCAGCACGTCGATGTAGTTGCGCACCACGGTGGCCTCGGCCGACATGGGCGACATCAGCTTGAGTTTCTTGAGCTCGGCCTCGGCCTTCTTCAAGGCCTCCTTGGGCATCTTGGCGAGCTTGATCTTCTTCTCGATCTCCTCGATGTCCGCGCCGTCCTCGCCCTCGCCCAGTTCCTTCTGGATGGCCTTGACCTGCTCGTTCAGGTAGAAGTCGCGCTGGTTCTTTTCCATCTGCCGCTTCACGCGGCCGCGGATCTTCTTGTCGACGTTGAGGATGTCGACCTCGCGTTCGAGCTGCGCGAACAGGTTTTCCAGGCGCTCCTTGACCTCGTCGAGGTCGAGCACGGCCTGCTTGTTCTCGAGCTTGAGCGGCAGGTGCGCCGCGATGGTGTCGGCCAGGCGGCCGGCGTCGTCGATGCTGGAGATCGAGGTGAGGATCTCGGGCGGGATCTTCTTGTTGAGCTTGACGTACTGGTCGAACTGCTGCATCACCGCGCGGCGCAGCGCCTCGACCTCGGTGCCCTTCTGGGCGGCGCCTTCTGCCGCCTCGGACGGGGTCACGGTGGCGGTGAAATGGCTCTCGTGGTCGTGGATCTTGTCGACCTTGGCGCGCTGCTGGCCTTCGACCAGCACCTTCACGGTGCCGTCGGGCAGTTTCAGCATCTGCAGGATGGTCGAGACGCAGCCCACGTCGAACATGTCGTCCACCGAGGGCTCGTCCTTGGCGGCGGCTTTCTGCGCCACCAGCATGATGCGGCGCTCGGCTTCCATGGCGAGTTCGAGCGCCTTGATGCTCTTGGGCCGTCCCACGAACAGGGGGATGACCATGTGGGGAAACACGACCACGTCGCGCAGCGGCAAAAGCGGCAGGTCCACAGGATCGGAGGGCAAGGGGGTATGGCCGGACATGGTGATCCTTTTCAAAAGGGTTGTCTGACAAAGATGGTCGGATACCCGCGCATTTCAAGTGCGCGCGGCAAGCCCATCGGAAAACGCGCGCTGTGCGGCGCGTGGCCAGTAGCGTGAATCAGGTCGGGCACTAGGCCTTCTTGGCCGCCTCGCGGTACACGAGCAGCGGCGCCTTGTTCTCGTCGATCGTCGATTCGTCGACGACTACCTTCTCGACATTGTTCATGTTCGGCAACTCGAACATGGTGTCGATCAGCGACTGTTCCAGGATCGACCGCAGGCCGCGGGCCCCGGTCTTGCGGGCCAGCGCCTTGCGGGCGATGGCCTTGAGCGCGGCAGGCCGGATCTCCAGGTCCACGCCTTCCATCTGCAGCAGCTTGACGAACTGCTTGACGACGGCGTTCTTGGGCTCGGTGAGGATCTGCACCAGCGCGTCTTCGCTCAGTTCGGCCAGCGACGCCACCACCGGCATGCGGCCCACCAGTTCGGGAATGAGGCCGAACTTGATCAGGTCTTCGGGCTCGACTTCGCGGAACACCTCGGTCAGGCTGCGCTGCTTCTTGCTGCGCACCGCGGCGCCGAAGCCGATGCCCGAGGCCTCGGTGCGGTTCTCGATGACCTTCTCCAGGCCGGCGAAAGCGCCGCCGCAGATGAACAGGATGTTGGTCGTGTCGATCTGCAAAAAGTCCTGGTTCGGGTGCTTGCGCCCGCCCTGCGGCGGCACGCTGGCCATGGTGCCTTCGATGAGCTTGAGCAGCGCCTGCTGCACGCCCTCGCCCGACACGTCGCGGGTGATGCTGGGGTTGTCCGACTTGCGCGAGATCTTGTCGATCTCGTCGATGTAGACGATGCCGCGCTGCGCGCGCTCCACCTCGTAGTTGCAGCTTTGCAGCAGCTTCTGGATGATGTTCTCGACGTCCTCGCCCACATAGCCGGCTTCGGTCAGCGTGGTGGCGTCGGCCATCACGAAGGGCACGTCGAGCTGGCGCGCCAGCGTCTGGGCCAGCAGCGTCTTGCCCGAGCCGGTCGGGCCGATCAGCAGAATGTTGCTCTTGCTGAGCTCGACGTCGTCGCCCTTGGCCTTGTCCTTGTGCTTCAGGCGCTTGTAGTGGTTGTACACCGCCACCGACAGCATGCGCTTGGCCGCTTCCTGGCCGATGACGTAGTTGTCGAGGTTGAGCTTGATCTCCGAGGGGGTGGGCAGGTCGCTCTTGGCTTCCTTGCCTTCCTCGCCCGCGGGCAGCTCGTCACGGATGATCTCGTTGCACAGGTCGATGCACTCGTCGCAGATGAAGACCGACGGCCCGGCGATGAGCTTCTTCACCTCGTGCTGGCTTTTGCCGCAGAAGGAGCAGTAAAGCGTTTTCTCGCTGGAAGAGCCTTTTTTGTCGGCCATGGACGGATGCCTCGTAACGGTTTGAACTCAATGATAGCGAAACAAAAACGGCGTTCTCCGTGTGGAAAACGCCGCTTTTGCCCTGGCGCCGTCTGGCGGGTCCGGGTGGACCCTTTTCATCGCCGGGCCGCCCCAAGATGAAAAGCGCCCCCTCGGGGGGCAGCGGCCCTCGCGCAGCGGGGGAGCGTGGGGGCCCTATTTTCAGCCGCGCTTGGAAATGACCTGGTCGACCAGGCCGTAGTCCCTGGCTTCCTCGGCATTGAGGAAGTAGTCGCGCTCGGTGTCGCGGGCGATTTTTTCGAGCGGCTGGCCGGTGCGCTCGGCCAGGATGCGGTTCATCTGCTCGCGCGTCTTCAGGATGTCGCGGGCGTGGATCTCGATGTCGGTGGCCTGGCCGCGGGCGCCGCCCAGCACCTGGTGGATCATGATCTTGGAGTTGGGCAGCGAGAAGCGCTTGCCCTTCTCGCCGGCCGCCAGCAGGAAGGCGCCCATGCTGGCCGCGAAGCCGATGCACAGGGTGGACACGTCCGGCTTGATGAACTGCATGGTGTCGTAGATGGCCATGCCGGCGCTCACGCTGCCGCCCGGGGAGTTGATGTAGAACGAGATGTCCTTGTCCGGGTTTTCGCTCTCCAGGAAGAGCAACTGGGCCACCACCAGGTTGGCGGTCTGGTCGTTGACCTCGCCCACCAGGAAGATCACGCGCTCCTTCAGAAGGCGCGAGTAAATGTCGTAAGACCGCTCGCCGCGGCCCGACTGCTCGATGACCATGGGGACCATGCCCAGGGCCTTGGTGTCTAGTGCGCTCATTTGATTGCTCTTTCCAAAGAGGTTCCTACTGTACCCAAAACAAAATGGGGCCCGTGCGCCAAAGCACAAGCCCCATTTTCGAATGAGGGACAGGGCCGGGCTTCAGCCCTGCTGCGCCATCAGTTCGTCGAAGGAAACGGCCTTTTCGGTGACCTTGGCCTTGGACAGCACGAAGTCGGTCACGTTGTTCTCGATGACCACCGCCTCGACCTCGCCCAGGCGGTTGGCATCGCTGAAGTACCAGCGCACCACGTCGGCCGGCTTCTCGTAGCTGGCGGCCAGCTCGTCCACGTGGGCCTTGATCTGCTCGGGCTTGGCCTGCAGCTCGTTGGCGCGCACCAACTCGGCCACCACCAGACCCAGGCGCACGCGGCGCTCGGCTTGCGGGCGGAAGACTTCGTCGGGGATCGGGGCCTTGTCGGCGTCCTTGATGCCGCGCTGCTTGAGTTCGGCGCGGGCGCCTTCCACCATGCGGGCGATCTCGGACTGCACGCTGGCGTTGGGCAGGTCGAGTTCGGCGTTGGCCACCAGGGCGTCCATGACGGCGTTCTTGTTGCGCGCCAGCAGGCGGAACTTGACTTCGCGCTCCAGGTTCTTCTTGATGTCGGCGCGCAGGCCTTCGACGGTGGCGTCGGCAATGCCCAGCGACTTGGCCAGCGCCTCGTTCACTTCGGGCAGGTTGCCGGCTTCCAGCTTCTTCACGGTGACCATGAAGTCGGCCTGCTTGCCGGCCACGTCCTTGCCGTGATAGTCGGCCGGGAACGACAGCGGGAAGGTGCGGCTGTCGCCCACCTTCAGGCCGCGCACGGCGTCTTCGAATTCCTTGAGCATCTGGCCTTCGCCCACGATGAACTGGAAGTCGTCGGCCTTGCCGCCCTGGAAGGGCTCGCCGTCGATCTTGCCTTCGAAGTCGACGGTGACGCGGTCGCCGTCCTGCGCCTGGGCGTCAGCCGGGCGCTGCGCAAAGGTGCGGCGCTGCTTGCGCAGGATGTCGATGGTCTTGTCGATGGCTTCGTCGCTCACGTCGGCGCTGAGCTTCTCGACGGTGGCGTTGGACAGGTCGTTGATCTTGACCTCGGGGAACACCTCGAACACCGCGTCGAAGGCCACTTCGCCTTCGGCGGCGCCTTCCTTCTCGGTGATGCGGGGCTGGCCGGCCACGCGCAGCTTGGCTTCGTTGGCGGCTTGCGAGAAGGCCTGGCCGACCTTGTCGTTCATGACCTCGTAGTGCACCGAGTAGCCGTAGCGCTGGGCCACGACGTTCATCGGCACCTTGCCGGGACGGAAACCGTCCATCTTCACGGTGCGGGCCAGCTTCTTCAGGCGCGAGTCCACTTCGGACTTGATGACGTCGACGGGCAGCGTCAGCGTGATCTTGCGTTCGAGCTTCTCGAGGGTTTCAACGTTCACGGTCATTTGGCTTTCCTTGTAAGGGGTCTTCTGTACTGGTGCGCGGGGCCGGACTCGAACCGGCACGCTCTTGCGAGCGTCAGGACCTAAACCTGGTGCGTCTACCAATTTCGCCACCCGCGCTTCGCTTGCGTGACCGCAAGTACAGAAATTCTTCAGGTGCGAGCGCCTTCCAAAAGAAGAAAAGCCGCCCGCGAAATTGGCAACCGCGTATTTTAATCGGCTTTGGGGGCGGTTCTTCGGACGCCCGAACGAGACTTCAAGACGCCGGTGTTTCTTCGCGCTTCACGCGGAACCACGCCGCGTACATGGCCGGCAGCGCCAGCAGCGTGAGCACCGTGGCCACGATCAGCCCGCCCATGATCGACACGGCCATCGGGCCCCAGAAGACGCTGCGCGACAGCGGCACCATGGCCAGCACGGCCGCCGCGGCGGTCAGCACGATGGGCCGCAGGCGGCGCACGGCGGACTCGACGATGGCGTCCCAGGCCGGCACGCCGGCGGCGCGGTCCATCTCGATCTGGTCGATCAGGATCACCGAGTTGCGCTGGATCATGCCGCCCAGCGCAATCACGCCCAGCAGCGCCACGAAGCCGAAGGGCCGGTTCGAGACCAGCAGCGCGCCGGCCACCCCGGCAATGCCCAGCGGCCCGGTGATGAACACCAGCATGGCCCGGCTGAAGCTGTGCAGCTGCAGCATCAGGAGCGTGAAGATGATGAACAGCATGATCGGCACACCCACCACGATCGACGAGGAGCCCTTGCTGCTCTCCTCCACCGCGCCGGCCACCTGGATGCGGTAGCCGGCCCCGCCGTTGTCCTGCCACCGGGCCTCGAGCTCGCGCAGCGAAGGAAGCAGCTGCTGCGTCACGGTCGCGCCCTGCATCCCTTCGACGATGTCGCCCTGCACGGTGATGGCGTAGTTGCGCCCCTCGCGCCACATCACGCCGGGCTCCCAGCTGAACACCGGCCTGGCGATCTGCGACAGCGGAATCGAGCGACCCGACGCCGTGGGCAGGTAGGCGTTGCCGATGTCGGAGATGGCTTCGCGCTCGTCGGGCGTCTGCCGCAGCACGATGTCGATGAGCTTGTCGTTCTCGCGAAACTGGCCCACCGTGGTGCCGGTGAACATGGTGCGCGAAGCCTGCGCGATGGCCTGGCTGCTCACGCCAAGCGCGCGCGCCTTGGCCTGGTCGACCTCCAGGCGGATCACCTTGACCGACTCGTTCCAGTTGTCGTTGACGCCGCGCATGTTGGGGTTGGCGCGCATCTTCTCCTTCACCTCGTCGGCATAGGCGCGCAGTTGGGCCGGATCGCTGCCGATGACGCGGAACTGCACCGGATACTGCACCGGCGGGCCGTTGGGCAGCAGCTTCACGCGGCCGCGCACCTCCGGGAATTCCTCGGCCAGCATCGCCGGAAACAGCACCCGCAGGCGCTCGCGCTCCTTCACCCCGCCGCTCAGCACGATGAGCTGCGAGACGTTGGTCTGCGGAAAGACCTGGTCCAGCGGCAGGTAGAAGCGCGGCACGCCCGAGCCGACCCAGGTGCTCACCGTCTTCACGCCCTCTTCCTTCATCAGCCGCTGCTCGACGCGGCGGGTAACCTCTTCGTTGGCCGCGAAGGACGTGCCTTCCGGGAACCACAGGTCCACCAGGATCTCGTTGCGGCTGGAGTCGGGGAAGAACTGCTGCTGCACCTTGCCCATGCCCACGATGCCCAGCGCGAAGATGGCGATGGTGGCCGCGATGGTCAGCCAGCGATGCTTCACGCACCAGTTCACTGCGGCGCGGAAGGTGTTGTAGAAGCGCGTGTCGAACAGCTCGTGCGGCGGCGCGTCGGGGTCGTGCGGCTTGACCTTGAGGATGAGCGTGCCCAGGTACGGGACGAAGTACACCGACACCAGCCACGACAGCACCAGCGCAATCACCGTGACGAAGAAGATGGCGAAGGTGTACTCGCCCACGGTCGACTTGGCCAGGCCGATGGGCAGGAAGCCGGCCGCGGTGATGAGCGTGCCGGTGAGCATCGGCTTGGCCGTCACGTCGTAGGCGAAGGTGGCGGCGCGGACCTTGTCGTAGCCCTCTTCCATCTTCCGCACCATCATTTCCACGGCAATGATGGCGTCGTCCACCAGCAGACCCAGCGCAATGATCAGCGAGCCCAGCGAAATCTTGTGCAGGCCCACGCCGAAGTAGTTCATCGCCAGGAAGGTCAGCGCCAGCACCAGCGGAATGGTGATGGCCACCACCAGGCCCGGGCGCACGTCCACGTACCAGCCCAGCCGTCCGCCCTTGTGCAGACCCAGCGAGATGAAGCTCACCGCCAGCACGATGGCCACGGCCTCGATCAGCACCCGGACGAACTCGTTGACCGAGGTGGCCACCGCCACCGGCTGGTCCTGCACCTGCGCCAGGCGCATGCCGGCCGGCAGGCGCCTGCCGATCTCGTCGGTGGCGGCGCGCAGCGACTTGCCCAGCGCGATGATGTCGCCGCCCTTGGTCATGGCCACGCCCAGCGCGATCACGTCACGGCCCTGGTGCCGCACCTTGACCTGGGGCGGATCGACATAGCCCCGATGCACTTCGGCGATATCGCCCAGGCGCAGCTGGTTGCCCGAGCTGCCGCGGATGGGCATGGCGCGCAGTTGCTCCACATCGGAGAACTGGCCGGCCACGCGCACCTGCACGACGTCCTTCGGACTCTGGATGGTGCCCGCGCTCTCCACCGCGTTCTGCGTGCCCAGCTGCTGCAGCACGGCATTGAAGTCCAGGCCCAGCTGCGCCAGGCGCTTTTGCGAGACCTCGATGTAGACCTTCTCGTCCTGCACGCCGAACTGCTCGACCTTGGCCACGTCCTTCACGCGCAGCAGCTTCTGGCGCACGTCGTCAGCCATCGCCTTCACCTCGGCCGGCGAGAAGCCGTCGGCCTCCAGCGCGTAGATCACGCCGTAGACGTCGCCGAATTCGTCGTTGAAGAACGGCCCCTGGATGCCGCCGGGCAAGGTGGTGCGCATGTCGCCGACCTTCTTGCGCACCGAATACCAGACGTCGGGCACCTCGCTGGGCCGCGAGTTGTCCTTGATCTGGAAGATGATCTGCGACTCGCCCGGCTTGGAATAGCTGCGGATGATGTCGGCGTAAGGCACCTCCTGCAGCGTGCGCTCGATCTTGTCGGTGACCTGCTCGGCCACCTGCTGCGCGGTGGCGCCCGGCCAGTAGGTACGCACCACCATGGCACGGAAGGTGAAGGGCGGGTCCTCGTCCTGCCCCAGCTGGAAGTAGGACGCCAGGCCCAGCACCATCAGCACCACCATCAGGTAGCGCGTCAGCGGCTCGTGGTCGAGCGCCCATTTGGAAAGATTGAAGCCGTTCTTGCGCGGCACGCCGCCGGCGGCGTTGTCGGACGTCATCGTGGCGGCCCCTTCAGCGCGTGGCGGCGTTGGCGGTGCCCAGACCCGCGCCGGGCGCCGGCGCAGACTTGTCGGCGACCGGTTCCGCCTTGCTGTACTTGTCGCGGTAGATGCTCACCTTCTGCCCGGCAGACAGCACATGCACGCCCGCCGACACCACCAGCATGCCCGGCGCCACGCCGGATGCGATCACCGCCTCGTTGCCGTCCGCGGTGGCCACCTGCACCGGCTGCGAACGCACCGTCATGCTCGCCTTGTCGAGCACCCAGACCGCCGTGCCCTGCCCTTCCTGGCGCAGCGCGCTGGTCGGCAGCTTGATCACCTGGGCACCCACCAGCGACAGGGCTTTGGGCTGCACATAGACGGTGGCGCCCAGCGGCGGCGCGCTGGCGGCGTCGATGGCGACCTTGACCGTGTACGTGCGTGTGACCGCATCGGCCGCGGCGGCCACCTCGCGCACCGTGCCTTCCAGCGCCGGCGCGCCGCTCGACCAGCTTCGAACCGTGACCGCAGAGCCGGTCCTGATCAGCGAGGCGCGGTCTTCGGGCACGGCAAACACCACGTCGCGCGCGCCGTCGTTGGCGATGCGCACGACCGGCGTACCCGCGCTCACCACCTGCCCGGGCTCGGCCTCGATTGCGGTGACGACGCCGGCCACGTCGGCCACCAGGTTGGTGTAGCGCGCCTGGTTGCCTTGCGAGGCCACCTGGGCCTGCGCCTGTTCCAGTTGCGCCTGGGCGGCCTTGTAGGTGCTGTCGCGGCGCTGCAGTTCCGCCTCGCTGATGAAGTTCTGCGCGCGCAAACCCTGGTAGCGCTTGAGGTCGGCCGCCGCCAGGTCGCGGTTGGTCAGCGCGGCATTGGCCTGGGCGCGGGCGGCCTCGGCTGCCAGTTGATAGTCCTTGGGGTCGAGCTGCGCGAGCACGGCGCCCGGCTGCACATGCTGGCCCACCTCGGCCTGGCGGCGCGTGATCTTGCCGGCCACCCGGAAGCCCAGGCGGCTTTCGACGCGCGCCTTGACCTCGCCCGCGAATTCCGGCGCGGTGCCGTAGGCGGAACTGCCGACTTCGACCACCTTGACCGCGCGCACCGGCTCGGGCGGCGGGGGTGCCTGCTTGCAGGCGGCCAGGCCAACGGCCAGCACAAGGGCGGCGCCCACGTTTCTGAACAACAAGGTGGCGGAACGAGTCGGCACGGTCATGAGGACACCTGATGCGGCATGAAGAATGGGTCATTAATGACCGGGCGGTTAGTAATCTAGGGTAAACCTGAATCCGTGTCAACGCGCAAAGAGGGGATGCGCCCGCTGCTCCACAATGCGCGGCGTGCCGGTTTCTCCTTCTCCATCCGCCCCGCCTCCCGAGCCCGCCGTGGCAGGGCAGCACTACGAAAACTTTCCTGTCGCCTCCTGGGTCTGCCCGCCGCACCTGCGCGCGCCCATCGCGGCCATCTATTCGTTTGCGCGCACGGCCGACGACATTGCCGACGAAGGCGATGCGAGCCCCGCGGAGCGCCTGGCCCAACTGGGCGCCTACCGCGCCGATCTCGCCTTGGCGGCCCGCGGCGAAGCCGTTTCGGCGCAATGGCCCGGCGTTTTCGGGCCACTGGCCAGGATCATCGAGCAGTACGCGCTGCCCGAATCCCTGCTGGCCGACCTGCTCTCGGCCTTTGCGCAGGACATCGAGAAGACGCGCGACGCCAGCGCCTACGCCGGCCGCAGCGAACTGCTGGACTACTGCGCACGCTCGGCCAACCCGGTGGGCCGGCTGCTGCTGCACCTGTACGGCGTGCACGATGCCGATGCGCTGCGCCGAAGCGATGACATCTGCACCGCCCTGCAGCTGGCCAACTTCTGGCAGGACCTGAGCGAGGACCTGCCGCGCGGGCGCCACTACCTGCCCGACGCGGAGCTGGAAGCCCATGGCCTCTCGCGCGAGCAGCTGCGCCAGTTCCGCCCGCTGGCCGACGCGCCGCCGCCACCGGCCGCGCTGGCCATGATGGAAGAGCTTGTGCACTGGACGCGCGCCCTCATGAACGAAGGCGCACCGCTCGTGCACCGCCTGCCCGGGCGCGTCGGCTGGGAGCTGCGCTTCGTCGTGCAGGGCGGCCTGGCCATCCTCGACAAGATCCAGGCCCAGGGCTTCGACAGCTTTTCGCGCCGGCCGACCGTCCGCAAGCGGGATGTGCCCCGCATGGCCTGGCGCGCGCTGCGCATGTAGCAGATGCAGTCAGGAAGGGGGCCTTCGCGGCAACCGCGACAATCGCAGCCTCGAAGTCCCATCCACCGATGACCCCAGAACAATACGTCCAGGAAAAAGCCGCGGCCTCGGGCAGCAGCTTCTACTACGCCTTTCTCTTCCTGCCCCAGCCGCGCCGCGCCGCCATCACCGCCTTCTATGCCTTCTGCCGGGAGGTGGACGACGTGGTGGATGAAGTCAGCGACCCCGGCGTGGCCGCCACCAAGCTCGCCTGGTGGCAGAGCGAAGTGGCGCAGGCATTTGCCGGCCAGCCGCACCATCCGGTAATGCAGGCACTGATGCCGCACGTGGGCCCCTTCGGCATCGAGGAGCGCCAGCTGCAGGAGATCATCCGCGGCTGCCAGATGGACCTGGAGCAGACGCGCTACCTCGACTTTCCCGGCCTCGCGCGCTACTGCCACCTGGTGGCCGGCGTGGTGGGCGAAGTGGCGGCGCGCATCTTCGGCCAGACCGTGGCCGCCACCACGGAATACGCGCACAAGCTGGGCCTGGCGCTGCAGCTCACCAACGTGATCCGCGACGTGGGCGAAGACGCCATGCGCGGTCGCATCTACCTGCCGGTCAACGAGCTGCAGCAGTTCGACGTGAAGGCGCACGAGATTCTCGGCCGCGTGTATTCCGACCGCTTCGTGGCGCTGATGCGTTTCCAGGCCGAACGCGCCCATCGCGCCTACGACGAGGCCCTGGCGCTTTTGCCGGCGGCCGACCGGCGCAGCCAGAAGCCCGGGCTGATGATGGCCAGCATCTACCGCACGCTGCTGCGCGAGATCGAACGCGACAGCTTCCAGGTGCTGAACCAGCGCGTCAGCCTCACGCCGCTGCGCAAGCTCTGGCTGGCCTGGCGCGTGCAGGCCCTGGGCCGGCTGTGAAACTTGCGGTCGTCGGCGCCGGCTGGGCGGGCCTGGCCTGTGCGGTGCACGCCGTGCGAGCCGGCCATGACGTGACCGTCTTCGAAGCGGCGCGCACCGCCGGCGGCAGAGCCCGGCGCGTCGACGCCAGCGGCGGCCTCGCGCTGGACAACGGCCAGCACATCCTCATCGGCGCCTACAGCGCCACGCTGGCGCTGATGCGCGAGCTGGGCGTGCAGCCCGAAGCCGCGATGCTGCGCACGCCCCTTCAGCTTCGCTTTGCCGATGGCGGCGGCCTGGCCCTGCCCCGCCTTCCGGCCCCGCTGGACCTGGTCGCGGGCATTCTCGGCGCGCAGGGCTGGATCTGGCGCGACAAGAGCAGCCTGCTGCGCACGGCGTTGGCCTGGCGCGCCGCGCGCTTCCAGTGCGAATCGCACACCACCGTGGCCGACCTGTGCGCGGGCCTCACGCCGCGCGTGACGAAGGAGCTGATCGAGCCCCTGTGCGTGTCCGCACTCAACACGCCGGTGGCGCAATCGAGCGGCCAGGTCTTCCTGCGCGTGCTGCATGACGCCCTGTTCGCCGAACGCGGCGGCGCCGACCTGCTGCTGCCGCGCGTCGACCTGGGCCGCCTGCTGCCCGATGCCGCCGCCGACTGGCTGGTACGGCAAGGCGCGCAGGTCCGCCTCGGACAGCGCGTGCAGGCGCTGGCGCACGACGCGGCAGGTTGGCAACTGGACGGCGAGCGCTTCGACCAGGTGATCCTGGCCTCCCCGCCCTGGGAGGCCGCCAGGCTGGTGCGCGAATCGGGCATCGGGGCAGCGAGCTGGGTCGCCGCGGCGGAAGGCCTGCGCTACGAGGCCATTGCCACCGTCTACGCCCAGGGCGCGCGGCGCGTGCTGCAGGCGCCCATGGTGGCGCTGCGCAACGGGCCGCAGGCGCCCGCCCAGTTCGTGTTCGACCGCAGCCTGCTCGGCGGACCCCAGGGCCTGCTCGCCTTCGTGGTCAGCGCCAGCACCTTGGGCCGGGAGCAGTTGCAGGACGAAGTACTGGCACAGGCCGCCAGCCAGTTGAAGGAAGACCAGCTGCAGGTGGTGCAGACCGTCGTGGAAAAACGCGCCACCTTTGCCTGCACGCCGGGCCTCGTGCGCCCGCCCATGCAGGTTGCGCCCGGGCTGCTGGCCTGCGGCGACTATGTGGAAGGCCCGTACCCCGCCACCCTCGAAGGCGCGATCCGCAGCGGCTGCGCGGCCGCATCCCAGTTCGGTGCCGTCGGCTGAGCGGCTCGCCGCTCATCCATCGTGATGCGGTGCTTGTCCATGAGGCGGTAGAGCGTCATGCGCGAGACGCCCAGCTCGCGGGCGGCGTGCGTGATGTTGCGGCCCACCCGGTTCAGGGTCAGGCAGATCACGTCGCGCTCGGCCGTGGTGCGGGCCATGTTCAGCGCCACGCCCATGGCGGTGTCGGCCATCGACAGGCCCAGGTCCTGCGGCGCGATCAGGCGCCGGTCGGTCATGACGACCGCACGCTGCACCCGGTTGTAGAGCTCGCGCACATTGCCCGGCCAGGAATGCGCCTGCATCGCCTCCATCGACTGGCGGCTGAAGCCTCGCGCACGCGTTCGGCTGGCCACGGCGCAGCGCTGGAAGAAATGCTCGGCCAGCACGCGAACGTCTTCCATGCGCTTGCGCAGCGGCAGCACGTCGATCGACAGCACGTTCAGGCGATAGAACAGATCCTCGCGGAAGCGCCCCACCGCCACCGCCTCGGCCAGGTCCACATGCGAAGCCGCGACCACGCGCACGTCCACCTTCATGTTGCGCACCGCGCCCACGCGGTTGATGGTCTTTTCCTGCAAGAAGCGCAGCAGGTTGGTCTGCAGGTCCAGCGGCAGGTCGCCGATCTCGTCCAGGAAGATGGTGCCGCCGTTGGCCGCTTCGATGAGCCCGCGCCGCTCGGACGAGGCGCCGGTGAACGCGCCGCGCTCGTGCCCGAACAGTTCCGAATGGATGAGCGTGGGCGCAATGGCGCCGCAGTTCACCACCACGAACGGCCCGGCAGAGCGATGCGAGCACTGATGGATGGCACGCGCGGCCAGTTCCTTGCCGCTGCCGCTTTCACCGCCGATGAGCACCGGGGCGTCGGTGGCGGCTACCTTGCGGATTTCCGCGCGCAGCCGGGCGATGGCCGTGCTCTGCCCCACCATGCCCAGTTCGTCGTGTCCGCGCGCCTCGCCCAGGCGGCGCTGGCGCAGCAAGGCGCGCTGCCGGGCATGCATCAGCATGACCGACAGGGCATGCCAGTCCACCGGCAGCACGTGGTGGTCGAAGAAGCAGTCCAGCACCAGGTCGCGGCACTCCGCCTGGTCCATGGCCTGGGGCTCGCACAGCGCCACCCATTCGACGGCATCCGAGGCATGCACCAACTGCTCGACGGCCGAAGCCGGCATGCCCAGCTGGGAGCCCGCGATGAGCAGGGCGACATTGAAGTGGCCGTGCGCCAGCATGCGCCGGGCCGCCGCCACGCTGTGCGCGTGCGTCACCGCCCAGTCGTGCGCAACCAGTTGGGTGGCAACCCCGCCTGCATCCCCATCCAGCGTCAGGCAAAGCACTTCCGGCGGCGGCATGTTGCAAGACCTGGGAAGAGCAGGCGGTGTCAGAAGGTCACCGGCACCCGGACCGTCAGCTGCAGATCCGGCGTGTCGCGCGTCAGGCCTGCGCCGACGGACACGTTGATGTTGGTCTTGTCGGTCAACCGGAACGAGTAGCCGAGCAGCAGCGATGCCAGCTGCGTGCGCACCGAGCCGCGCACCGTCTGGCCGTTCTGCTCGGTCGGCCCGACCGAATAGAGCTCCATGCCCAGGCTGAAGGATGAGCGCTCGTTGATCGACAGGCCCATGCCGAAGTTGATGCCCCACACGTCGCCGGGCTTGATGGAACCCAGCTCTTCGCGCTGGTTGTTGAGCACCAGCCGGCTCACGTTGTCGCGCGAGAAGTTGTAGGTGTAGCTCAGGCCCCCAAAGAACACGGCCGGGTCGGTCGGGTAGAGCCAGGTGATGCTCGGCTGCAGCGAATAGAAGCCCGAACCCGTGGGCGCATCCAGCGGCAGGCCGGTGCCGGTGGTGTTGCCCAGGCACCGCGTCACGCAGTCGGTAACCACCTCGAAGGGATCCTTGCCGGTTCTGGACTTGAAGCGCAAGCCGCCCACGAGGTAGGGCCAGTTCTCCTTGGCGCTGAAGATCTGGTAGCGCATGGCCATCTCCACGTCGCCCAGGCCGTTGCCCTTGGTGTCGAACACGTTGTCGACGGCCGCGCCGGTGAAGATCTCGCGGCTCACGGTGGTGTCGGAGCGGATCACGTACGGAACCTTGAGCTCCAGCTCCATCTTGTTGGTCACGCCCCAGCGCCCGGTAAGCGTCGGGATCATGGTGTTGCGCTTGACCTCGCGCACATCGATCAGGCCGATCAGGATGGCCGGAATGACCGTGTAGCCCACCAGCGCCACGCGGTCGTTCGATGAATAGTTGTACTGGAAGGACGGCTCCAGCACGTAGCGGCCCTTGGGCGTGAGGATGCTGGGCTCATCGAAGATCTGCGCCATGGGCGGCGCCACCGATGGCTCCGCCGGCGCCACGCCGACCTGAACCGGCCGCGCTGCGTCAGCAGCCGCTTGCGCGCCTTCGGCCGCGACC
>NZ_BCUU01000050.1 GCF_001591385.1 Variovorax soli NBRC 106424
GCAGCGGTGGTGGTGGTGGCGACGGCGGTTTCCGCAGCCCCTACGGCGCCGGCCCGCGTGGCGGCGGCGGTGGTGGCCGTGGCGGCTACGGCGGCGGCAACGGTGGCAACAGCGGCTACTGATCCCCTCAGGAATAGCAAAGGGCTCCCTCGGGAGCCCTTTTTCTTTGGTCGATCAGCATCCTATTGCTCGCCCCGCCGCTTCTTGCGCCCGCGCCCCTGCACACCCCAGTCGAACACGGCATTGGGCAGCACGCGCAGCAGCTTGGCGACCACGCCCATCTGCCAGGGAATGACGCGGTAGCTGCTGCCAGCGTCGATGGCACGGTAGGCCCTCTCGGCAAATTCCGCCGGCTGCAGAAGAAAGGGCATGCCGTAGCGATTGCCCTGGGTGAGCGGCGTATCCACGTAACCCGGACACAGGGTGACGACCTTGACGCCGCTGGCGCGCAATTCACCGCGCAGGCTTTCGCAGTAGCTGACCACGCCTGCCTTGCTCGCACAGTACGCACCGTGCCCGGGCAAGCCGCGAATGGCGGCCACGCTGCCGATGCCCACCAGCCGGCCGCTGCCGCGTGTGCGCATCGGTCCGACGAAAGGGTGGAAGGTGGCGGCCAGTCCCAGGTTGTTGATCGCGAAGGTCTGTGCCATCACGTCGAGGTCTTCGAACTGCTCCGAGTCCATGCCGATGCTGACGCCGGCATTGGCGATCACCACGTCGGGCACGCCTTGCTGTTCGATGCAGGCGCGGCCGGCCGACACGATGCTGTCGACCTGCGCGACATCGGCGCCGTAGATCCGGAAGCGGTCGGGGTCGAGCGCGTGCGCCGAAGCCCAGGCCTCGATTTCTGCGGTACGGCGCGCGCTCAATGCCAGCCGGTAGCCGGCCGCGTAGTAGCGCGCCGCCAAGGCCTGGCCAATGCCGCTGGAAGCGCCAGTGATGAATACCAGCGGCGCCTTCGCGGCGCTCATGGCTTCCCGGCGGCGGGCTGCGCCGGCTGGATCACGCCTCGGACGCGACCTGTGAGATTGGCCACGCCGGAAATCTTGTCGTAGTCCATGCTGTCGGCGGTGAACCGGTCATCGCCGCGCGTCAGGATGACCGGCTTGTTGGAGGTCACGCGTTCGGTGTCGGTGTAGGCGTGCAGGAACTCGCCCCGGAATTCCAGGCGCGGAAATTCCTCGCCATTGGCACCGCGGGCCGCGTCGCGAACCACGATGGCATTGCCGAACAACTGCACTTCGCTGGCGTCGCCATTGGACAGCCCGCGGTTGGCGGTCGCATGCGTCACCAGCCCGCTCGGGGAGACCGTGCGCACGCGCACCTCGTCGACTTCCAGCGTGTCGTTGTCGGGATAGTGCCGGCCCTCCTTGCCGCGCAGCTCGCTGCGCAGCTCTCCATCGGAATAGAAGCGCTTGATCACGAAGCTGCGCATGAAATAGTCGGGGTCGTGGGTCACCGGCACGGGCGGCTTGGGCTCCATCAGCCGCGGCGCGTTGCGCACGAGCCAGTAGGTCCCCAATGCCAGTGCCGCGGCCAGGATGATCGGCAGGTAGATCGTGACGCGATCGAAGCCGATGCGCAGCCAATGCAGCAGACGGCTCAAACCAGCGGCCCCCGCGCGGCATCGAGCATGCGGCAATAGTGCCCGCCAGCAGTGAGCAGCAGATCGCAGAACTCGCGCGCTGCACCCTCGCCGCCGCGCGCATGCGTCACGTGGTGTGCGATCGCTCGCACTTCGACGTGCGCATTGGGTGGGGCCACCGCCAGCGCGACGCGGGCGAGCACAGGCAGGTCAGGCCAGTCGTCCCCGATGGCTGCGGCCTGGGCCCAGTCGAGGCCCAGTTGCGCGAGCAGCGCCTGGGCCGCAGGAAGCTTGTCTTCCGTGCCGTAGCGGACGTGTTCGAGTCCGAGCGCCTCCAGCCGCACGCGCAGCGGCTTGGAATCGCGCCCGGTGATCACCACCGGCGTGATGCCGGCGCGGCGCAGCAGCTTGAGCCCATAGCCGTCCAGGATGGAAAAGCGCTTGAGCGTCTCGCCGTGCTCGCTGAAATACACGCCGCCGTCGGTCAGCACGCCGTCGACGTCGAAGAAAGCCACGCGCAGGTCTTGCGCACGCAGCAGGGTTTCGGCCGGGAAGGTCTGCACCGCCATCTCAGATGACCTTGGCGCGCATCAGATCGTTCGTGTTCAGGGCGCCGACGATCCTGCCCTCCCCATCCACCACGAACAGGCGGGTGATGCCGTGCTGCTCCATGAGTTCGGCCGCTTCCACCGCCAGCGCCTCGACGCGGATGGTGCGCGGGCCGCGGTGCATCACGTCCTGGGCACGGGCCGTGCGCAGGTCCACGCCGGCCTCGATCAGGCGGCGCAGGTCGCCGTCGGTGAAGATGCCGGTGGCACGGCCATCGGGCTCGATTACCGCAGCGGCGCCGAAGCCGCCGGTGCTCATGGCGCGCATCAGCTCGCTCACGTTGGCATCCGGCTTGGCCAGCGGAATCTGGTCGCCCGAGCGCATCACGTCGCTCACGTGGGTGAGCAGCTTGCGGCCCAGGGCGCCGCCGGGGTGCGATCGGGCAAAGTCCTCCGTGCCGAAGCCGCGCGCATCCAGCAGCGCCACGGCCAGTGCGTCGCCCAGCGCCATCTGCGCCGTGGTGCTCGCCGTGGGCGCGAGGTTGAGCGGGCACGCCTCTTTCTCGACGCTGCTGTCGAGCACGACATCGGCGTGCTGGGCCAGCGTGGAATCGGCACGCCCGGTCATGGCGATGAGCGGCACGCCCTGCCGCTTGACCACCGGCAGGATGGTGGTGAGTTCCTCGACCTCGCCGCTGTTGGAGATGCCCAGCACGAGGTCGACCGCCTTGATCATGCCCAGGTCGCCGTGGCTGGCCTCGGCGGGGTGCACGAACATGGCCGGCGTGCCGGTCGATGCCAGCGTGGCGGCGATCTTGCGCCCGACATGGCCGCTCTTGCCCATGCCCATGACCACCACGCGCCCGCGCACGGCGAGGATTCTTTGCACCGCCTCGACAAAGCTGGCGCCAACGCGCGTCTTCAGGCCCAGCACGGCCTGCCCCTCGATGTCGAAGGTGGCGCGGGCGCGGGCCAGCATGGCTTCAGGGTCGAGGGCCGGGGGGGTGTTGGGCGTGGGGGTGCTCATCGCAAGGGATTTTAGGCGCGAGCCATGTTTGCGCCCGTGCTTCGGGCTTGGCGGTTTCTGGTACAGATCCCGGGCGAATTCACTCATGCCGTCGAATAGGATCGGACCATGTCTTCCTTCGACCTCACGCTGTTGTACCTGCTTGCCGCGGTCATCGGCGTGGTGGCCTGCCGCTCCCTGAAGCTGCCGCCCATGCTGGGCTACCTGGCGGCAGGCGTGCTGATCGGCCCGCATGCGCTGGCGCTGGCGCAGAACTCGGAAGCCATCCGCCACCTGGGCGAGTTCGGCGTGGTGTTCCTCATGTTCGCCATCGGGCTGGAGTTCAACCTGCCCAAGCTTCGGGCGATGCGCCGGCATGTGTTCGGCCTGGGACTGCTGCAGGTGGTCCTGACCATCTTGGTCGCCACCGCCGGCGCCTTGCTGCTGGCCCGGCTGCTGCCGCCGCATTGGCGCTTTTCCTGGCAGACGGCGGTGGCGTTGTCGGGTGCATTGGCCATGAGCAGCACCGCCATCGTCGTCAAACTGATGGCCGAGCGGCTGGAACTGGAGAGCGAGCACGGCAAGCGCGTGATGGGCGTGCTGCTGTTCCAGGACCTGGCGGTGGTGCCGCTGCTGGTGCTCATCCCCGCACTGGGCGCACCGCCGGAGTTGCTGCTCAAGGCGCTGAGCTTCGCGCTGCTGAAGGCCGGCGTGCTGGTCACGCTGCTGCTCTTCGGCGGCCCCCGGGTCATGCGCTGGTGGCTCACGCTGGTGGCGCGCCGGCGCAGCGAAGAGCTGTTCATGCTCAACCTGCTGCTCATTACCCTGGGCCTGGCCTGGCTGACCGAACTGGCGGGCCTGAGCCTGGCGCTGGGTGCCTTCATCGCCGGCATGCTGGTGTCCGAGACCGAGTTCAAGCACCAGGTGGAAACCGACATCCGCCCCTTCCACGACGTGCTGCTGGGCCTGTTCTTCATCACCATCGGCATGTCGCTGGACTGGCACGTCGTGGTCGAGCGCTGGCGACTGGTGGGCGTGCTGCTGATCCTGCCGCTGGCCTTCAAGCTGGGGCTGGTCACCCTGCTGGCGCGCGGGCTGGGCGCCACCGCGGGCGTCTCGCTTCGCACGGGCCTGTACCTCGCGCAGGCCGGGGAGTTCGGCTTCGTGCTGCTGAGCCTGGCCGGGCAGGGCAGCCTCATGCCTGAATGGCTGGTCAACCCGGTGCTGGCGTCGATGGTGGTGTCGATGCTCGCCACGCCATTCATCGTGCTGTACAGCAACACCATCGTGCGCAAGCTGGTGGCCAGCGACTGGCTCCACCAGTCCCTGCAGATGACCACCATCGCGCGCAAGACCATCAACACGACCCAGCACGTGATCATTTGCGGCTACGGCCGCTGCGGGCAGAACCTGGCGCGCATCCTCGAGCGCGAAGGCATTCCCTACATGGCGCTGGACCTGGATCCGGACCGCGTGCGCCAGGCGACCGCCGCCGGCGACTCCGTGGTGTTCGGCGACGCCGCACGGCTGCAGGCCTTGATGGCGGCCGGCCTGGCACGCGCCAGCGCCGTCGTGGTGACCTACCTGGACATCCCCGGTGCGCTCAAGGTGCTTGCCAACGCACGCGCCCACGCGCCGCAGGTGCCGGTGATCGTGCGCACGCAGGACGACCGCGACCTCGAAAGGCTCCAGGCCGCGGGCGCCGCCGAAGTGGTGCCAGAAGCCATCGAGGGCTCCCTGATGCTGGCCAGCCATGCGCTGGCGCTGGTCGGCGTTCCCATGCGCCGGGTGATTCGCGTGGTGCAGGACCAGCGCGATGCCCGCTACAACCTGCTTCGCGGCTACTTCCACGGCGCCGACGACGACAACGCGGACGAGATCGATCACGAGCGCTTCAACAGCTTTACCCTGAGCGCGGGCGCGAGCGCCATTGGCAATACCGTCTCGACGCTGGATCTGGCCGCCATGGGCGTGCGGGTGGCCAGCCTGCGGCGGCGCAACGGCCAGCGCTGCGAATTGGCCGACGACACGCGCCTGGAAGACGGCGACACACTGGTGTTGTCGGGCAAGCCGGCTGCCCTGGCCGTGGCCATCGACCGGTTGCAAAAGGGCTGACGCGGGCTCTGCCCCGCCAGGTGGGCCGGCCGGCTCAGCCGGCCATCGTCGGGTTGCGCTTTTCCTCTTCGATGCGCTGCTGCTGCCGCACCGCCTCGCACTGCGGATGGCGGGCCACCTCCGGGCGAGCGCATTGTTCGGCCATGCACTGGGCGCGCGCGATGAAGTTGCGGCCGGCGCAGCTTTCCTGCGGCGTGGGAACCCGCGCCGGTGCCGGCGCAGGGATGGGCGGGGGCGGCGCAGCCTCGACGGCCACCGGTGCGGGCAAGGACGGCGCCTGCTTCTTGGCTGCAGGCTTGCGCGGCTGGGGGCTTGCGGGTGCCGCTGCTTCAGCCGTGGGTGCGGGCCCCGGCGCAGCCCCGGCCGGCTCCTGCAACACGGAATGCTCCGCGGTGTCTGCCGTCGTCGGCGTCGTCGCGGCCGGCCCAGGGACGTCGGTCACGGCCGGCGGGGAGCCTTCAACCGCGGCCGGTTGATGATTGGCCGGAGCATCCGGCACGGGTGCAGTCGGCCGGGCGATCTCCTGTCCCTTGTTTCGATGGCCCCACCAGGACGCGGCCAGCACCAGCAGAACGACGCCGAGGCCGAGCCCCACGATCCAGCGCCCATTGCCGATGCGCGCTCGCGGCGGTGCAGGCATCGGCCGCAACTCCTCATGCGCTTTCGCCGGCCGAGCGGGCGCGGGCGGCCAGGCTGCCTCGTCGGCAGGCGCAGCCGATGCGGCCTGCGGCCAGGCCTGGGCGATCTTGCGGCCGCAGCCCTTGCAGAACTTGGCCGCGTCGCGGTTTTCGGCGCTGCAGGTGCCGCACAGTACGGTCACGGCGCCTCGCCCCTCACGTCACGGCAACGCGCTTGGGCTTGTTCACCATGCGCTTGGCAATGACCGAACCCAGGGCGAGCGTAATTTCCAGCGCCAGCGCAGGTTGGCGATTGGCCATTTCCGAGAAGCGGATCGAGGTCATGCGCCAAAGCAGGGTGGGGCCGGTCGCGATGACATTGGCAGAACGCGGCAGCCTCGAGAAGAAAGCGCCTTCACCCACCACCGAACCGGCGTTGAGAATCGCCAACTGCATCTGTCCGGAAGAATGGATGACATGCACGCTCAGCGTGCCCTTCTCGATGAAGTAGACCGTGCGGTCCTGCGCGCCCTGGTCGATCACGATCTGCCCTGGCGGCACGTCCAGCGGCTGCAGGTAGGTGGCCAGCATCTCCCATTGCTGGGCGCTCAGCGAGGGCGCAAATGCGTCATAGCTGGTGTTTTGCGAGATCGCGCGACACAGGTCCTGGATCGTGGAGGGCATACGGAGAAATTCCTGGCGAGATCCCGCAGTATGAGCGAATGCAGAGCAAATTGCTCACAAATGCAACAGAAGTAACCGGAATGTGGTATTTGCCGGGCCCCTATTTGCCGATGCAGAAGCGCGAAAAGATCACACCAAGCAGATCGTCGGCCCCGAACTCGCCAGTGATCTCGTTGAGGGCCGATTGCGCCAGCCGCAACTCCTCGGCCAGAAGATCCAGTCGCTGGTCCTGCATTGCCAGGTGCTCGGCCGCCAGCGCCAGGTGTTCCCCGACCCGCGCCAGCGCCTGCACGTGGCGCGCACGGGCCAGGTAGACGCCCTCGGGCACGGATTGCCAGCCGGCCAGCTCCAGCAGCTTGTCGCGCAGCGCCTCCAGGCCCTGCCCATTCTTGGCCGAGAGCGAAATGCCCTCGCGGGCGGGCAGGAGCTGGTCGGCCGATACGGCATCGCTCTTGTTCCAGATATGCAACACCGGGACGCTGACAGGCAGCTTGGTGGCCAGCAGGCCGGCGATGGCGGCATCGCCCTCGGCGTAGTCGGGCGCGTCGACCCGCGTGAGGTCATGCAGGAAGAGGATGGCGTCCGCGCCCTCGATCTGGCCCCAGGCGCGCGCAATGCCGATCTGCTCGACCTCGTCGCTGCTCTCGCGCAGGCCGGCGGTGTCCGCCACGTGCACCGGCACCCCGTGGATCTGGATGGTCTGCGCCACCACATCGCGGGTGGTGCCCGCCACGCTGCTCACGATGGCCAGCTCCGCGCCCGCCAGGGCGTTGAGCAGCGAGCTCTTGCCCGCATTCGGCTGGCCGGCAATCACCACCTTGATGCCTTCGCGCAGCAGCGCCCCCTGGCGCGCGCGCCGCTGGACGGCCTCGAGCATGCCGCGCAGCCTGACCAGCTGGCCGTCGGCATCGGCCTTTTGCAGGAAGTCGATTTCCTCTTCCGGGAAGTCCAGCGTGGCCTCGACCAGCATGCGCAGGTGGATCAGCGCATCGCGCAGGGTGTGGATCTCGCGTGAGAATTCGCCCGACAAGGACCGGCTGGCGCTGCGCGCCGCGGCCTCGGTGCTCGCATCGATCAGATCGGCGATGGCCTCGGCCTGCGCCAGGTCCATCTTGCCGTTGAGGAAGGCGCGCTGGCTGAACTCGCCGGGCTGCGCCACCCGCAGGCCGGGCAGGCACTCGGCGCTCGTGACGGGATCGCGTTCGGCCGCAGCCTCCAGGCAGCGTGCCACCAGCAGCTGCAGCACCACCGGGCCACCATGCGCCTGCAGCTCCAGCACGTCTTCGCCGGTGAAGGAATGAGGGGCCGGGAAGTGAATGGCCAGGCCGTGGTCCACTGCGCCGCCGGAGCCGTCGAGGAAGGGCAGGTAATGCGCCTCGCGCGGGCGCAGGCTGCGGCCGCACAGGGCCTGCACCAGGGGCGACAGGCTGCGGCCCGACACGCGCACGATGCCCACTGCCCCGCGTCCGGGCGCGGTGGCGATGGCGACGATGGGATCGGAATTGCGCACGAGCATGGGAAAGCCTTTTTAGCAAAAAGGGCCGCGAAGCGGCCCTTGATGTCTGACTGCGCGAACGCGCCTGTTTATTTCTTCTTGGGGTCGCCCAGGACACCCAGGCGCTTGTTGATCACGTACTGCTGCAGGATCGACAGCGCGTTGTTGGTGATCCAGTACAGCACCAGGCCGGCCGGGAAGAAGATGAACATCACGCTGAAGGCCAGCGGCATGATCCACATCAGCTTGGCCTGCATCGGATCGGGCGGCGTGGGGTTCAGCCAGGTCTGGATCAGCGAGGTGGCCGTCATGATCACCGGCAGGATGAACCAGGGATCGGGTGCCGACAGGTCCTTGATCCACAGGATCCAGGGTGCGTGGCGCATTTCCACCGACGACAGCAGCACCCAGTACAGCGCGATGAACACCGGAATCTGGATCAGGATGGGGAAGCAGCCACCCATCGGGTTGACCTTTTCCTCGCGGTAGATGCGCATCATCTCCTGCTGCATTTCCTGCGGCTTGTCCTTCAGCCGCTCGCGCATCTCCATGATCTTGGGATTGATCGCCTTCATCTTGGCCATGCTGGCGTACGCCTTGGCATTGAGCCAGTAGAAAGCGGCCTTCAGCAGCACCACCAGCGCCACGATGGCCCAGCCCCAGTTGCCCAGGAAGTTGTGCAGCTGGTCGAGCAGCCAGTACAGCGGCTTGGAAATGATGGCGAAGATGCCGTAGTCCTTGACCAGGTCCAGGCCCGGCGCCAGCGCCTCGAGCTTCTTTTCTTCCTCGGGGCCGGCGAACAGGTTGCTGTCCAGCGTCTGGGTCGCGCCCGGCGCCACCTGCGGCAGATGCAGCACCATGGCGGCCGAGTAGAGGTTGTTGCCCAGGTCGGCCACGCGGAACTCGCGCTTGACCTTTTCGCTGCCCGGCACATTGAGCAGCCAGGCCGATGCGAAGTAGTGCTGCACCATGGCCACCCAGCCGTTGTCGGCCGCCGGCGGCATCTCGGCCTTCTTCTTGGCGATGTCCTCGAAGCTGACCTTGTGGAACTTCTTCTCTTCCGTGTAGAAGGCCGGGCCGGTGAAGGTGTTGGTGCCGAACATGGTGGTGCCGGGCACCGTGCCGTGGCGCACCAGCTGCAGGTACAGCTGCACGTCGCGCGGCTGGTCGCCCACGTTCACCACCTGGTGCTTCACCTGGATGGAATAGTCGCCGCGCTTGAAGACGTAGGTCTTGACGTATTTCAGGCCGCCCTGCGGCTCGGATTCGAAAGTGACTTCGAGCACGTCCTTGCCGTCGGCCAGGGCCAGCGGGCCGTCCTTCAGGCGCATCGGGGTCAGGTGCGTGGGAAAGTGCGGACCCTTGTCATCGGGATTGAGCAGGCCGGTCTGCGCCACGTAGCGCGTGGCCGGCGAGCCGTCTTCCATCAGGGTGACGGGCCGGACCTCGTCGGGGGGCGTCGGCTGGCCGATGAGGCGCTTGAACCATTCCACCAGGCCGTGCTGGCTGGTCTGGTCCAGGTACTGCGACAGCTCCAGGCGAGCCAGGGTGCCGCCGTCGCTGTTGATCACCGCCTTGAACACATCCGTCTTCACCTCGACCTTCAGGCTGGCCGGCGCGGGCGCGGCCTGCGCCGGGACACCGGACGCTGCAGTCGACGAGGCGCCGCCGGCTGCCGCCGCCGGCACGCCGTTGCTTGCTGCTTCCGGCGCCACCGGCTGCTTCTTGGCATCTTCATGCGCAACCTGGGCCGAAGGCATGAAGGTCGGCTTGCGGCCGTTGTAGACCTGCCACTGGTCCCACAGCAACACCAGCGAGAAACCAAAGATCACCCAGAGGATGGTTCGGCGGATATCGTTCATGGAGAAGACTTCTTGTCGGAAGAGAGAAAAGAGAACAGCGCACCCGCAGCAGGCGTGCCGTCCCCGGCCTTGGCAGGGACCGGGTCATGGCCACCGTCGCACCACGGGTGGCAACGCGACAGGCGGCGCAAGGTGAGATAGCTGCCATGCACGGCGCCGTGCGTTTGCAGCGCCTCGATGGAATAGACGGAGCAGGTCGGCTCGAACCGGCAGGCCGAGCCCAGCCACGGGCTCAGCAGAAGGCGATAGCCCTTGACCAGGAAGACGAGCGCGCGTGCCGCAGGCGAAAGCGGGGCGGCGTCGGGCGGCGCGTTCATGACGCGGCCCCCTGCCGGGCGCCCAGGCGCTCGAACAATTGCTGCAGCTCGGCGCGCACTGCGGACTTGAGCGCGGCAGAACTGGCGCTCGGAAAAGCCTTGCGATCAAAGCCTGCGCGCAGGCGCACCACATAAGCGGCCCGGGGCAGGGCAGCGTCGAAGCTGGCGCTCACGTTGTAGATCTGGCGCTTGATGGCATTGCGGGTGACGGCGCGGCGGGCCCAGCGCTTGGGCACCATCGCGCCGAGCCAGGTGGCCGCCGGCTCGAACAAGGCAGCAGGCGGCTTGTCACCGGCGCGCGCAGGCGCCTCGAGTGCACATCGGTGCAACGCGAAGTGAGGGGTGCGCGCCACGGTGGAGCCTGCAAGAACAGCCTGGAACTGCGCGCGGGACTGGAGCCGCTGCATGGAATCCGGGCGCAGGTCAACCGACGACTGCAGCGAAGCCGGCAAGCTGCCAGTGATCGGTGCGCCGGCGCGGCGAAAAGTCCCGGCGGGCTCGCTCAGACGGCCAGGCGCTTGCGGCCCTTGGCGCGGCGAGCGTTGATGACGGCGCGGCCGCCGCGGGTCTTCATGCGGACCAGAAAGCCGTGGGTACGGGCGCGGCGAACTTTGGATGCTTGATACGTGCGTTTCATGATGACTTTCCTGAATGTGCCTTGGCGACGGCCCCTTCAGTTCGCTCTGAAAAACGCGAAACCGCACGGACGCCCTGCCAAATCTGCTGGCTCTTTTTCGCAGCCCCTGCACTCCCGAAAGCCTGAGGCGCCGGGTACACAAGTGCGCAGAACTGCGCGGCCATTTGGTCATGGCCGAAAGGGGAACCCGCGATTATCGCAAACATTTGCCGGGCCGGCAATTTCTGGGCGGCGCCCTCAGTCTTTTCCCGTACCCCGCAGCGGTGTGGATAAGGTTTTGACAAGTTAGAATGCCAGGCGCATGGCGCAAGCAACTATCCACATACCAAGAACGAAAATGACCGAGGGACGAACCCTGATTCCGCGCGCCCATGTCCAGTGACGGTATCGGCGACAGCCTGTGGCAGGCCTGCGTCGACCAGCTCGCGCAAGAACTGTCCGAACAGCAGTTCAACACCTGGATCAAGCCGCTGACCGCACAGGTCGCGGACGACCTCTCGCGCGTCACTGTCTTCGTTGCCAACCGCTTCAAGCTCGACTGGATCCGCGCCCAGTACGCCGGCAAGATTGCCGCCCTGGCCGAAAAGCTCTACGGCCAGCCCGTGGCCATTGAGTTAGCGCTCGCTCCTCGTGAAGCGCCCGTACGGCCTGCGCCCGTGGTGGCCATGGTCGAAACTGACGTGCCCCGGGAAGTGGGCGGCCTGGGCGAAGAGCCGGTGGCCGCCGGCTTCAAGAACCGGCTGAACGCGAGCCTCACCTTCGACAACCTGGTGGAAGGCACGGCCAACCGCATGGCGCGCGCCGCGGCCATGCACGTGGCCGGCATGCCCGGGCATCTGTACAACCCGCTGTTCATCTACGGCGGCGTCGGCCTGGGCAAGACCCACCTGATGCATGCTGTGGGCAACCGCCTGCTCGCGGACCGGCCCGATGCCAAGGTTCTCTACATCCACGCCGAGCAGTTCGTCTCGGATGTGGTCAAAGCCTACCAGCGCAAGACCTTCGACGAGTTCAAGGAGCGCTATCACTCGCTCGACCTGCTGCTGATCGACGACGTGCAGTTCTTCGCCAACAAGGACCGCACGCAGGAAGAATTCTTCAACGCCTTCGAAGCCCTGCTGGCCAAGAAGTCGCACATCGTGATGACCAGCGACACCTATCCCAAGGGTCTGGCGGACATCCACGAGCGGCTCGTGTCGCGCTTCGATTCCGGTCTCACGGTAGCCATCGAGCCGCCCGAGCTGGAAATGCGCGTGGCCATTCTGATCAACAAGGCACGCGCCGAGGGCGCCGAGATGCCCGAGGAAGTAGCCTTCTTCGTGGCCAAGAACGTGCGATCCAACGTGCGCGAGCTCGAAGGCGCGCTGCGCAAGATCCTGGCCTATTCGCGCTTCAACCAGAAAGAAATTTCCATCGTGCTGGCGCGCGAGGCGCTGCGCGACCTGCTCTCCATTCAGAATCGGCAGATCTCGGTGGAAAACATCCAGAAGACGGTGGCCGACTACTACAAGATCAAGGTCGCCGACATGTACAGCAAGAAGCGCCCGGCCTCCATTGCGCGGCCGCGCCAGATTGCCATGTACCTGGCCAAGGAACTCACGCAGAAGAGCCTGCCCGAGATCGGCGAGCTGTTCGGGGGGCGCGACCACACCACCGTGCTGCATGCCGTTCGCAAGATTTCGGGCGAACGCCAGCAGCTGACCGAACTCAACCAGCAGCTGCACGTGCTCGAGCAGACGCTCAAGGGCTGATGCCGCAAGGCCCGCTCGACATGCGCCTGCCCCGCTCGTGCGCTACGGTGGCCTGTTGTTGGAATGAAACCGGTTGGCGTGGCAGCGGCCGCTTCGACATTGAATCGAATCTGAAGAAGAAACCGAAGGAAGAGAAGAGGTACACATGATCGTCCTGAAGGCAACACAAGACAAAATCCTGGCCGCTCTGCAGTCGGTGGCGGGCATCGTGGAGCGTCGACATACGCTGCCGATCCTGGCCAATGTGCTGATCCGCAAGGCCGGCGGCCAGATCCAGCTGACCACCAGCGACCTGGAGATCCAGATCCGCACCTCGGCCGAGCTGGGCGGCGACGAGGGCTCCTTCACCACCACCGTGGGCGCGCGCAAGCTGGTCGACATCCTTCGCACCATGCCGGCCGATCAGACGGTGAGCCTCGAATCCAGCCAGAACAAGCTGGTGCTCAAGGGCGGCAAGAGCCGCTTCACGCTGCAGAGCCTGCCCGCCGAAGACTTCCCGCTGGTGCAGGAATCGGCCAACTTCGGCCCGGCCTTCAGCGTGCCGCAGAAGGTGCTCAAGGACCTGCTCTCGCAGGTGTCCTTTGCCATGGCGGTGCACGACATCCGCTACTACCTCAACGGCATCTTGTTCGTGGCAGAAGGCAAGCAGCTGAGCCTGGTGGCCACCGACGGCCACCGCCTGGCCTTCGCTTCCGCCACGCTCGACGTGGAAGTGCCCCGGCAGGAAGTGATCCTGCCGCGCAAGACGGTGCTGGAAATGCAGCGCCTCCTGTCCGACGCCGAGGGCGCCATCGAGATGCAGTTCGCGAACAACCAGGCCAAGTTCAGCTTCGGCGGCATGGAGTTCGTCACCAAGCTGGTGGAGGGCAAGTTCCCCGACTACAACCGCGTGATCCCCAAGGGCCACAAGAACACCGTCACCCTGGGCCGCGCGCCGCTGCTGGCCAGCCTGCAGCGCACCGCCATCCTCACGTCCGAAAAGTTCAAGGGCGTGCGCCTGAACATCGAGCCGGGCACCTTGCGCATCGCCTCCAACAATGCCGAGCAGGAAGAGGCGCAGGACGAGCTCGACATCGACTACGGCGGCGACACCATCGAGATCGGCTTCAACGTGAGCTACCTCATCGAGGCGCTGGCCAACATGAGCCAGGACATGGTGCGCATCGACCTGGCGGATTCCAACAGCTCCGCGCTGGTCACCATCCCCGAAAACGCGAACTTCAAGTACGTCGTGATGCCGATGCGAATTTAGGCTCACCCCCAGCCTTGCCCACTTCGTGTGGCTTCTGCACCCCCTTCCAGGGGGCAACACCTGCGGCCCCGGCAAAGCCGGTTCCGCGGTGTTTCACGAATTGGCCAGGCTTCGCCGGCCCCTGGAAGGGCTGGACCCTCGCCCGACCGATCAGGGCGACATCAGTGTATGAAGGCAGCAAGTGCTAGCCAGAGAGTTTGAGGAAATTTGATGAGCAGCGAAGAAATCAAGCCGGAAGCACCGCACACCGAGCCGGTCTACGAGGCTGATATCGACAGCGCCATTCCCGTGGAAATCACGCCGCCTTCGGCCGACTCCTACGGCGAGGGCTCGATCACCATCCTCGAAGGCCTGGAGGCGGTGCGCAAGCGCCCCGGCATGTACATCGGCGACACCTCCGACGGCACCGGCCTGCACCACCTGGTGTTCGAGGTGGTGGACAACTCCATCGACGAGGCACTGGCCGGTTTCTGCGACGACATCGTCGTGACCATCCACACCGACAACTCGATCTCGGTGGTGGACAACGGCCGCGGCATTCCCACCGGCGTGAAGATGGACGACAAGCACGAGCCCAAGCGCTCGGCGGCCGAGATCGCGCTGACCGAACTGCACGCCGGCGGCAAGTTCAACCAGAACAGCTACAAGGTCTCGGGCGGCCTGCACGGCGTGGGCGTGTCCTGCGTGAATGCGCTGTCGAAGATGCTGCGCCTCACGGTGCGCCGCGAAGGCAAGGTCCACCTGCTGGAGTTCAGCCGCGGCTTCGTGCAGAACCGCATCGTCGAGAAAGATGCCAACGGCATCGAGATCTCGCCGATGAAGATCACCGGCGAGACGGAAAAGCGCGGCACCGAGGTGCACTTCCTGCCGGACACCGAGATCTTCAAGGAAAACAACGACTTCCATTACGAGATCCTCAGCAAGCGCCTGCGCGAACTCAGCTTCCTGAACAACGGGGTGCGCATCCGCCTGGTGGATGAGCGCAGCGGCAAGGAAGACGACTTTTCCGGCGCCGGCGGCGTGCGCGGCTTCGTGGAATTCATCAACAAGGGCAAGCAGGTGCTGCACCCGAACGTGTTCTACGCCTCGGGCGAGCGGCCGGCCGACACCTACGGCGGCATCCCGGGCACGCACATCGGCGTGGAAGTGGCCATGCAATGGAACTCGGGCTACAACGAGCAGGTGCTGTGCTTCACCAACAACATTCCGCAGCGTGACGGCGGCACCCACCTGACCGGCCTGCGCGCCGCGATGACGCGGATCATCAACAAGTACATCGAAGAGAACGAATTGGCCAAGAAGGCCAAGGTCGAAGTCACCGGCGACGACATGCGCGAAGGCCTGTGCTGCGTGCTGAGCGTGAAGGTGCCCGAGCCCAAGTTCTCCAGCCAGACCAAGGACAAGCTGGTGTCCAGCGAGGTGCGCGCGCCGGTGGAAGACATCGTCGGGCGCCTGCTGGCCGACTACCTGCAGGAGCGCCCGCAGGACGCCAAGATCATCTGCGGCAAGATCGTCGAGGCCGCCAAGGCCCGCGAAGCCGCGCGCAAGGCCCGCGAAATGACGCGCCGCAAGGGCGTGCTCGACGGCATGGGCCTGCCGGGCAAGCTGGCCGACTGCCAGGAGAAGGACCCGGCCCTGTGCGAGGTCTACCTGGTGGAGGGCGACTCCGCCGGCGGCTCGGCCAAGCAGGGCCGCGACCGGAAGTTCCAGGCCATCCTGCCGCTGCGCGGCAAGATCCTGAACGTGGAAAAGGCGCGCTACGAGAAGCTGCTCACCAGCAACGAAATCCTCACCATGATCACCGCCCTGGGCACCGGCATCGGCCGGGCCAACGACAGCGGCGTGGCAGGGGCCGACGACTTCGACGTGAGCAAGCTGCGCTACCACCGCATCATCATCATGACCGACGCGGACGTGGACGGCGCGCACATCCGCACGCTGCTGCTGACCTTCTTCTACCGCCAGATGCCCGAGCTGGTGGAGCGCGGCCACATCTACATCGCGCAGCCGCCGCTGTACAAGGTGAAGGTGGGTAAGGAAGAGCAATACCTGAAGGACGCGGCCGCCCTCGATGCCTTCCTGCTGAAGGTGGCGCTGAAGGACGCGAGCATTTCCACCGGCGGCGCCAAACCCAACGTCATCACCGGCGAGACCCTGGCCGAACTGGCACGCAAGCACCAGCTGGCCGAGGCGGTCATCGCCCGCCTGGGCGGCTTCATGGATGCCGAGGCGCTGCGCGCCATTGCCGATGGCGTGGCCATCGACCTGGACAGCACCGCATCGGCCGAAGCCTCCGCCGTGGCGCTGCAGAACAAGCTGCGCGAGCTCAACACCACCGGCGTGCCGGCCGAAGTGGCGAGCGAGTTCGATGCCCGCACCGACAAGCCGCTCTTGCGCATCAGCCGGCGCCACCACGGCAACATCAAGAGCAGCGTGCTCACGCAGGACTTCGTGCACGGCGCCGACTACGCTGCGTTGGCCGAGGCGGCCAACACCTTCCGCAACCTGCTGGCCGAAGACGCCGTGGTGCGCCGCGGCGAGGGCGAGAAGGCCAGGGAAGAGAAGGTCGGCGACTTCCGCCAGGCCATGCGATGGCTGCTGGGCGAGGCCGAGCGCGCCACCGCGCGCCAGCGCTACAAGGGCCTGGGCGAGATGAACCCCGAGCAGCTGTGGGAAACCACCATGGACCCGAACGTCCGCCGCCTGCTGAAGGTGCAGATCGACGACGCCATCGAGGCCGATCGCGTGTTCACCATGCTGATGGGCGACGAGGTGGAACCGCGCCGCGAGTTCATCGAGACTAACGCGCTGCGCGCGGCCAATATCGACGTGTGAGCGGCGACGGACGCTGAGGGCGCAAGAAGGCCCAAGCCCTCAGCGAAGCACGCCGCGCTGGCGTGCTTCGTAAAGCCCCAGCCGCTTCGCCAGCCGGATCAGGTTGGCCCGGTCCATCTGCAGTTCGCGCGCCGCGCCGGCCCAGTTGCCGTGGTGGCGTTCCATGGCTTCCCGCACCAGCCGGTGCTCCAAGGACTGCACGGCATCGCGCAGGCTGCCTCTCGTGGGCGAGTCCACCTGTTCGGCGGACGTTGCCGTGGCGTCCTTTGACGGTGCCGGTGCCTGCCCGGTACCGGCATCCAGCGCAAGGTCGGTCGCCGTCACCGTCAGGATCCGCGGCCTCGGCTGCTGGCGGCCCAGGGCCTTGAGCACGCTGCGCCCGATCAGGTGCTCGAGCTCGCGCACATTGCCCGGCCAGTCGTACGCCAGCAAGGCGGCTTGCGCGTCGGCATCCAGGCGCACGCTGCCCAGGCCCAGGCGCGACCGGTTCTCTTCCAGGAAGCGTCCGGCCAACAGCAGCACATCGCGGCCGCGTTCGCGCAGCGGCGGCACCCGAAGCGGATAGACACTCAGGCGGTGATAGATGTCGGCACGCAACCGGCCGGCACGGACCTCTGCCGCCAGGTCACGGTTGGTCGCCACGATCAGGCGCACATCGACGTGATGCTCCACGTCGGAGCCGGGGCGCTGCACCTGCCCGCTCTGCAGCACGCGCAGCAGCTTGGCCTGTGCAGGCAGCGGCAGCTCGCCGACCTCGTCCAGGAACAAGGTGCCGCCATCGGCCAGCTCGAACTTGCCTTGCCGGTCGCTCACGGCGCCGGTGAACGCGCCGCGGACGTGGCCGAACAGTTCGCTTTCCACCAGCGCGTCGGGCAGGGCGGCGCAGTTGATGCTGACCATGGGCCGGTCCGCCCGGCCGGAATGCGCGTGCAGCGCCTGCGCCACCAGCTCCTTGCCGACGCCGGTCTCCCCCGTGACCAGGACCGTGAGGTCGCTCGGCGCCACCAGGTCTATGTCCTTTTGCATGCGCTTGATCGCTGAGCTGTGTCCCAGAAGCTCGCGCACAGGCGTTGCCGCGGCCAGCTTGTACGACTCGGCCCGCTGGCGTTCGCTCTGCGCCAGGTTCGCCAGGCGGTTGATGCGCATCGCCGCACTCACCGTGGCGCCGGCCAGGCTGCCGAAGGCCTGGAGGATGTCCAGGTGCGCTTCGGAAAAACTGCCGTGCGTGAGTGAATCCAGGGTGAGCAGGCCCCAGGGCTGCCCTTCGACCTGGAGCGTGCAGCCCATGCAGTCATGCACCTCCAGTTCGCCGTGCACGCCTTCCACCAGGCCGTCGTACGGATCGGGCAGATCGCTGTCGGGCGCGAATCGCCACGGGCGGCCGGCCTCCAGAAGCACCCGGAATCGCGGGTGCTCCGACACTTTGAAGCGCCGGCCCAGGGTGTCGCGGCTCAGGCCGTCGATGGCCAAGGGCAGGAGGCTGTCGCCTTCGAGCCGAAGCAGTGCGGCCGCATCACATGGAAAGAGCCCCCGCAGGGCGTTCAACAGCCGGCGATAACGCTCGGACTCGGCAATTTCCTGCTGAAGGTCGTCGACCAGCGGCACCAGGGCGCGCAGCCATTCCGAAGTTGTCAATTGCACATGAATTCGAGTCACTTAGACTCGACCAATTTGTGTGTCGATTCGACATTCTCCGCGCTAACCGATTGATCTATATAGAACATGGAATTGGCATGGCTGTTGCACTGCAATAACGTTGGCAGACCGAGACCAACGCCTCTATCCAAGGAAGGAACCCCACCGTGCTGACCGAATCGCAACGCGCCATCGTCAAGGCGACCGTCCCCCTGCTCGAGACCGGCGGGGAAGCGCTGACCACCCACTTCTACCGGATCATGCTGGCCGAGTATCCGCAGGTGCGCCCCCTGTTCAACCAGGCGCACCAGGCCAGCGGCGACCAGCCCCGCGCGCTGGCCAACAGCGTGCTGATGTACGCGAAGAACATCGACCGCCTGGAAGGCCTGGGAAATCTGCCGGCGCAGATCATCAACAAGCACGTCTCGCTGCAGGTGCTGCCCGAGCACTATCCGATCGTGGGGGCCTGCCTGCTGCGCGCCATCCGCGAAGTGCTCGGCGCGCAAATCGCCACCGATGAGGTGCTGGCCGCCTGGGGCGCCGCCTACCAGCAGCTGGCCGACATCCTGATCGGCGCCGAAGAGCAGGCCTATCGCGCCAACGAAGAGCAAACCGGCGGCTGGCGCGGCGCGCGCGCCTTCCGTGTGGCACGCAAGGTGCGGGAGAGCAGCGAAATCACTTCGTTCTACCTCACCCCGGTCGACGGCCAGACGGTGGTGGCGCATCAACCGGGCCAGTACATCGGCCTGCGCCTGTCGATCGACGGGCAGGAGCAGCGCCGCAACTACTCGCTCTCGGCCGGCGCCAACGGACGCGACCTGCGCATCAGCGTCAAGCGTGAAGCCGACGGCCTGGTCTCGCGCCACCTGCACGACAACATCGGCGAAGGCGATGTGCTGGATGTATTCCCGCCGGCCGGTGCATTCACCCTGCAGCCGGGCGACAAGCCGCTGGTACTGATCAGCGGCGGCGTCGGCATCACGCCCACGCTGGCCATGCTCGGCGAGGCGCTGAAGAAGAACGACCGCCCCGTCCACTTCATCCACTGCGCCCGCAACAAGGCAGCGCATGCCTTCCGCGACACGGTCGACACGCTGGCCGCCCAGCACCCGCAGCTGCAACGCTTCTACTGTTACGAACAAGCCGACGAAAGCGCAGACGGCGTCGGCCTGATCGACCAGGAACGGCTGGCCGAATGGCTGCCCGCCACCCGCGACCTGGATGCCTACTTCCTGGGCCCGAAGCCCTTCATGGCCGTGGTCAAGCGCAGCCTCAAGGCCCTGGGCGTGCCGGAGGCCCAGGCGCGCTACGAATTCTTCGGACCTGCCGCAGCCCTCAACTGACGCGACTGCAAAAACCGGCGCAACCGCATCCAGTGGTGATGCGGTTGCGCTTTTTTTCGGGCGCTCGAGTTTTCTCCCCACAAATTCTGGGCAAGTCTGTGAACAACTCTCGGACTACTATGTAAGACGCGTGCAAGTCGTTGATTTTTAATGAGAAACAACATTCTGCTTAATTTCTAAGCACGCGGATTTACGCACCGAAATTCCCCTTTACCGCCTCCGTCACGCCCTGTCAAAGCACAACTCTGGGGACAGTTTTCGCACAAGAGGACGCTTGTCCACAGGCCGGGCGGTGCGGTCCATCTTGTTCCCTGTGGCGAAGCATTTGCGAAGCAGGGCTGCGCACAGTGGTCGAGGCACGCCAAGTCCTTGAAATCACTGGAAAAAGTCGATATTTCCACAGGCAGGCGCGACCCTTACTACTACTACTAATTTGAAATAGAAGAATAAGAAGAGATAGCAAGAACAAACCTGCGCCGTGGACAGAATTTGCTGCTTTGGAAAAGCCCAACAGCTGTATGCCCGGCGCGCCGGCACAAGCAAGCGCGCTTTTCGCATACAGCTGTATGAGCCGAGCTCAGAATCCCTCGGGGGTTTGTCCTCTCGCTGCCGGCACTTGCATCGAGATACAACCGTGCCCTGCTTCACAGCGCTGAAACGGGCTGCGGGTGGAATGGGAGGGAGAACGCGCATCAGTCTTGCTTTGGACGGAGCACGGGCTTCCCGGATTGAATCGTTCAAGAGTTGAAACCGTCCATGAAAACTGCCAGTTCGCCAAGGCGCCAGTTCTGGCTGGCAATTCCTTTTTGCGTGCTTGCAGCGCACGCCAGCGCCGCGATGGTGAGCAATCCCCCCATCCGCATGGCACCCCAGGGCGTCGAATACATGTGCGGCGGAAGCGGGCAGGCCGAGGCCTCCTTCATGGAAACGGTGGCGCCGCGCTGGGCGGCCAGCTTCCAGTTCGCCATGAACCAGCCGGGTGATGCACCTGCGCGCGTCACCGGCGTGAAGCTGGTGGTCACCGATGCCTACAACGGCTACCAGGTGCTGGACGTGATGGCCGATGCGCCGCACCTGCTGGCGCGGCTCGCACCCGGCACCTACAAGGTCGAGGCCACGCTGGACGGCCTGACCCTGATCCAGCAGCTGACGGTGGTGAACGGCAGAGGCGCCAGGGCGACCTTCGTGTGGCCGTCGAACCTGTCCGCGCCGGAGCCGACGCAGGCTTCGCTGCGCTGAGCGCAGGGCTGCTTAAGGGCGAACTAAGGCGCCGGTCGCACAGTCCTCTCCGTGGCACCAGGGTGTGCCACGTTCCTCAGGAAAGGACTCGATCATGACCTTGCATCTGGCCCAGAAGAAGAATGCCGCCCGCGCCGGCAACGCGGTGCTCGACCAGGTGCATTCGGCCGGTCCGTACCTGATGGCGCGGCTCGACCCTGGGCGCTACACGGTCGAGGCCGTGCTGGCGGGCCAGAAGATCCAGCGCGAAATTTCAATCCGGGGCCCGGCACGTCGATCAAGAGCGTCTTCGAATGGCCGCAGGGCACCGACGCGCCCCTGGCCCGTTCCAGTTCCTGAACTGCGCGAGCGACGGGGTGATTCCAATCCAGCATTCGAGACTTGGCACCTTTCGGTGCAAGTTGTCGCCTGCGTCGCAAGCACGTTTTGATGCGCTGCAGCATACTCTGATGAAATGGCGTTTGTTCCGCTGACCCTCATCGTTGCATTGCTGCATGCGCTGCTCGCACTGCGGCTTCTGCCGGCGCTTGCCGAGCGCACGCCGGCATGGCCGTTGCTGGCGCTCGCGCTGGTGGTTTCGGTGGTCAGCATGCCCTTGCCCTTCCTCGCCCGCAGGCGCTGGCCCATCCCGGCCTGGCTGAAATGGGTCGGCCTGGTCAGCATGGGCTGGTTCTCCTCCCTTTTTGTCCTGAGCGTCTTGCGCGACGTGGTCCTGCTGGGCCACTGGCTGCTGGGCCCGTCAGGCGCGAACAGCGGCGCCGACGCCTGGCGCACCACGAGCGCGCTGCTGGTGCCCTTGCTGGCCACGCTGATCACCCTGGTGGGATATTTCAATGCACGGCGCACCGCCCGAGTGCGCCGGGTCGACATTCCGATTTCACGCCTGCCCAGCCAGCTGGCGGGCTTCACCATTGCGCAGCTGAGCGACATCCATGTCGGGCCGACGATCCGGGTGCGCTATATCGAGCGCATCGTCCATGCCGTCAACCGGCTGGGTGCGGACATGGTGGCGATCACGGGCGACCTGGTCGACGGTTCCGTGACCGAGTTGCGCACGCACGTGGCGCCGCTGGGCAAGCTGAAGGCACGGCATGGAACCTACGTGGTCACCGGCAACCACGAGTACTACGCCGGGGCCCATGCATGGGTCGACGAATTGCGCCGCCTGGGGCTTCACGTGCTGATGAACGAACACGTGGTACTGCAGACGCGCAACGTGAGCGGCGCGCAGACCGACGAGGAAGTGCACGAGAGCGCGCTGGTGGTGGCGGGCGTGACCGACTACACCGCCGGCCACTTCGACGACAGCCATGCCAGCGATCCGGAAGGCGCGGTTCGCGATGCACCGCCACAGGTGCACACCCGGGTGCTGCTGGCGCACCAGCCGCGCAGTGCCATCGCCGCGGCGCAGGCAGGCTACCAGCTGCAGCTGTCGGGCCACACGCACGGCGGCCAGTTCTTTCCGTGGAACCTGTTCGTGCCCTTGCAGCAGCCGTTCACCGCCGGCTTGCACCGCTTGCACGACATGTGGGTGTATGTGAGCCGCGGCACCGGCTACTGGGGGCCGCCCAAGCGTTTCGGTGCTCCGTCGGAAATCACGCTGCTTCGATTGGTCCAGGCCGTTTGACAGTGACAGTTTGACGAGCGGCGCCAGGGCGCTACACGTATCGCGTCTGATCATCGGCCTTGGCGCGCCCCACTCGCAGGCGCCGCGCCCGCATTTCGGTGACTGCATAGGCGACGGTGGCCAGCATCAGCGGCAGCAGGTAGTAGATGGCGCGGTAGGCGAGCAACGCCGCCAGCAGCCGGTCCTGCGCAATCCGATAGGACAAAAGGGCGACAAATACCGTCTCCAGCACGCCCAGGCCGCCCGGTATGCGCACGATCAGGGTGGCCACGGCGGAGGTCAGCAGGACGGCCAGGACGTGCGGATACGCCACGGCGCCCTGCAGCAGCACCCAGATCACCGCGCCCACGAGCGACCAGTTGACGCCGGAGACCAGCAACTGCAGCAGCGCCATGCGCACGCGCGGCGGCTCGATGCGATGCCCGCGCACAACCCAGCTTCGCTCATGGGCCCAGGCGCAGAAGAGGACATAGCTTGCGGCGATGGCCAATGCAATGCCTCCGACGATGCGCAGGCCGCCGCTGTCCAGCTTCCAGTCCGGCGGCAAGGCAGGAGGCCAGAAAAGGAACGCAATGCCCGCGGCCAGCAGGTAGCCGGTCCAGTTGGTGAGCAGGCTGAAACCGACGATGCGGGTGATGTCCTGTGCCTTCAGGCCCAGGCGCGAATACAGCCGGAAGCGAAAGCCGATGCCGCCCACCATCGAGCCCAGGTTGAGATTGAAGGCATAGCTGATGAAGGTGACGCCCATCACCGTGCCGGTACCCAGCGTGTGGTGGGTGAGATGGCGGCCCAGCAGGTCGTAGCTGCTGTAGATCGCATGGCTGCATGCAGCCACCGCCGTTGCGGCCAGGACGACGCGCACCGGCAGATCGCCCACGGCGTCGAGCACGGCCGACCAGTCGATGGTCCGGCCCTGCCGCACCAGCAAGGCAGCCACAGCCAGCAGGAAGACGAGCGCGGCGCCCCGCCTCGCCCAGGGCCACCAGGGGCGCTGCGTCAAAGGCACTGTTGCGGAACGCATCGGACTCTTTCGGCAGCTATGCCGAAAGCCTCTTGTGTCGGCCGGTGGTGCGCGTCATGGGGCTTGCGTGCGCGCGTCGGCGTTGCGAAGCAGCGCTTCGGCCGGTTGCAGCCGGGGGCTGTGCCGCGGCAGCCAGGCGGCCCACCGCGGATACCAGCGCAGGAAGTGGAAGATGAAGAAGCTGCGCACCAGGCGCCATGCGCTCCACTCGCTGAGGTCGGCTGCATCGACCTTCTTGCACGAGTTGCGCATCAGCTGCTCGAGCCGGTCGGCCAGTACGCTGTTGAAGCCGGCGTCACGCACGATCACGTTGGCCTCGAGATTGAGCGACAGGCTGAGCGGGTCGAGGTTGCTCGAGCCCACCGTGCTCCACGTGTCGTCCACCAGCGCGACCTTGCCGTGCAGCGGCCGCTCGCAGTATTCGTAGATGTGCACGCCTGCATGCAGAAGGTGGTGGTACAGCATGCTGGCTGCCGTCTTCACGATGGGCAGGTCGGGCTCGCCCTGCAGGATGAGGCGCACATCCACGCCGCGTCGGGCCGCGCGCCGCATTTCCTTGATGAGTCGATAGCCCGGGAAGAAATAGGCATTGGCGATCACGATGCGCTTGCGCGCGCTGCGGATGGCGGCGCGGTAGTGCCGCTCGATGTCTTCCGGATGCCGGCGGTTGTCGCGCGAGACGAACATCACGTCTGCGCTGCCTTTGCGTTCATCGCGTGCGCTGGGCGGCTCGTATTCGCGAATCCGCCTGCGAAACCACGCCGGTTCCTGCTGGCCCAGCGCAATCTCGCGCAGTACGAAGCGGTGGATCTGCGCAACCACCGGGCCGGCCACTTCCACCGAATAGTCCTGCTTGCCCATGGGGCCGAAACTGCGCAGGTGGTCGCTCGAAAAGTTGATGCCGCCCACAAAGGCCAGTTCGCCGTCGATCACGATGATCTTTCGGTGCATGCGCCGGATCATGTTCAGCCGCTGGCCGAGCAGGCGAAACCGGATGCCCGGATCGAACACGCGCAGCTTCACGCCCGCGCGGGTGAGCGACAGCACATACTCGTCCGAGAGGTCGGGCGAACCGAACCCGTCGATCATGATGTCCACCCGCACGCCGCGCTGCGCCGCGGCGATCAATTCGCGTTGCAATGCCAGGCCCACTTCGTCCTCGAAGAGGATGAAGGTCTCGATGATGACCTCGCGCCTGGCATTGGCGATGCACTCGAACACGCGCGGATAGAACTCCTCGCCGTTCTCGATGAGACTCACCTCATTGCCGGGCACCCAGCGCTCGCTCATAGCGTGATCTCCGCCACCAGCGGCGCGTGGTCCGACAGGTGCGACCAGGGCCTGCGCGGGAGCACCACCGGCGCATGCACGCCGGCGTTGCGAACATAGATGCGGTCCAGCGGCAGCACCGGAAAGCGCGCCGGAAAAGTGCGCGCCGCGCGTCCCTGTGCACGGACGAATACCTCGTGCAGGGCTGCGCCTTCTTCCAGGATCTTGTGCGCCCGGCCGCGCCAGTCGTTGAAGTCGCCGGCCACGATCAGCGGCGCGTCGGGCGGAACCTCATCGCGCACGATGTGGCAGAGCAACTCCAGCTGCTGGTCGCGCTGCACTTCGGAAAGGCCCAGGTGCGCGCAGATGGCATGCACGTCGAGGGCACGCCCGGGCAGGCGCAGCGTGCAATGCAGCAGGCCGCGCTTTTCCACGCCGCTCAGGGACACATCGTGGTTGCGGTGCTGGACGATGGGAAACTTGGAAAGCAGCGCATTGCCATGATGGCCGCGTGGATAGACCGCGTTGCGCCCATAGGCGAACTGCGGCCACATGGTGTCGGCCAGGAATTCGTAGTGCGGTGCCTGGGGCCAGTTCTGGATGGTCTGCGAATGGCGCGAGTGGGTACCCAGCACCTCCTGAAGGAAGACCAGGTCGGCCCCCACCGTGCGCACCGCTTCGCGCAACTCGGGAAGAATGAAGCGGCGATTGAGTGCCGCAAATCCCTTGTGCGTGTTGACCGTCATCACCTTCAACGAAACAGGTGATGCATGGGTGGCGGCCGCGGTGGATGCGCTGATGTCCTGCACCCTTGAAGTTTTAGTGCGTTCGCGCCGCCGCGCATGTAGGACGCGCACCGAGTTTTGCAGGCACTGCCTTCGCACAGCCATGGCAGGTTCCTACAGTCGCAACGGGGATGGCACTACGCAGCAGACCCGGGCGCATTCCTAGCATGGGCTCATGTGCCGGTTGAAGGCACAAAGGAGACCATCATGAGATCCGATTTCCGCATGAAGAGTGCACTGCTCGGTGTGTTGCTGTCGCTGGCAGGCGGCGTGGCATTGGCACAGAAGCCGGACAAGCCCGTCAATAACGGCCAGCCCCCGGTTTCGCGCGAGGCGGTCAAGCAAGAGGCGCGGCAGGCGTCGCGCAACACGGCCAACACGAACGTGCCGGCAGTGAGCGGCGAGGCCACGACGATGACCAACCACCAGCCGAACATGCAGCCGGTTCCGATCAGCGACAAGACGCGTGCCGAGGTGCGGGAGCAGACCTATCACCGCAAGCCGCAATTCGGTGAAACGGGCGAGAAGACCGGCATTCCAACCAATCCGCCAGGCAAGATGGGCACGCCCCAGTAGCGCGCCGGCAAGCCAGGTGACTGCCCATGAAAAAGCCCGCCTGATGGCGGGCTTTTGCCTGTTGGCGGAGCCGATCAGCTCTTGGCCGGTGCCTGCGGCTGACCGTGGCCGCGCGGACCGTGGTGGCGTTCGCTGCCCGGGCCGAAGCGCAGGGTTTCCGCGTCGAAGGTCTTTTGCTGCTCCGGCTTCAGCGCCGCATAGAAGCTGCGCGTGGCGTCGGCTCGCTTGGCAAAGGCGGCGCTGCGTTCGGCCTGGCGCTTTTGCATCAGGTCCAGGCGCTCGGGCGTGGTGAGCTTGGCGATGTCTTCGCGGCTGGGTCGCTGGGCGGGCGGCGCCGGCGGTTGCTGTGCGGCGGCGAAGCTGCTCCAGGCGGATTCCTGCGATGCGTCGAGCTTGAGCTTTTCCTTCAGGTCCGCGAGGCGCTTGGCCTTGCGTTGCTGCATCTGCTCGAAGCGCTTGGCCGGGTCGCCGTGCGCGTCCATGCGGGGCGCAACGGCGGCCGGCGCATGTGCCGCGGGTGCGGCACCTGCCGCGCCTGCCGGTGCGGTGGGCGTGGTTTGTGCCGAGGCTGCGAAGGCCGCGCTGGCCAGCAGGCCGGTCCACAGGATTTGACGAGTCTTCTTGGCGATCATGAACAGGATTCCTTCCTTCAAAAACCGCTGCCAATGGGCAGCAGGTGAGGCGAAGTCTGAACCCGCCGGGTGTACGGACTGTGAGCGAACGATGAGGCTGCGTAAAGAAGCGTGAAGCGCCCAGCCGGGCAGGCCGCTATTTCGGGCGCGGCGCGGACAGCCCTTCGGCGGGCTGCGGCAGGCGGCCTTCGCGCAGCAGCGTCACGCCACGGACCACGGCGCGGGCGACGTTGCGCACTTCCTCCTGCACGCCGGTGTCGCGGTCGAGTTCCTCGTGGCTGCTGGCGTAGGGCCGGTAGTAGCCGATGTAGCGGTCCAGCCGCGCCTCGTCGCCCGCGTCGACCAGTCCCATCCAGTCGAGCCAGTCGCACAGGCTGCGGCGCACGCTCTCGACGCCGGCCACGTCGCCGTGCACCACCACGCCGTAGATGCGGCCGGCCAGGTGCTTGGGATAGTCCCAGCCCTTTTCTTCCAGCGCCTTGGCTTCGTCGGGGTGCTTGCCGTGGGTGGTGGTGGGATCGGGGTTGCCGCCGTCCGCGCACACCAGGCGGTCGATCATGAGCTTGAGTGCGCTGCTGGCCTGGTACCAGTGCGTCGGCGTGAAGACGATCACCCCGTGCGCTGCCACCCAGCGCTCGTAGATCTCCGCCATCCAGTCGCCGGTCTGCCCGAGTGCGTGGTTGGGGTAGCAGCTGCAGGGCCAGTGGCACAGCGGCATGGCGGTGGAGACGCAGGCCTTGCAGGGATGGATGCGCAGCTCGTAGCTGGAGCTGAGCAGGCTCAGGTCCAGCACGTCCGCCTGCATGCCGGCGGCGTCGACTTGCTCGCGGGCCAGCTGCAGCAGGCGGTGGGTCTTGGAGATTTCGCCGGGGCAGGTGCCGTCGTTGCGCGGTGATCCGTTGATGAGCAGCACGCGCGATGGCGTGGCCGAGTCCTCCCACGCCGACTGGGCCCGCAGGAGGCGCTCGCGCGTTTCCATCCATTCGATGGAGAGTTCGTAGTTCGGGTCGGCATACCCGGCGCCGGCCGGCCGCTTGCGCGGCGCCTTGCGGCCTTCGTCATAGGCCTGCCAGGCAATGATCTCGATGTGCGACAGGGCCTCTGCCTCCTGGCGGAAAGCCGGGTCCTGGAATGCCGCCTGGAAGCGTTCATGGAATTCGGCGCGCGAAAGCGGGGCCGGCGCCTGGCCCTTGCGAACGGAAGCCATGCCCGCCATCTTGTGCGGCGCGGGCGGCCGGCGCGGTGGGTGGGTCTGCCGACTCGCCGTAGGCCGGCGCCGCAACCCTTTTCAACGTGCGCTGCTAGCGCAGCTTGCCGTTCTGGAAATCGTGCACCGCCTGCACGACCTGCTCGCGCGTGTTCATCACGAAGGGGCCGTACTGCGCGATGGGTTCGTGCAGGGGCTTGCCTGCCATCAGCAGCACCCGGGCCGGGCTGTGGTTGGTGCGCGGCGCGCGAAGCAGCACGCCGTCGCTGTCCGGCGCGTTGGCCAGGATGGCCATGCGCTTGGTCGGCACCTCGCTGTTGCCGATGAAGACAGATTCGCGGAACACGTAGATGAGCGCGTTGTGATCGGCCGGCAGCTCTTGCGAGAACTCCGTGCCGGGCGGCAGGGTGATGTCCACATACAGCGGCTCGGTGTGCTCGCGCTGCATCGCGCCGGCCACGCCGTTGCTGGTGCCGGCGATCACGCGCACATGCACGCCGCTCTGCGTGCCGTATTCGGGAATCTCGCTGCTCTGGATGTCGCGATACCAGGGCTCGCGCATCTTGTCCTTGGCCGGCAGGTTGAGCCACAGCTGGAAGCCTTCCATGCGGCCTTCCTCCTGCTCGGGCAGTTCGCTGTGCACCAGGCCCCGGCCGGCGGTCATCCACTGCACGCCGCCGTTTTGCAGCAGGCCCTCGTGGCCCGCGCTGTCGCGGTGGCGCATGCGGCCCGCGATCATGTAGGTCACGGTCTCGAAGCCGCGGTGCGGATGGTTGGGAAAGCCGCCGATGTAGTCGCCCGGGTTGTCGCTGCCGAAGGCGTCCAGCATCAGGAACGGGTCCAGGCGCTGCTGCAGCGGCTGGTGGAGCACGCGCGTGAGCTTGACGCCGTCGCCGTCGCTGGTGGACACGCCCGCCACGATGTGGTCGATGCCGCGCGGCTGCGTCAGCACGGGCAGCGGAACATGGTTGGGATGGTGTGCGCTGGTCATGGGGAGCGATGGTGGCACCGTTTGCCCGACCGCGCACCCCGCGTGGGTTCCTTCAGGGCAGGGCGCCCATTTCCCAGGAAAGGTTTTCCCAGGCGACGCCGAAGCGGCCTTCGTTCGCCGGGTCCGGGGCGCGCTCGCGTGCCTGCAGTGCCTGCAATGCCCACTGGGCGCCGGCCCGCACGCTGTCGACGAGGGGGACCGACAGCTGGTGCTCGATGTCCGCCGCCATGCCGGCCAGCCCGGCGCCGCCCAGCACCACCGCCTGCGCGCCGAAGCGCTGCGCCGCCTCCTGGCAGGCAGCTGCCAGCAGAACGCGCGCGCCCTCCGGGTCGGCTGCCAGTTCAGCGCCGCTGGGCGCCACCGTGTGGATGCCTGCGAGCGCATCGCCGTAGCCCAGTGCATGGGCCAGGCGTGCCAGCATCGGGCGCCAGCGTTCGCCGCCCGTCACCACCGCAAACCGGCCGTGTGCCGCCGCGGCGGCGAACGACGCTTCGGCCAGCCCCGACACCGGCACGCCGGCGCCTTCGCGCAGGGCGAACAGGCCCGGATCGCCGAAGCAGCCGATCAGCACCGCGTCGGGCCGCTCGGCCTTGCTCAGATGCACCGCCCAGGCGTCGAGCACCGCATGCTGGGCGACCGCATAGGTGGCTTCCGAAGCGATGTAGGCGGCACCGAAGCGCGCGCCGACGGTGCGTACCTGCACGGCCTGGCCGACCTCTTCCTGCACGTGCGCCTGCAGCAGCCCGCTGACCGGCACAGAGGTGTTGGGATTGATGACCAGCAGCGAAGGCATGCGGGCGCTCCGGCCGTTCAGGTGCGGCGTGCCTTCGAGCGCCGCCCCAGCAGCGCCGCGGCGCACAGCGCCAGGCCCATGACCAGCAGCGAGACCACGGTGGTGACCGTGCCCAGCGCATAGATGGCCGGCGTGGTCACCGTGGAGGTGAGGCCCTGCAGTTCCAGCGGCAGCGTGTTCACGTCGCCGATGGCCTGCGAGGTGCGGGCGATCTCGTCCCAGCTGAGCGTGAAGCCGAACATGCCGATGCCGACGATGGAAGGGCCGATGAGCGGCAGCACCACGTGCACGAAGCCCTGCCAGGGCGTGGCGCCCAGGTCGCGCGCGGCTTCTTCATACGCCGGGTTGAAGCGGTTGAACACCGCGAACATGATCAGCAGCCCGAACGGCAGCGTCCAGGTGAGGTGCGCGCCCAGCGCCGAGGTCAGCAGGCCCAGCGCGGTGCCGTATCCCTCCAGCAGGTTGTCGGCGCCCATGGCGGTGAGCAGTTCCTTCAGCCCCGTGTCGACCAGCCGGAACTGCAGCCCGATGCCCAGCGACACGATGATCGACGGCATGATGAGGCTGGCCACGGCGATGTAGAACAGCGCGTCGCCGCCGCGCAGCTTCTTGCGAAAGGCCAGCCCGGCCAGCACCGACAGCACCACGGTGAGTCCGGTGACCACCGTGCCGAGCATCAGCGAGCGCCGGAACGCTGCACCGATGTCCACCGTGCCCAGCCCTTCGGCCAGCTTGTGGAACCAGTGCAGCGACAGGCCGCGCAGCGGAAAGGTCAGGCCGCCCTCGGGCCCCTGGAAGCTCAGCACGAAGATGGTGAGCATCGGTCCGTAGAGAAACAGCAGGAACAGCCCGAACACGAGCGCCAGCGGCCAGAAGCCGGCCGGTCGCGCATCGCGCAGGTGGTGCGGTTTGAGCACTCTCATAGTTCCTTGCGGATGTCCACCAGGCGCGTGAGCCCCCAGATGATCATCAGCACCACGGCCAGGAGGATGACCGCATTGGCCGCGGCCAGCGGAAACTGCAGGTACGAGGTCTGCACCTGGATGATCTTGCCCACCGAGGCGATCTGCTGGCCGCCCATCACGCCGATGGTGACGAAGTCGCCCATGACGATGGTGATGACGAAGATGGAGCCGATCACGATGCCCGACTTGCACAGCGGCACGATCACGTTCCACAGCGTCTGCCAGCCGCTGGCGCCGGCATCGCTGGCGGCTTCCAGCAGCGAGCGGTCGATGCGCATCATGCTGTTGAAGATGGGCACGATCATGAACATGGTGTAGAGGTGCACGAAGGCCAGCACCACCGAGAAGTCGGAGAACAGCAGCCATTCCACCGGCTGGTCGACCAGGCCCAGCCCCATGAGCCCCTGGTTCACCAGGCCATTGCGGCCCAAAAGCGGCACCCACGAGATCATGCGGATCACGTTCGACGTCCAGAAGGGCACGGTGCACAGCACGAAGAGCACCGTCTGCACCGTGGCCGAGCGCACGTGGAAGGCCAGGAAGTACGCCACCGCGAAGCCCAGCACCAGCGTGATGGCCCACACCAGCAGGCAGAACTTGAGCGTGCTGAGGTAGGTCGACAGCGTGACGCACAGGTCGCCGTTGTCGGTGAGATGCGAGCAGCCCTCGAAGATGCTGGCGTAGTTGCGCAGCGTGAGCGCCGGAAGCAGTTCGTACTCGTTGAAGTTCCACAGACTGACCATGGCGATCAGCCCCAGCGGAACCAGGAAGAACAGGAAGAACACCAGCGCGAAGGGCGCGGCCTGCCACCAGGCCGCGATGCCGCCGTGCCCCGCCTCAGCCGTCGATGCCGCGCGCAGGTTCATCACGCGGCGACGAACTCATTCCACTTCCTGACCATGTACTCGTTCTCGTCCATGACCGCGTTCCAGCAGGCGATGCCGCCCATGCGCTGCTCGTAGCTGCCGCCGTCGCGCACCGAGCCGGCCTTGGCCAGCAGGTCGCCGTTGGGGCTCTTGATGTCCTGCGAGGCGGGCTTGCCTTCCATCCAGTAGGCCCACTCGTAGGCTTCCATCTTGGCCTTGGCGGTGTCGAGCACCGCGCTGTAGTAGCCCTGGCGGTTGAGGTACGCACCGGCCCAGCCGTCGAGGAACCAGTTGATGAACTCGTAGGCGCCGTCCAGCTTCTTGCCCGACAGCGTGGCCGGCACGCCGAAGCCCGCGGCCCAGGCGCGATAGCCCTCCTTGAGGGGCTGGAACACGCAGTCGATGCCCTTGGTGCGCACGGCGGTCACGGCCGGGCTCCACATCGACTGGATGACCACTTCGCCCGACGCCATGAGGTTGACCGACTCGTTGAAGTCCTTCCACAGCGCGCGGAACTGGCCGGCCTTCTTGGCCTCGATCAGGGTCTTGATCGTCAGGTCGATCTCGGCCTTGGTCATGTTGCCTTTGTCGGCGTACTTGTGCAGGCCCTTGGCCTCCACCACCATCGCCGCGTCCATGATGCCGATGGACGGAATGTTCAGGATGGCCGCCTTGCCCTTGAACTCCGGGTTGAGCAGCTCGGCCCACGAGCCGATGGGCCGCTTGATCAGGTCGGGCCGGATGCCCAGCGTGTCGGCGTTGTACACGGTGGGAATCAGCGTCATGTACTGCGTGGGCGTGGCCGAGAACTTCTTGCTTTTCTCGCTTTCCAGGAACATGACCTTCTTGGGCGCGGTGCCCTGGTCGCCCACCTTCTTGCCGGCCACCTCGCCCTTGGTGAAGAGCGTGGTGATCTTGTCGGCGTTCTTGATCTTCTTCGTGTCGATGCCCTTGAGGTTGCCGGTGGGCACGATCTTCTTGAGCGAGAAGTACTCGGTGTCGATCAGATCGAAGCTGTTGGGCGCCGTGACGGCGCGCTTGGTCACGTCGTCGGTGGTCACGGCCACGTACTGGATCTCGATGCCGGTGTCCGCCTTGAACTTCTCGGCAATGGCCTTGTCCTGGTTCACCGCCGTGCCGAGGTAGCGCAGCACGATTTTTTCCTGCGCGTGGACGAAGGGCGCGATGCCGGTGGCCAGGATGCCGGCCGTGCCCTGCAGCAGGTGGCGGCGCTGGATGCCGGAGTTGTCTTGGTTGTGGTCGGACATGGAAGGAGCCTCCTCGGGTTGATGATTCGGGTTGTGCGCGCGTGCGTGCGTTGGCGGGCGGCGTGTTCAGGCGGCCATGGCGGCCAGCGGGTCGCGGCGCATCCGGGTGGGCTGCGGCTGCCGCGGTGCGGGGCGCTGTGCGCCGGGCTGCAAGGCATGGGCGTGGGCTTCGTCCCACCACAGCAGCACCGGCTGGCCCAGCTCGAAGGGGCACGCCAGGAAATCGCTCTCGTGCAGCAGCACCGCCACCTGTTTCATCGCGGGTGCCGCCTGGGCTTCATCGGCCAGCTGCAGGCCCAGCAGCACGTAGGTGCCCTGGTATTCGATGTCGGTGATGTGCGCCGCCAGGCCGCTGGCGCCGGGCGCCTGGGCGGCGGCGATGCGCATGTGGTCGTTGCGCACGGCCACCAGGCCCGAAGCGGTCTGCAGCACGTTGTGGCCGCCCATGAACCGGGCCACGAATTCATTGGCGGGAAAGTTGTAGACCTGGTGCGGCGAGCCCACCTGCTCGATCAGCCCGTGGTTCATCACCACCATGGTGTCGGCCAGGGCCATGGCTTCTTCCTGCGAGTGGGTGACGTGGATGAAGGTGAGCCCCAGCTCTTTTTGCCAGCGTCGCAGCTCGGCGCGCATCTGCACGCGCAGGAAGGGGTCGAGCGCCGACAGGGGCTCGTCCAGCAGCAGCACCTTGGGCTCGGTGATGAGCGCGCGGGCCAGCGCCACGCGCTGCTGCTGACCGCCGGAGAGTTCGGCCGGCTTGCGCTGGGCGAGGTGGCCCATGGCCACGCGCTCGAGCAGCGCGCCGGCGCGCCGGTGCCGCTCGGCCCGGGCCACGCCCTTCATCTTCAGGCTGAAAGCCACGTTGTCCAGCGCCGAGAGATGCGGGAACAGGGCAAAGCTCTGGAACATCATGGCCGTGCCGCGGGCGGCGGCGGGCAGCCGGGTGATGTTGCGGTTGGCGAGCAGGATGTCGCCATGCGTGACGGATTCGTGGCCGGCGATCATGCGCAGCGTGGTGCTCTTGCCGCAGCCGGAGGGGCCCAGCAGGCAGCAGTAGCTGCCGCTGGCAATGCGCAGGTCGATCTGGTCCACGGCGGGCGGGATGTCGACCGCGTATTGCTTGGTCAGGGCAACGATCTCAACCGCGATGTCGGGGGCTGCATCCATGGGCAGCACACCGCAAGACGTGTGCCACCGACATTGCACCGTGCTGGTGCGGTGGCCGGGCTCAGCCTGCTTCGGGACGGTGCCAGTAGCGGTAGGTCCAGGCCGGCGCGAAACCTGCCCGCCGGTACAGCGCCAGGGCCGGTTCGTTGCCGGCCTCGACCTGCAGAAAGACGCGCTCGTAGCCGCGCTCCAGCGCGGCACCGGCCAGGCCCGCCAGCACCCGGCCCGCCAGGCCGCGGCCACGTGCCGTCTGCACCGTGCGCATGCCGTGCACGCTGGCCCAGCCATGGCCGAAGGAGACGGCGCCGGCCGCCAGCGTCGCACCGTCCTCGCGCACGCTGGCGTACAGGTTGCCGCTGGCGCGGCTCAAGGCCTGCACGCGGCTGCCGCCGTCCACCGGGTCGAAGCCCGGGCCGAGAAAGACCTGGGCCCAGGCGGCATCGGGGGCAGCATCGATCTGGGCAGGCGCATCGGCGCCGAGCGCCAGCATGGCGCGAGCTGTGCCCGTCTGGGTCTGCGTGGGCTTGGCGGCCTGGTAGCCGCGCGCCGTCATGGCGTTGGCCAGGTCGTCGAAGCAGGCCGCCTCTGCCACGCGCAGCTGGGTCGGGAAGCCTCGTGCTGCGTAGCGCTCCTCGATGCGCTCCAGCAGCCGCGTCGGATCGGCGTGCGGAGCTTGGTGGCGCAGCGGCACGGCGCTCCTGGCGCGGCCGACGGTGCCGGGGTCCATGGGCAGCAGCCAGGCTTCGTCGTCCAGCGCGTCCACCCATTGCGGCGCCACGGCATCCAGCGTGGCGCGCTCGATGGCTTCGATGTCTGCAGCCGCCAATGGCTGATGCGCGGCCGTCATGGCGCCGCGGGCGCGACGAAGCGCGCGTTGGCCACGCCGCGAAACAGCGCAGCGCGCTGGCCAGCCGTGATCTCCTGCACCTGCTCGGCCACCTTGCGTGCGGCCGGTCTGTCGATCTGGCCTTCGGCGCGCCACTTCTGCAGCAGGCCGTCCGGGTCGCGCAGGAGCGTGGCCATCCAGATCGCCTGCGTGGGCTCCAGCGAGCGTGCGCTGCGCTTGAAGTAGCGGCGCGCCGCGGCCTCGGCGCCGCAGAGCTGCTCGCCCCAGGGTGCCATGTCCAGATAAGCCTGCAGCAGGCGCTGCTTGCCCGGTGCCCGCTCGAACTCCACCGCATAGAGAAGATCGCGCAGATGCTGCGCTTCGGGGTCGGGCAGGGGCGGCAGCAGGCGCCGGGCCACCTGGAGGTTGAGCGTCGGGGGCGGCGTCGTCGGCACCGTGATGCGGGCGGCGCTGCTCACGCGTTCGGCCTTGGCGCTGCCGGCGGCCAGCGGGGCGGCCGGGGCGCTGGCCCGCCCGCGCGCCAGGCTCGCCGAGTCGTAGCCGGGATGCTGGAAGAAGCCGGCATCCAGCGCGGCCACCGCGCCGCGGCTGAGCCAGGCGTCGTTGGCGAGCCTGGCCGGCGTACCGCAGCTGGCGGCGCGCGATTCCAGAAGGCCTTCGGCACCGAGGCCGTCCACCGTGAAGAGCACCAGGCGCGGCTGCAGGTTGAAGGCGCCTTCGGGCAGGGCCAGCTGCAGGCGCAGCGAGGCCGTGCCGCCGATGCGGGCGCGCTTCAGTTCCGGCAGCTCGGGCACGAGCAGCTGGTACCACTGGCTGATGGGCGCATGGTCCACCTCGGCCGACACCTGCAGGTCTTTTTGCGTGAGGCGGCCGCTCCAGCGGCCGCGCAGCTCGTTGCCGTTGGCGACGCCGTCCTGCACCGCGCGCAGGTTGCCGAACAAGGAGTCCACGTCGCGCCGGGCGGTGAGCGTCAGCCGCCACACCTGCACCGGCTTGTCGCCCAGCGCGGGCACCGCCAGGCTGCACCGTTCGCAGTTGAGCTCGAGCCCGCTGGCCTCGTTCCAGTCGAAGCGCAGGCTGCCGAAGCGGGTGTCGAACCGGTGGCCGGCCAGTTGCGGCGCGAACCACGAAGCGGTGGCCAGGCGCAGCACCGTGGGCACGCCCACGTCGAAGCCGATGGGCCCGTACTGCACGCGTTCCGACCACTCGCCCTTGGCCGGCGCCAGCACCAGCTTGACGATGAGCGCGACGGCGATGGCGGCCGTCACGAACAGTGCCAGCAGCACATACAGCAGGTAACGCAAGGCGGTTTTCAAGAAGCTCTCCCCTCGAGGTTTTAGTGATGCCCCCGAGTGTGCGCGATTGCGTTTGGCCCTGCGTTGTTCGCGCGCAGCACCGGCGCGCAAACGGCGCCGGCGGATTCACGAATTAGTCAAAAAGGGTAATGGCGCGCGGTGGTCTGCACGGTGATCCAGCGCAGCTCGGTGAAGGCGTCGATGCCGGCGCGGCCGCCGAAGCGGCCCCAGCCCGAGCCCTTGACGCCGCCGAAGGGCATTTGAGCCTCGTCATGCACCGTGGGGCCGTTGATGTGGCAGATGCCCGACTCGATGCGGCGCGCCACGTTCATGGCGCGCGCCACGTCGCGCCCGAACACCGCGGCCGACAGGCCGAACTCGTTGTCGTTGGCCACGCGCACCGCTTCGTCCTCGCCGTCCACGCGCACGATGGCCTTCACCGGTGCGAAGGTTTCCTCGTGGTAGATCCGCATGTCGGGCGTGACATGGTCGATGAGCGTGGCAGGCATCAGGGTGCTGCCCGCGCGCCCGCCGATGACCAGCTTCGCGCCCTTGGCCAGCGCGTCGTCGATCAGGGCGTTGCAGCGCTGCACCGTGGCCATGTCCACCACCGAGCCGAGCACCACCGGCCCCTGGCGCGGATCCCCCAGCGGCAGCGACGCCGCCTTGTCCGCCAGCCGGGCCACGAAGGCGTCGGCCACCTTGCGGTCGACCACGATGCGCTCGGTCGACATGCAGATCTGGCCCGAGTTGGCAAAGGCGCCGAAGGCGGCGCCGTTCACCGCCGCGTCGATGTCGGCATCGTCCAGCACGATGAGGGGCGCCTTGCCGCCGAGTTCGAGCACCACCTGCTTGAGGTGCGCGGCGCAGGTCTGGGCGATGAGCTTGCCCACGCGGGTGGAGCCGGTGAAGTTGACGCGCCGCACGGCCGGGTGGGCCACCATCGCCTCGACCACCGCCGCCGCATCCTGGGGGGCATTGGTGACGAAGTTCACCACGCCTGGAGGCAACCCGGCCTCTTGCAGCGCCTCGATGATCAGGCCATGCGTGGCGGGGCTGATCTCCGAGCCCTTGAGCACCACCGTATTGCCGCAGGCCAGCGGCGTGGCCACCGCGCGCACGCCGAGGATGACCGGTGCATTCCACGGCGCGATGCCCAGCACCACGCCGGCCGGCTGGCGCACCGCCATCGACAGGCTGCCGGGCACGTCCGAGGGGATGACCTGGCCGTCGATCTGCGTGGTGAGCGATGCGGCCTCGGTGAACATGCCGGCGGCAAGATGCACATTGAAGCCGGCCCACAGGCCCGAGGCGCCGGTCTCGCGCGCCATGGCGGCGGCGAAGGCCTCGGCCTTGGCTTCGAGCGCATGGGCCGCCTTGAGCAGCAGCGCGCGCCGCTCG